>JAJFGP010000088.1 GCA_021776055.1 Kiloniellaceae bacterium
TGAATTCATAGCCCGCGAAGCGATGATTAATCGAAAATAGGTTAATTATATGAAACAATAATAATAACAGATAATTAGACAGATATTTTCCTTCATAGATTCCGTAAATTCGACGGCTTCGCAATCTTCCCCCGCCCGTCGTCCCGGACGTTAGGCGCGCCGGAAACCTTCGGTTTTCGGCTGACGCGCCTTGCGATCCGGGACCCATAGGGCCGCGGCGTGGTGTCCAAAGCATGGATCCCGGCTCTCCACGGTCTACCGACCGCTCCGGCCGGGATGACGGCGTGTCTTACACCCGGTCTAATTGCGCGCGCAGACGCGACTTAATCGAAAACGTATTAATCGAAAATCACCCGGTAATCCGGCCCGATCGTCCCGTCATTCACTGTTGGTGGTGGAGACGTAGTCCGGGTCTTCCAGGAGCATGCGCTCGAACTTCAGGAATTCGTAGTAGCCGCAGCGTTTGGTCCCGGGAAAGTCGCGGCAGATCCTCGGCCGCGCGTGATAGACCGTACAGCCCCGCGTCTCCGGGTCGATGAACTGGCAGATCGTCCCGAAGTGCTCGTCCTTCTGGTGCCGCAGGACGACCTCGCCCTTTTCGTGGCCCTTCTTGGTGAGCTTCTTGTACGCCTTCTCGACCTCCATGCCGAAATGCTTGGCCAGGCGTTTGACATCCGTCTTGTTGACGATGATCCGCGGGTATGAACAGCAGTAGGCTGGGCAACGATCGCAGTTATAGAGGACACGTTCTGAAGACATGCGGGAAATCGACTCCGACTAGAGGGAACAGGGGCGACTCGGCGGGCCAGAACATGCCACAGACGCCGGGCCAATACTAAAGACATTTGCGGCTCTGGAATCCCGGCTCTGGGATCACCGTTGCGCGGCGGCTCGCAGACTGATAAGCCGCAAGCGGGAGAGCGAGAACGAGAGTAGGGGGCCGGGAGACGGGTGAATGGACGATGATCGGTTGCCGACCAAACTCTGGGTCATGGCCCATTTACGCCGCTGCGCCGTCGAGGCCATACCTGCGACCATTGCCCGCCGGGGCGAAGCCATGGGTGGCCTGGTCCTTCTCAAGCTAAACCAGTTGGAAGCCGGCTGCCGGCTGCTAAGCCAGACTCGGGATCTCGAAGGGCGCCTCGCCTGGTTCCCGGCCCTGGAAGGAAAGTTGGTGCCGGAGGCCGATGCCGATGCCTACATCGAACGCACGGTCAAGCGGGACCCGGACCTTTGGGTCGTCGAGATCGAAGACCGGGAAGGCCGCAACCCCTTCGAGGGAAAGATTCTTTAATCGGCTGGCAGGTGTTGCGCCGGCGGTACCAAGGCGTCTTCTTCGGTAGCGCCTTCCTCGAGCTGTAGCGCCTCGATGCGCTCGCCGCGTTTGGTCACCTTGTCGGTGGAAATGCGGATGTTGCGCACGTCCTCGCTGGTCAAATCGAAGTGGCGTTGCAGTTTGCCCACCCGGTCGTCCAAGCGGACGATATCGCTCAGCAGCATGCGCACTTCCGTCTGGATGACTCCGGCCTGTTCGCGCATGCGCACGTCCTTGAGCACCGCCCGCAC
The DNA here is from genome assembly GCA_021776055.1 of Kiloniellaceae bacterium. GTDB lineage: Bacteria > Pseudomonadota > Alphaproteobacteria > Kiloniellales > J153 > JAJFGI01. The sequence continues at coordinate 1,567 of JAJFGP010000088.1, forward strand.
CGTATTCAGGGTCGCCATCAGGGTCGTCGGCGAGACGATCCACACCCGGGCGCGGTAGGAGATCTCCACCACCTCGCGGAAATTGGCATGCAACTCCGCATAGACCGCCTCGCTGGGCAGGAACATCAGGGCCGATTCGGCTGTCTCACCGGGGACGATGTAGCGCCCGGCGATGTCCTGCACATGCTTGCGCACATCCGTGGCAAAGGTGCGCCGCGCTACCGTCACGGCTGTTTCGTCGCGCGCATTGCGCAGGGCCTGATAACTCTCCAGCGGAAATTTCGAATCGATGGCAATCGGCCCCGGCGGGTTGGGCAGGCGCAGCAGGCAGTCGGCCCGCTTGCCGTTGCTCAGGGTCTCCTGAAAGCTATAGGCCGACGGCGGCAGGATGGCCTCCACGATATCGCGCAGCTGCACCTCGCCAAAGGCACCGCGCGCTTGCTTGTTGGCCAGGATGTCCTGCAAGCCGACCACCTGGGTCGACAACTCGGTGATGTTCTTCTGTGCCTTGTCGATCACCGCCAGACGTTCGCGCAGATCGGTCAGGGTCGTCTGGCTTTGTGTCGCCGATTCCTGCAACCGGTCGCCCATCCGCTTGGCGAAATCGCCCAGGCGGTCCTCCAGGGCTTTGCTGACCGCCTTTTCTTGCGCTTGCAGCCGCTCGGCCAGTTGTGCCTGTACCGCCACCTGGCTTTCCGCCATCTGCGTCAGGCGCCCGACCAGCTCGGCATTCCCCGCGTCACCCCGCGCACGGCCGCGCAACAGCAATACCACAAGCGCGCCAACGGCCAGTGCCGCCACCACCGTAACAATGAGCATTAGTTCCACGACTTTTCCGACTCCAACATGCCAGCGCCAAGGCTAGCATGCTCTGTCCCACGAAACACCGGAAAGGGCGCGGTTAGTCCGATAGAGCAGAGTCGGGATCAACCTGTGCCGCGCCTTCGTGGCCGTGGAAAAAGCCGTTGGCGAACGGTGCGAACGGGGCCAGCTCAGCCAGCCGTGCGTCGGCCTCGGCGCCGTCGATGCGGCCGTCGAGCACGGCGCGAAAGATTCTGGCGACCGCTACCATGTCTATCTGGTGTGGCGACAGACGGAATCGGCCAACGCCCATGCCCATGAGCTCAGGCACCTCGCGCGCCAGGTTGCCGATGGCGTGCGACAGGGTCTGGGTGCCGTTGATGGCCAGGAACGACTGGCCCTCCAGGGTCTCGACATCCATGCCGTCGGGGTCCATGTCACAGACAAAGTCGCAGGCGTTCTTGCTCCGGCCCTGCGTCCGGGCGTGATAGCAGCGTGCCGAGATCGCCAGCGGTGTTCGCCCGAAGATCTGTACCTCCAGCTCCACCGGCAGCTCCACCGGCTCGGCTGCTGCGGCCAGGGCGCGAATCGATTGGCCGGGCAACTCGAAGGGTAAGGTTATCCGCTGGGCGCCGTTCAGCGCCAAGTGGTGCAGCGTGCCCTCGTTGTAGACATTGACGAAGGGGCCGATGGCGTGCGACCGGCCCGCCAACAGGGCGACCGCGCCAAAATCATTGGCCTCAACCAAGTCCCCCGCCGCGTCATCCGCTCCTGCGCAAACAGCGTGCACCGCCTCACCGTCGCGTCCGCCAACCACGAGAGCCAACGTGGACCAGACGACTTGCTTACCGGCCCGGCGCAATCGCTCTGCCATCGCCGGCAGATCGGCGGCGAAGAACGGCGTCCGTTTGCCGCAGACCACCTCGCCCAGGCAGACGGCATCAACCGGCGCTTCGTCGGCGATGCGCGCATAGAAATCTTGTCGCTCCCGCGCCGGCCAATTGAACAGCAGCGGGCCCAGGGTCAGGGCGGCCTTAGCCGGCGCTGGGCTTATTGCCATGATTTCATGTAAGCGCCGGAGGTCTTGCGCTGCCCTTCGGTCAGCGTGTCGAGGGTGTTGTCATGAGGCGGGGTCTCTCCGTTGGCCAACGCATCGAGGGCCTGCCGGAAGGTGGCGACCACGCGCGCCACATAGGTGCGACCGCGCTGGCGCCCCTCTATCTTCAAGGCGCGGGCGCCTGTTGCGACCAGTTTTGGCAGCATGCCGATGGCATCGAGCGAGGTCGGTTCCTCGAACAGGTGACCGGCGCAGCCGTCGGCGACGAAGCGGCCCTTGCACAAAGTCGGATAGCCGGCCGATATCCCGTCACCGACCTTATCGATGATGAATTTGCCGAGGCGCGAGATCAGCTTGCCGTTGCGCTGTTCGTAGCGAACATGACTGGCCGGCGAACAGACGCCGTTCGTATTCGGCGATTGTCCGGTGGCGTAAGACGACAGCGCACAGCGCCCCTCGGCCATGACGCACAAGCCCCCGAAGGCAAAGATCTCGGTCTCCACGATCGCCTGCCGATTCAGTGCCGTGATCTCGGCCAGGGTCAGGACGCGCGGCAGCACAACCCGGGCAACGCCGAATGCCTCCTGATAAAAGCGGATCGCATCCATGTTCGACGCCGAGGCTTGCACGGACAGATGCCGGCGCAAGTTCGGGTGGCGTGTTGCGGCATAGTCCAGCAAACTGACGTCCGCCAAGATTACGGCATCGGCGCCACCGTCGGCGGCCCTGTCCACGGCCTCGTGCCAGGGGCCGGACCGGCGGGCGGGCGGAAACGTGTTGATGGCGACGAAGACTTTGCAGGCGCGCGTATGCGCAAAGTCCACGCCCTCGCGGAATTCCCCCTCATCGAAGTTGAGGCCCGGAAAGTTCCGTGCATTGGTGGCGTCGCGAAAGCCCAGATAGACCGCGTCGGCTCCTGCCTCGACAGCGGCACGCAGGGCGGCTGGCGTGCCCGCCGGGCAAATCAGTTCTGGGATTGCGGTGCGCATGGCTGGCATGCCTTATCCTTTGCGGGTTCGGACGTTGCACTGCTGCAGACGCCGCCGCAGCTCGCCGACTTGATCTTCCAGAGCCGTTAACTCGGCCGCTTGGGTGGCGCACTGCCGGGTAAGCGGCGCGGTCAGTGCCGCCTGCACCCGCGCCATGTCATCCCGCAGGCGCCGGGTCAAGATGCGGCCGGGTTGAGCCAGGCGCCGGGCCGGACCGGCAAGCGGTCCGAGTATCCCGAGCATGATCTCGAAGACCTCGATATCGGCGCCGTCCAATGCGTTGCGCAAGGTCAATGCGGCTTCCGTATCCCCCTCGATGGTGAGATCGCGGGAGAAGAACAGGGCATCACCGTCGGCGCGGCCTTCCAACAGATCGACGAGGGTCGCAAGAGCGCCGCTGATGACCACCGCCGCGGCCGGCGCCGGATCGTCCGTGCGCAACACGTGTAAGGTCGGCGGCTGGGCGCCGGGCCGCAATAGGGCCTTGAACGGCACGTCCAGCGGATCGATCAGGAATACGGTCTCGGCCAGCGGCCACAACCGTGCGAATACGTCCGGATGGCGGGCCTGCACCCGTCGCAATGCCAGGCGCAAGACCGCTTCGACCACCGCGGACGGTAGAGGCCGCGCCGCCATGCCGAGCAACAGCGCCGGCGACAACGGCGGTGTCCCCTCGAGCGATGCCATGGGCGCCACGTATGCTCTCCGATTCACGGAAGTTGGAGATAGGCTGATGGAATAGAGGCAAACCGGACTCGCCGCCTTGACCTATCTCAATACCTGCTGCCATTCGGCCTGACCTGAGAGCGAATCGGGGCGGCTTGACGCTGTGCCGGGAAGGCAATACCTAGAGGGCCCTGGACGAAAAAGACACGATCGCCAAGCCGGAATCCCCCAACTGGAAGCTCATGGCCGTATTACCCATCATCATCGCCCCCGACCCGCGCCTAAAACAGGTCTGCGTCCCAATCGACCGGGTCAACGACGAAATTCGCCGGCTCATGGACGATATGCTCGAGACCATGTACCTAGCGCCGGGTGTTGGTTTGGCGGCCCCGCAGGTGGGTATCCTCAAGCGCGTTATCGTCGTCGATGTGAGCAAGGATGAGGGCGAGCGGCAGCCTCATCTTATGGCAAATCCCGAATTGGTCTGGGTCGCCGACGAGGATGCCAATGCCGAGGAGGGCTGTCTGTCGCTGCCCGACCATTTCGGCGATGTGGTGCGGCCCGCATCGATCCGCGTGCGCTATCTGGACCACGAGAACGAAATCCGCGAAAGCGCCGCCGAGGGTTTGTTGGCGACCTGCATCCAGCACGAAATGGACCACCTCGAAGGTATCCTTTTCGTCGATCACATGAGCGCACTGAAGCGCAACATGATCCTGCGCAAGCTGATCAAGGCAAAAAAGGCGGGTGATCTGCCCGTGGTCGAATCGGCGGCCGTATCCTGATGTCGAATCCCACGGTGCCACGGTTGGCGCCGGATGCTTGCGTCCGATGACCAGCTTGCGCCTGGCCTTCATGGGCACCCCCAATTTCGCGGTTCCCGCCTTGCAGGCGCTCGCGGCGGCCGGGCACGAGATCGCCGCCGTCTACAGTCAACCGCCGCGCCCCGCCGGGCGGGGCCAGCAACCCAAGCCGTCGACCGTGCATGCCGTGGCGGCCGAACAAGGCTGGCCCGTGCGTACACCTGAAAGCCTGAAGGACCCCGCGGCTCAGCGAGACTTCGCGGCATTGGCCTTGGATGTGGCCGTGGTGGTCGCCTACGGATTGCTCTTGCCGTCGCCGATCTTGGTGGCGCCGCGGCTGGGCTGTCTCAACATCCATGCCTCCCTGCTGCCGCGCTGGCGCGGCGCGGCACCGATTCAGCGCGCTATTCTGGCCGGCGATTCCGAGACCGGGGTTACCATCATGCAGATGGACGAGGGCTTGGATACCGGACCCATCTTAGCCCAGCGGACAGTACCCATCGGCGCCACGGACACGGCGGCGACCGTGCACGATACCCTGGCGGCGTTGGGCGCCGAGATGATCGTTGCAACTCTAAGCGATAGCGCCCTGACCGCCCGACCGCAGCCGGACGAAGGCGCCACGTACGCCGGTAAGTTATCGCGTGCCGAAGCGCGGTTAGACTGGCGGCATTCGGCTGTGGACCTTGAACGTCGGGTGCGCGCCTTTTCTCCCTGGCCGGGAGCAAACTTCACAGTAAACGGCGAGACGGTCAAAGTGCTGGCGGCCGAGGTTGGCCTGGATCACGACACTGCCGCGCCCGGCACGGTCCTGGACGACCGTCTGACGATAGCTTGCGGAGATGGCGCGCTACGTCCGACCCGGGTCCAGCGCGGCGGTCGGGCGGCGTGCGATACGGCGGCCTTCCTGCGCGGTTTCGCCATCCCGGTGGGCACCTGCCTACCATTGCCAGAGGCTCCCGCGTGAGCCGCTACAAGCTGGTCTTGGAATACGATGGGTGCGGTCTGGTCGGCTGGCAACGCCAGGATAACGGCCCCAGTATCCAGGCGGCCCTGGAAGAGGCGGTGCATCGCTTCTGCGGCGAGACGGTCACCGCCACCGGCGCCGGGCGCACCGATGCCGGCGTGCATGCCTACGGCCAGGTGGCGCACGTCGATATCGAAAAGCCGACCACCACCGATACCCTGCGCGATGCCGTAAACCATCACTTGCGGCCGGCGCCGATTGCCGTGCTCTCGGTCGAGGCCGTGACGGACGATTTCCACGCCCGCTTCTCCGCGGTGCAGCGCCGGTATCTCTACCGTATCGTCAACCGGCGGGCGCCGCTGACCTTGGATCGCGGACGGGCTTGGTGGGTCCCGGCGCCGCTCGATGCCGCCGCCATGCACGCCGCCGCACAAAGTTTGGTTGGCCGGCACGATTTCACCAGCTTCCGGGCCAGCGAGTGTCAGGCCCGCTCGCCGGAGAAAACGCTAGATGTCCTAGATGTTGCCCGACGCGGTGAGGAGATCGAGGTCACCGCCACGGCCCGCTCGTTCCTGCATCACCAAATTCGCAACATCGTCGGCACGCTGCGCCTGGTCGGGGCGGGCAAATGGACTAGCAGCAATGTCGCCCGCGCCCTAGCCGCCCGCGACCGCTCCGCCGCCGGCGAAACCGCCCCGGCGGATGGTCTGTACTTCCTCGGTGCGACGTACGAATAGGCTTGGCATAGCTCGAGCATTCGCGAGCCACCTTGTGGCCGCAGAAATAGGGGTAGCGTCCCCTTTTTTCTTTTTTGATCACTCGCGGCGCCCCCATGGAAATAGGTAATTCCGGACGCGCTTCCATGGTCAAGACCGACCTATGACAACTTCAAAATGCAATCCAAGCTGTTCGCGATCCTTGACAAATTTTAACGCACGCTGGGTGACATTGAAGCCGCCCTCAGTCTTAGAAGTAAAATCAATGCTGTGCTCGGAATTCGGTTGAATCCATTCGTCCGTCCGGAGGAAACCGTCAATCCCAAGAATATTGAAACCCTCTTTCTCAGCTGCTGCAATGAATTCGAGAGTAACGGCGGGGGTGAACATGAGCACACCACCCTCTTGGAAACCTTTGGTTCGGAATCGCTCCTCAAGAGAATCGGGATTGTGTTTCATGGTGTGTATGGATTCTGAATTGCTGATGATAATTGGGGACAGTAAGATAATTGGGGACAGTATATAGTTTTCTGTAGTTTCCACCTGGATGCCGCCGCTCCCGGCGGATGGTCTGTACTTCCTCGGTGCTACGTATGAGTAGGCTTGGTCCTAGCGAATCATGCCGTCCGCCATGCCGGTGATCACGATGCTGAGCACCAGGTCCAGGGCGACGAAGCCGGCGGCGGCGATGGGGGTGATGTCCAGGGCGGTTCGTGTGACGAACCACTGATAGGCCAGGATCACGGAATACACCAGCACGTGCAGCAAAGCCGAGGCGCCCTCGGGGATCAGGCCCATGGCACCCAGGAAGATGACCGGCAGATAGACGATCATCTGGACGACCTGAGACCAGTTGAAGGCGACGATGAAGCCGATGTAGGCGTTGTCGCGGCCAATGGCCTGGCAGATGGCCCGCGTGACGATGGGATAAACCGTCCAACCCAGCGTATAGGCGGAGGCATGGGCGATGACCAGGCGTAGCGCGCCGGCCGATATTTCCCGCTCGCTCAGGTCGATTGCCACCAGGGCGAGATACGCAGGAAAGATCAGGGCGGCGGCAAAAAAGGACTTCCAGAATCCCTCCGTCGACCGGTCGAAATAGACCAGCCCACCGCGATCCAGCCGCGCCAGCCGCCATGCCCCGTATACGCCGTAAACGATGTCGCGTTGACTTGGTATGAGTATCAAAGGGAAAAATAACCCTCCAGGACGGCCCGATAGACGGCGTGCAGATTTTGCAGATCGGTCGCGGGCACCTGCTCGTCCACCTTGTGTGCCGTGGCATTCAACAGACCTAACTCGGCGACCGGGCAATAGTCCTTGATGAAACGCGCATCCGAGGTGCCGCCGGTGGTGCCCAGTTCCGGCCGTCGGCCCGTCACGCGCTCGGCCGCGTCGCAAACAAGGTCGCTCAGCGGGCCTGGCGGGCAGAGGAACGATTCGCCGGAGACACGCACATTCAGTTCATAGGCGGCCCCGCGTGACGTGTCGATCGCCGCGTTCAAGCGTTGGCGCAGCCAATCTTCAAGCGAAGCGCCGCTGTGCCGGTCGTTGAAGCGTATGTTGAAGGCGGCCGTGGCGCGGGCGGGAATAACATTGCCGACACCGTTGCCCACATCGATGCTGGTCAGCTGCAGGCTGGTTGGCGAAAAATGCTCGGTCCCCTCGTCCAGCGTTTCCGAGACGATGGCATCGAGCATCGCCACTAGGTGATGCACCGGGTTATCCGCCAGTTGCGGATAGGCCGTATGCCCTTGCGTCCCCGTGACGGTCAGGGCGCCGGTCATACTGCCGCGGCGGCCGATCTTGACCATATCGCCCAACACCTCGGCGCTGGTTGGTTCGCCCACCAGGCAGGCATCGGGAATCTCGCCATTCGCCTTGAGCCACTCGAGCATTTTGCGCGTGCCGTTCACGGCCTCCGCCTCTTCATCGCCGGTGATCAGCAAACCGATGGAGCCGTCCAGGCGGCCGCCGTGTTGCGCTAGAACATCCGCGGCGGCGGCCACGAAACAAGCAATCGCGCCTTTCATGTCAACGGCGCCGCGGCCGATGACATGGCCATCGACCAACTCGGCGGCAAAGGGATCGACGCTCCACGCCGCCGCATCGCCGACCGGCACCACGTCCGTGTGCCCGGCGAAACCAAACAAGCGGCCACCTTTACCGATGCGGGCGTACAGGTTGTCCACATCCGAGTAACCGGCTTCCGAGAACGGAAGCCGTTGGCAGGTAAATCCCAAATCGCCAAGCACCTCGGCGAGCAAGGTCAGGGCCCCGCCCTCTGCCGGCGTGACGCTAGGACAGCGAATTAGTTTCTGGGTCAGCTCGACGGGATCGAGCTTCGCAAGGGTCATAGCCAACGCTCCATGGTTCTCATATCCGAGGTATCATAGGCATCGCCGCTGTGATGCCCAAGCGGCATGGCACCGCACATGGCGCCACGGGGGATCGATTAAGCGCGCAACAGGTCGTTGATCGAGGTCTTGGCGCGGGTCTGCTCGTCGACTCGTTTGACAATCACGGCGCAATAGAGGCCGGGTCCAGGGCTGCCGTCGGGCAACGGCTTGCCCGGTAAGGTGCCGGGAACCACCACCGAATAGGCGGGCACGCGGCCGACGAACACCTCGCCGGTGGCCCGGTCGATAATCTTGGTCGAGGCGCTGATGAAAACACCCATGGATAGGACCGAGCCGGTCTCGACCACGACCCCCTCGACCACCTCGGAGCGGGCGCCGATAAAGCAATTGTCCTCAATGATCACCGGGCCCGCCTGCAGGGGCTCCAGCACGCCGCCAATGCCGACACCGCCGGATAGATGACAGTTCTTACCAATCTGCGCACAGGAGCCGACGGCAACCCAGGTGTCGACCATGGTGCCGCTCTCCACCCGGGCGCCCACATTGACGAAGCTGGGCATGAGGATCACGTCCGGCGCGATATAGGCGGATCGGCGTACGACACACGTGGGCACGGCCCGAAAGCCGGCGGCCCGGAACTCTGCCTCGCCCCAGCCGGCGAACTTGGAGGGCACCTTGTCCCACCAGGACGCTTCGGCCCCCGGCCCGCCGGGGACTATGGCCATGTCATTTAGCCGAAACGAGAGAAGAACGGCTTTTTTCAACCATTGGTTGGCATGCCAACGGCCCTCGATCTTTTCGGCGACACGGAAGGTGCCGCTGTCGAGGCCGGTAAACGCCTCCTCGACGGCCTCGCGCACCTCGCCCTTGGTGGCCGGCGAGATCTGATCGCGGGCCTCCCAGGCGGCATCGATGGTGCTTTGCAGGGTGTGCGTGGGTGTGCCGCTCATAGGTCTACTCGCTATTCAAGGAAAGTGGCTTAGGCGTCGTGAGGGTGGGCGGGCAAGATGCGCAACCCTTAACGCCCTGTCAACGATCACTGGGGGTCCCAGGGAGATCGGGGAGGGGCAGGGGGGTTAAGCGCATCTTAAGCCCGGATGGGGCAGATTCATGGCGGATTTTGGGGACAAATTGCCCTTCCGCCAAGGATCGAGATGGCCAAAGGACCCGCCAGGAAAACCGTAGACGAGGCCTACGACCGCGCCGTGGAGGAGGCGGTTGATCTGGGCCTTTTTGCCGTCGGTGGGTCGTTCGAGCGATTCCCCGGCGCGGTGCTCGTCGCCGGCCGTAACGGCATGGTCCTGGCGGCGAACGAGTCCGCCGCGCCCATTGCCGCCTTGTTGCAGCAGGGTCGCAGCGAGGATTTGCGGGCGGCGATCCACTCGGCGCTCTCTGGCCGGGCGGCGCAAATCAACCCTCTGTTGCTCGCACGCGAGGATGGCAAGCGCACCGTCGGCCTAGCCTACGACATGGCGATCTTGCCGTGGGGCAGTGGCACGGCGGCGTTGCTTCTTGGCCGCGACATTACGCTCGAGCGCAGCCTGCGCTCGGCTCTGATCGAATCGCGCCAGCGCTATAAGGATCTGGTCGAGGCGTCCAGCGACTTTGCCTGGGAGGCCGATGCCTCGGGTCGCTTCATCTTCGTCTCGGCGCAAGGGGCGCTCGGCTACAGCGCTGCCGAGTTGGTGGGCGCCCAGGCCCTCGATCTGCTCGTCGATACCACATCCGATCAAGAGTCGCCCTTCACCACGCGCGCCCCCGTGCAAGAGGTGGAGATGTGGGTGAAACGGTCCGACGGAGAGTCGGCCTGTTTGCTCGCCACCGCATTGCCCCTAAGCGGCCCGGACGGCGAGTGGTGCGGCGCCCGGGGCTTGTGCCGCAACATCACCGCCGAGCGGACGCACGAGGCGGCGCTCGCCGGTGACCGCAACCGCGAGCGTTTGCTCGCGTATATTCTCGGGATCGTGCGCGACGAGATGGATCCGGCGCATATGCTACACGCCGCCGCCGGTGCCCTGGTCCCGGCGTTGCCGGCGACGGGGGCCAGCATCTACCGCTTGGACGAATCCGGGGCCCTAATTTGCGTCGCCCAGGCCGGCACCCTACCGCCGGACGACGTCCTGGAGCCGGCCTTGCAACGCATTGCCGATGGCGAGGAACAGGTAGAGCAGGCGGTACCCTCCGGCGCCCTGTTTGCCAAGGAGACTCGCTTTCAGGACGAGCGCAACGGCGTGCTGTGCTTGTGGCGCAACGGCGCCATTGGTCCCTGGCACAGCGAGGATCGTTTCTTGCTGACCGAGATCGCCGGTCAGATCGGCCTGGCCAACCATCAGTTCACCCGGCAGCAAGCGTTGGAAGAAGCGTCCTCGACCGATCCTCTGACCGGTTTGCTCAACCGGCGTTGCTTCGTCGAGGCTCTTGAGGACCGCTATATGCGAGGCGCCGAGCAACGCCGGGGCGCGGCGCTTTTCTTCATCGATTTGGACAACTTCAAGCTGGTCAACGATACCCATGGCCACCAGCGGGGCGACATGGTGCTGGCGGCCCTTGCCCGCATTCTGCATGAACAGACCCGTAGCCGGGACTTGGCGGCGCGCCTGGGCGGCGACGAGTTCGCGCTCTATGTCGAGGACATCAGCCCTGACGCCGCCGAACGGAAGGGGCGTGAGCTGATTCTCGCCGCCGAGGGTCTCAAGGAGTATTCGGGCGATCCGGGCCGGCCGTTGGGCCTCTCGATTGGTATTGCCGATTGCGACCCGGATCGGCAAGAAACCCCGGACGAGCTTGTCGAGCGCGCCGATCAGGCCATGTATGCGGTCAAACGGCACGGTAAGGGTGGTGTCTCCCTGGCGCCGCCGCCCGGTAAAGGACGGCGCTGATGGTCCGCTCCGCAAACAAAAAGGAGGCGGCCGCCGAGTCCAACCTTAGCTATGAGGACGCGAAGCGTCTGGCGCAGAATTCTGATATGTTGGTGCGCGCCCAGCTTGCCGGGCGCGACGATATCCGGCCCGAGATTCTCTACTACCTGGCGGAAGACGTCTCGCCCGAGGTGCGTTGCCAGATTGCCGCCAACCGGCACACGCCCGGTCAGGCGGACCTGTTGCTGGCGCGCGATGCGGACGAGGCGGTTCGCCGCCAGTTGGCACACAAGATCGCGCTGCTCATGCCCGATCTCAGTCCCGACCAGCTGCGCCAGGCGCACGAACATGTGGTCGAGGTCTTGGAGGTCTTGGCGCAAGACCAGGCAACCCGCGTGCGCCAGATCCTCTCCGATACGCTCAAGGACCTGGCCTCCGCCCCGCCCGGCGTCATTCAGCGCCTGGCCCGCGATGCCGAGGAGGTGGTCGCGTGCCCAGTGCTCGAATTCTCACCGCTGCTGAGCGATGAGGACCTCATTGAAATCATCAATGGTGGCGAGCCCGCTCCTGGTAAGCTGCGGGCCGTCTCGCGTCGCCATGGCGTCGGCGAGCAGGTGGCTGACGCTATCGTTGCGACCGAAGAGCAAAGTGCTATTTCCGAGTTGCTGGCGAACAGCAGCGCGCAGATTCGCGAGGAAACGTTGAACGGCCTGGTGGATGCGGCCCTCGACGTGACGGCCTGGCACGAGCCGTTGGTCAAGCGGCCAAGCCTGCCCAAGGCGGCGATGTTAAGGCTTGCAGGATTCGTCGCCGGATCGCTCCTGGAGTTGTTGCAAGCGCGCAAGGACCTGGACAAGAAAACGGCGCGTGCTGTCGCCAAGGAAGTGGAGCGGCGCCTGAAGGATGGCGGCGGTGCCGCCGAAAAGAAAGCCGAACCGCCCGAGGCGCGGGCCAAGCGCCTGCATGACGCGGGTGGCCTGGAAGACGACGTTCTGGCCCGTGCCATGAACAGCGGCGACCGGGACCTGGTCCGTCATGGACTGGCGGTGCGCGCGGAATTACCGGTCGGCCTGGTAGATCACATTCTGGCGGCGCGCAGCGCCAAGGGCGTAACGGCGCTAGCCTGGAAAGCCGGTTGCGCCATGCGCTTCGCCAGCCAGTTGCAGCTGCGCATGGGGGGTATCGCCCCGTCGCAGGTACTCAACGCCCGCGCCGGGACCGACTATCCCCTAACACCCGACGAAATGAACTGGCAGATCGAATTTTTTCAAAGCCTCGCCGGCTAGAGCAGGCTCTAGCGGGGGCGTCAGCCGCGTCGGACGCGGGTGCCGATGCCGCGGTCGGTAAAGATTTCCAGTAGTAGCGAATGCGGCATCCGTCCATCCAGGATGACCGCCGCCTCGACCCCGTTTTCCACCGCGCTCACGCACGTCTCCAGCTTCGGGATCATGCCGCCTGAAACGGTACCGTCCTTACGCAGGGCGTGGATCTGTTCCACGGTCAACTCCGGGACCAACTCACCCTCTTTGTCGAGGACGCCGGTTACATCGGTAAGCAGCAGCAAGCGCGCCGCGCCGAGGGCCGCGGCAACTGCTCCGGCCACCGTATCGGCGTTTATGTTGTAGGTCTCGCCCTCGGCACCGACACCGATCGGGGCGATGACCGGTATCATGCCGGACTGTTTCAGGGCGACCAGGGGGCTCGGATCGATCGTCTCGGGCTCGCCGACGAAACCCAGGTCCAGGACCCGCTCGATGTTCGAATTCTCGTCCCGCTGCGTCCGGCTCAATCGCTTGGCGCGGATCAGGTTGCCGTCCTTGCCGGACATGCCGATGGCGGTGCCGCCGGCGGCGTTGATGGCGCTGACGATCTGCTTGTTGATGGTGCCCGAGAGGACCATCTCGACCACCTCGACGGTGGCGGCATCGGTAACTCGCAGGCCGTCGATGAATTCGCTCTTGATCTTAAGCCGTTCCAGCATCTGGCCGATCTGCGGACCGCCGCCATGCACAACGACCGGGTGAATGCCGACCTGCTTCATCAACGCGATATCGCTGGCGAACAAGCCGGCCAACTCCGCATCGCCCATGGCGCTGCCACCGTACTTGATGACGATGGTCCGGCCGGCATAGCGGCGCATGAACGGCAGCGCCTCGGTGATCGTCCGGGCGGCGTGCAGCCATTGCTTGGTATCGGTGAAGTTCCGTTGCGTCATGGCCTAAGTTTAACTTTGAGTCGCCGGGGCCGCCAGCGTGGCAAGCAGGGCGCGCAAATCGGCGATGCCCGGGCCGCGCAGGGCGCTGGTCGCCACGCAGCCAGGATAGGCCGCCGGGTGCTTGGTCAGAGTCTCCGTTGTGCTTTGGACAAGTGTCGCGCACGCCTCGGGTCCGATTTTGTCGGCCTTGGTGAAGATGATCTGATAGGACGCGGCAACCTCGTCCAGTTCGGCCATGATATCGAGGTCGCTGGGTTTTAGGCCATGCCGCGCGTCTATCAAAAGGCAGATGCGCCGAAGCTGTGGCCGCCCTTTTAAGTAACGCCGGGTCAACTCGCTCCATTGCTGCACGTCCGTCTTCGCGGCGCGGGCGTAGCCATAACCCGGCAGGTCGACGAGGATCAACCGGTTGTCCAGGCCGAAGAAATTGATTTGCCGCGTACGGCCCGGCGTCTGCGAGGTGCGGGCGAGGGATTTGCGTCCGGTCAGCGCGTTCAGCAAGCTCGACTTGCCGACATTCGAACGACCGGCGAAGGCGACCTCGGGCAAACCAAGTTCAGGCAACTGTTCTTCCTGCGCCGCCGCCGTCAGGAACGTGCATTCGCGCGCAAACAACAATCGGCCGGCGGCCAACGCCTCCGGCGCTATTGTCTCGAGGGGGGCTGCCTGCGCGTTCATGCGGGTATTAGGTTTTTCCGGCCTTGCGGCCCACGGGCATGCCGACGCGCCGCATGATGAAGTATTGCTGCGCCATCGAGAGCATGTTGTTCCAGGTCCAATAGACCACCAGACCGGCCGGGAACTGCGCCAGCAGGAAGGTGAAGATGATCGGCATGAACATGAAAATCTTGGCCTGAATGGGGTCCGGCGGCTGCGGGTTCAAGCGCTGCTGCAAGAACATGCTCAGGCCCATGGCAAGCGGCCAGACACCGATGTTGATAATCTCCAGGGGCCCAAGGTTCGGCACCATCCAGGGCAGCAGACCGAAACCGTTGAGGATCGATGTCGGATCGGGCGCCGATAGGTCCTGAATCCAGCCAAAGAACGGCGCATGGCGCATCTCGATGGTTACGAACATGACTTTGTAGAGCGCGAAGAACACCGGAATCTGAACGACGATGGGCAGGCAGCCGGATACCGGGTTAGCGCCTTCCTTCTTATAGAGCGCGGCCATTTCTTGATTGAGCCGTTGCTTGTCCTCCTTGAAGCGCTCGCGCAACTCGACCATCTGCGGCTGCAACTTGCGCATCTTCGCCATGGACGCATAGGATTTATTGGCCAGCGGGAAGAACACCAGCTTCACGCCCACGGTCAGGATCAGAATGGCGACGCCGAAGTTGCCGACCAGCCCGGTAATATAGTGCAGCGCATAGAACAGCGGCTTGGTGAGGAAATAAAACCAGCCGAAATCGACCGACAGGTCAAAACGGGCGATGCCGAGACGATCGCGGTAATCGTCGAGGCCTGTGACAACTTTGGCGCCCGCGAACAGGCGGCTCGTTGTCTCGGCGGCGCCGCCCGCCGGCACTTTCAAGGCCTCGTAAAGGAAATCCGTCTGATATTTGTCGGCGCCACTCGATCCGTCATAGAGGAAGCGGGTGTCGACCGTCTTTTCCTGATCGGGAACCAGGGCAACCATCCAGTACTTGTCGGTAATGCCCAGCCAGCCGCCCGTTGTCTGCTGCGCGATCTGGCGGTCGTCCTTTAGATCGCTATAGTCGATCTCCTGGAGGGTGTCATCGAAGACGCCCAGCAGGCCCTCATGCAGAATGTAAAAGCCCAGAATCGGCGGCGTCCCCGTGCGCGAGATCAGGCCATACGGTGCCAGCGATACGGCAGTATCCGAGCTGTTCACGACCCGCTGCGCGACCGTGAACATATAGTGCTCGTCGATCTCGTAGGTGCGCTCGAAGCGCAGTCCCTGGCCGTTGTCCCACTTCAAAGTCACCGGCCGGCCCGGCGACAGCACGTTGCTGTTCGCCTGCCACACGGTATCGGCACCCGGTAAGGTTACGCCGGGGGCGATCGACGACCAGCCGAAATCGGCAAAATACGGCTTCTCGCCTTCCGGCGGTGAAAGCAGCACGATATTCTTGCTCTCCGGCTCGATGGTTTCCCGGTACTCCAGCAGGGTCAGATCGTCGATCCTGCCGCCGGTCAGGGCGATGGAACCGGTCAGTGTCGGAGTCGAGATGCTCACGCGGGCGGATGCCGCCAGCGCTTCGGCTCGCGTCAGTGCCCCTGGCACGCCGCTGGACGCAGCGCCCGACGCGCCCGGCGGGGCCATCGCCGTGGGCGCGGTGCTGCCCGCTTGCGGAGTGGGGGTTGTCTGCTCGGCGACCTGATTGGCGGTTTCGACCCGTTGCGGCTCGACCACCAGGAACTGGAAAGTCAGCAGGATGGCGAGCGAAAGGACAATCGCCAGAATGAGGTTGCGTTGGTCCATCGCGTCATCCGCTCCTGGGGCCTAGAGTTTTGCTCCGCCCGGAGAGCAGGGGATCGAGGTGTTCGGGAACCGGGTCGTAGCCGTCGCCGCCCCATGGGTGGCAGCGGGCGATACGCATTGCCGTAAGCCAACCGCCGCGCAGCGCGCCGTGCCGGTGCAAGGCTTCGCACGCATAGTGCGAACAGCTCGGCAGGTATCTGCAACTCGTGGGCAGGATCGGCGACAGCGTCCACTGGTAGACGCGGACGACGCCGATCAAAAGATTCTTTGCCAGATTCATGCGGTCCCTTTGGTGCCCGGCCCCTGATGACTCAAATGGCGGACGCTCGATCGTTTGCTAGGGCTTCGTGTCGTCGTCACTCGCGACAGCGCGGTGCGTAGATCATCGACTAGCTTGTCGTAGGAGCGATCGAGGGTCGCCCGCCGGCCGATCAAGACGTAGTCGTAACCGGGACGGGCATATCGGGGCAAGAGCTCGGTAGCGGCCGCGCGCAGCCGGCGTTTGGCCCGATTGCGCTCGGTTGCCTGACCCACCTTGCGGCTGACCGTAAAACCGACTCGTACGCTCTGCGCGGCGGGATCCCGCCGCTCGCCGGTACTTCCGGGAACAGGCCGATCCTGGGGGCTGCGCAGTCTAGCTTGCAGGATAAGGCCTGGCGTCACCCACTTGGTGCGCGCCGCGGCGACCTTGAGAAAATCGGGCCGCTTTTTCAGACGCCCGACGACCGGCACCACCGCCATCTACGCCGACAGGCGTTTGCGACCCTTGGCGCGCCGCCGCGCAAGTATCCTTTGACCGCCGACCGTGGCTTTGCGGGCCCGGAACCCATGGCGGCGCTTTCGCACCAGCACACTGGGCTGATAAGTGCGCTTCACGGCAGTAACTCCGTTGCTTGGATGGATTGAATTCGCCGAGGGTGTATAAGGGTAGACACCCCATCTGTCAACGACCGCCAAGGGGGGTGGCCGGGGTTCGGGCTGATAGTCGGGCTGGGGCCGGCTTCACAGGGGTTTCACGCCTTGGTGACTGGTTGCGACGGCTGGGAGATGCTAGAAAACCGGCCGAAATGGGCTTTGCCGGTATCGCCTGACGGTGATCGGCGGCGCTCACACATAGACCGCCCACCGGCGGGCCGGTGGCCGGGCGGCGGGCACACAGAATGAAGCTGTATGATGTGTGAGCCGAGCCAGGCTTCCAAGACAAAGGGACACTTGTTCCGCCGGTTCGTGCCGGTGCTGGTCCTGGCGGCCGGCCTGGTTATGTTTTTCGTCCTCGGCCTGGACCACTATGTGAGTTTCGAGGCTCTACAGGAAAACCGAGAGTGGCTGCGCGCCCAGGTGGAAGCGAACGAGGCCATGGCCGCCATGGCCCTGATTGCCGTCTATGCTCTGGTGATCGCGTTTTCTCTGCCCGCCGGCGCTCTTCTGACCATCGCCGCCGGGTTTCTGTTTGGCACGGTGGTGGCGGCATCGTGTGTGGTCGTGGGAGCGACCGTGGGCGCCGCCGCTGTGTTCTTGGCGGCCCGCACGGCTTTTGCCGACATTCTGCGGGCCAAGGCGGGTGCGGGAATGCGCCGCATGGAGGCGGGTTTCCGCGAGAATGCCTGGAATTACCTGCTGGTGCTGCGTTTGATCCCGATCTTTCCCTTCTGGCTGGTCAATCTGGTTCCCGCGTTCCTGGGCGTGTCCTTGCGCACCTACGTAACGGCGACATTTATCGGCATCATCCCGGGCACCGCGGTCTATGCCAGCTTGGGCAACGGCCTTGGCGCTATCTTCGCGGCGGGCGAGACACCCGATCTGCGCATCATCTTCGATCCCGAGGTGCTTCTCCCTATCCTTGCCTTAGCCGTCTTGGCGGTGGTTCCGGTTGTCTATAAGAAGGTGAAGGCGCGTAACGCCACCTCGCGCTAGGACACAACCCAAAGAGTTCAGGATGCCCACGATCATCGAACCGGACATCTGCGTCATCGGTGCCGGCTCCGCCGGACTCTCGATCGCCGCCGGGGCTTCGCAAATGGGCGCCGAAACGGTCTTGATCGAAAAGGGCCGGATGGGCGGCGATTGCCTTAACTATGGGTGTATCCCCTCGAAAGCCCTCTTGGTTGCGGCCAAGGCCGCGCACGCGCACACGCGGATGTCAGAGCTGGGCCTGCGCGCCAAGGCGCCGGAAGTCGACTTTGCCGCCGTTTCCGCCCACGTTCACGGGGTCATCGATACCATCGCCCCGCATGACTCCGTTGAGCGGTTCGAGGGTCTTGGTGTCCGAGTAATCCAGGCCGCCGCGACTTTTACCGGCCCGCGAGAGGTATCGGCCGGCGATCTGCGGATTCGTGCCCGGCGCTTCGTCGTCGCCACCGGCTCGCAGCCCCTGGTGCCGCCGATCCCCGGTCTAGCGTCCACGCCCTATCTGACCAACGAGACGGTCTTCGATCTAACCGAGCTGCCGGCACATCTCATCGTCATTGGCGGTGGCCCGATCGGCTGCGAGCTAGGTCAGGCGTTCCGCCTGCTTGGCGCGCAGGTAACCATCGTTGAGATGGCCAGCATCCTGCCCAAGGACGATCCCGAGCTGGTCGACGTGGTCCGCCAGCGCCTGCGCGCCGACGGCATCGCGTTGCGCGAGGGCAGCCGTGTGGTGCGTGTCGCCAAGGCGGGCACCGGCATCGAGGTGACGGTCAACAGCGGCGAGGGCGAGACGGCGCTAACCGGCAGCACCCTGTTGCTCGCGGCGGGCCGCCGGCCCGGAGTCGAGGGCCTGGGTCTCGAAGCCGCGGGCATCGCCTATGACCGCCGGGGAATCACGGTGGATGCCCGCCTGCGCACCAGCAACAAGCGGGTCTTCGCCGCCGGCGATGTGAGCGGTGGCTATCAGTTTACCCATGTTGCCGGCTATCACGCCGGAATCGTGCTGCGCAATGCCCTGTTCCGCTTGCCGGCCAAGGCCGATACACGCGCGGTTCCGTGGGTCACCTACACCGATCCGGAATTGGCGCACGTGGGCCTGGATGAGGCGGGCGCACGCCAGGCGCACGGCAAGATCCGCATCCTGCGCTGGCCGTTCGCCGAGGTCGATCGGGCCCTGGCCGAGCGCCGGACGGACGGCTTCATCAAGGTTATCGCCACGCCGCGCGGCAAGATTCTCGGTGCCACCATTGTCGGGGCCCATGCCGGTGAAGGCATCTTGCCGTGGGTGCTGGCGTTAACGAAAGGGCTTAACCTCTCCCATATGGCCCAAATCATCGCGCCCTATCCGACCTTGGGCGAGATTAGCAAGCGGGTGGCCGGTAGCTTCTATACGGATCGGCTGTTCAGTGCCGGAACCAAGCGTCTGGTCCGCTTTCTCGCTCGCTTCGGCTGAGTTGGTTCCTACTCTCTCTTTCACGGAAATTTGAACCGAATACTGGGAACGTGAGTCGAGATTGGGCAACCGAGAGGGCATTATTTCACTATAGACGGTATCCGGACCGTCTGGCCTGGGACCCGAAGGGTTCCCCGGACTCCGGAACCCCAATGGCCGCCTAGCCGGCCCATCTTTATCTTGGAGGCGTGGATGTTAAAGAAAACTTTTGTGGCGCTGAGCGTTGCGACCCTGGCCACTGGCGCGGCGGTCCTGCCGACAGCTTCGGCCAAGGCGGATACGCCGGTGCAGATCGCGGCGTCGGATAAGTCGGCGTGCAACCCGTGTAATCCTTGTGCGGCGAAGAACCCGTGCAATCCGTGTAATCCTTGTGCGGCGAAGAATCCGTGCAATCCTTGTGCGGCGAAGAACCCGTGCAATCCGTGCAATCCTTGCGCGGCCAAGAATCCCTGTAACCCGTGCAACCCCTGCAAAGCCAAGAGCGACTAGCCTGCGCACGGCTAATCTTGGTTTGCTGAGGTGCCGGCGCGTCCGCTGCTTGACCGAACCCTCCCTCTCCCTTGGTCGGTAGCGGCGCGCCACCTCGGCGCCTCTAGAGCTTGATCTAGAGATTTCGCGATATGTGGCAGTGGCCGCCCGTCGCGTCAGTGCCGCCCCGGCAAAGGGCGGCCCATTCTGTTGCGACCCGTGCTATAAATCCCTCTATGACGAGCAAGAAACTTAGCCTGCCGCCGTTGGCCAAGAGCCTATCGGCGCGGCTTCTGTTGCTGACGATATCCTTTGTGATGCTGGCCGAGGTGCTCATCTACGCGCCCTCGATCGGCCGGTTTCGCCTGGTTTACCTACAGGAACGCCTGGCCGCCGGGCATCTGGCGGTCCTGGCCCTCGAGGCGTCGCCCGATCAGGTCATCGGCGAGGACCTGGAGCGCGAGTTGCTCAAGCACGTCGGTGCCTATTCGGTTGCCTTGACCCGGCCCAACCAGGGCAAATTGATGTTGATGACCACGACGCCGGGGCCGATCGATGCCAGCTACGATCTGCGTGCGGAAACGTTCTTTGGCCTGATCGGCGATGCGGCCGTAACTCTGCTCGGCGATGGCGAGCGGGTGCTGCGCGTGGTCGGCCTCTCGCCGCAGGACCCGGCCATTCAGGTCGAGGTGGTTCTCGAAGAGGGCCCCATGCGGAGCGAGATGGTCGGCTATTCCGAGCGCATCCTTGCCCTGTCCCTGGTCATCTCGCTATTCACGGCGGCATTGGTGGATCTCAGCCTGCATCTGCTCACCGTGCGTCCGATGCGGCGTATTACGGACAGCATGGCCCGCTTTCGCGACGATCCCGAGGATGCCTCCGGTATCATTCGTCCGTCGTCACGCAGCGACGAGGTTGGCATCGCCCAACGCGAACTGGCAACAATGCAGGAAGGTCTGCGCCGGGCGTTCCAGCAAAAAGCCCGCTTGGCGGCGCTGGGCACGGCCGTTACCAAGATCAATCACGATTTGCGGAATATCCTGGCGACCGCACGCCTGGTCTCTGACCGGCTGACGAGCAGCGACGATCCAGAGGTTCGGCGTGTTACCCCAACATTGGTTGCCGCCATCGACCGCGCGGTCAACCTGTGCGCCCAGACCCTGAACTTCACCCGCGAAGGTGCCCCGGTTGTCGAGCAATGCCGTTTCGACCTGGGCGCGCTGGTCGCCGATGTGGGCGGTACGCTGGAAGGGCAGGTCAATGGCAAGGCCGTGCTGCAATGCGCCCTGGACGGCCACTACCAGATCGAGGCCGACCGCGAACAGCTACACCGGGTGCTGTCCAATCTGGGACAGAACGCGATCCAGGCCGGTGCTACCCGTGTCGAAGTCAATGCCCGCCACGACGGCGATCACATCGTCATCGAGGTATCCGACAACGGTCCCGGTCTAGCACCGCGCGCCCGCGAGCAGCTTTTTCAGCCCTTCACCGGATCGTCACGGCCCGGCGGTACGGGCCTCGGCCTGGCCATCGCCCGCGAGTTGATGCGGGCGCACGGCGGCGATATCCGTCTGGAACGCTCAACCGGCGAAGGCACCTGCTTCCGCCTGACGTTGCCCAGCTCGCCAGCGCACTAGTCACCCAGGGCGACCCCTTCGCGCCGGGGGTCGGCGCCGCCGACCAACCCGCTCTTCGTTATCGCAATACCGTGCAGGCCGCTGTTCAGGGACCTGAGCTTCACCTCATGGCCCAACGCCGCCAATCCGGCCGCCAGCGCTTCCGACGATGTGCCTTCCTCCACGTCGGTGCCGCCATTGCGGTTGACCACATTGGGCAGATCGATCGCCGCCTGTATGTCCAGGCCCCAATCCAACGTCGCGACCAACGATTTGATCACATAGCCGATGATCCGGCTGCCGCCGGGCGAGCCGACGACCAGCGCCAGCTTATCGCGGTCATCGAGCACGATGGTCGGGGACATGGAACTGCGCGGCCGCTTGCCGGCCTGGACCCGGTTGGCGACGGGCCGGCCGTCCACTTCGGGGCGGAAGGAGAAGTCGGTCAGCTCGTTGTTGAGCATAAATCCGGCCGCCATGACCCGCGAGCCGAAGGCATTTTCGATGGAGGCGGTCATGGACACGCCATTACCCTCGGCATCCACGACGACCAGATGGGTTGTCGATGGCGGGTCGTGCTGTATCGGCATGGCCCCATTTTGCGTGGGCAGGCCCGGCTCCGCCTTGCCGAGGCTGGCATCGGGCGAAACCAAGGCGCCGCGGCGCGTCAGATATCCGGGATCGAGCAGATCGTCGACCGGCACCGGCACGAAATCCGCATCGGCCAAGAATCGGTTGCGGTCGGCGAAGGCCAAGCGGCTGGCCTCGGCAATCAAATGCCAGGCTGCAACCGAATCCGAGGCCAACGCCGGCAAATCGAAGCCTTGCAGAATCCCCAGAGTCTGCAACACCGCGACGCCACCCGAGGTTGGCGGCGGCATGCCGCAAATTCGCCAGGCCCGATAGGGCGCGCACAAGGGGTTCCGTTGCTTGGCTTCATAGCCGGCCATATCGGCCAGACTGAGTTGGCCGGGACTTGTCGCTGCACCCTGCACGGCGGCGACGACGGCCTCGGCGATCGGACCGGTGTAAAACGCATCGGCACCGTCCCGGGCGATACGGTGCAATGTCTCGGCGAAGGCCGGGTTGCGCAACCGAGTGCCTACGGCAAGGGGCGCCCCGCTTGCGTCATGGAAATAAGCGGCGGCTATCGCGTCGGTCTTAAGATATTTGTCCCGGGCGATCAGCGCGTGCAGGCGGGGCGAGACCGCGAAGCCCTCCTCGGCCAAGCGGATGGCCGGCTCGAACAATGCCGCCCAGGGCAGGCGGCCATGCGCCTTGTGCGCCAGATCGAGCATGCGCACCAAGCCGGGAACGCCGACCGAGCGGCCACCGACCACCGCTTCCCAAAATCCCATCGGTTCGCCGTCGGGGCGCAGGAACAGATCCGGGCCGACGGCGGCCGGTGCGGTCTCACGGCCGTCGTAGGCCGTGACGTCATTGCTTTTGCCGTCGTAGTGAAGCAGGAACGCGCCGCCGCCAATGCCTGCCGATTGCGGTTCGACCAGATTGAGTACCAGTGACGTGGCGATGGCGGCATCGATGGCCGACCCACCGGCGCGCAATATTTCTTGTCCTGCTTTGGCTGCCAGGGGATTGGCGGCAGCGACCATCTGTTTGTCTGCCGCCGCAACCGGGATGGTAGCGGTGACCAGTAGGACACCCAACGACACCGCGGCGCCGGCGCGGCAAAACGAATGGAGATCATGAAAGCTCAGCATCGGCGCAGTTTAACCGACCGAACGCGACGATGCAGCCTTATCTAGTTTTTGGCGACGACAGTGTGTGGAAGGATTTTACACAGGCGTACCGACTCTACCCGATGGCCACGGCGGGCTAGGGCGGCCGCCGTGTCGTCCGTGCTGTTCTTCTCTAACAGGGCCGTATGAACGGCGCCGCAACAGTGCTCGCGGGCCAGCGCCTCGACCGCCTCGGCCAAGGCATGAACCACGGCACGGCGGTCGAACATGTCAATAGCGACGAAATGATCGGCCGTAAGCGAATGGCCATGCTTCAGGCTATGGTCGACCCGGTAACTGCTCAGGCCGGCAATGTATCCTTGTTCGCTGACGATGCTGATGATTCCGGTTTCCGGCTGATCCCGATGCTGAACCAGCGCCTGGGCGAACGCCACCCACGCTTCCAGCGGCACCTCGGGCAGGGCCGCTTGGATCAAGGGATAGGCCTGGGCAATACTCTCCGGCCTCAATGGCTGTGCCTTTAACTCTCGCACGATGTCTCGTTCTCCCGCGGCCCCTGTTTGCCCAACCCATGCTGGTCCGGCTGGCCTAGGTTCGTCGTTGATTTAAATCAATGGCGGGTGCACCCTTGCAGGATTGCCCGTCTAGACCTATTTATGTTGCAATGCAGCATAAGAATCGGTGACAGAACCCGGCGACGTGCTATAGTCGGGCGGCGAACGGGGAGGCGAGTGCCGTGGCAACCTTCGATGTGAAGAACATAGGCCACCTTCGACCGGCGATATCGCGGGGCGAGACGATGCCGTCTCCGTGTGCCGCCTGCTCCATCCGCCATTTGTCACTCTGTGCTGCCCTCCAGGAGAATGAAGTTCAGGAGATGGCGGCAATCGTCACGACCCTGGAGGTCGGCGCCGGCGAACCGCTTATCGACGAGGGGCAACCCGCCGTCCACGTCTTCAATGTGACCTCGGGCGCGATCAGGGTTTACAAGCTTCTCATCGATGGCCGGCGGCAGATGACCGGCTTCCTCTTTCCCGGTGATTTTCTCGGATTGGCCAACGAGGAGACCTACGCCTATAGCGCCGAGGCGGTCACGGCGTCGACCGTATGCCGCTTTCCCAGGCGCAAGATCGAGGCCCTGCTGATCAAGTACCCGAGGATGGAACGGCGCTTGCTCGGCATGGCCAGCCATGAGTTGGCGGCGGCGCAGGAGCAGATGCTATTGCTCGGCCGTAAGAACGCGCGGGAGAAGATTGCGTCCTTCCTTCTCATGCTCTCACGGCGGGCCGAGCAACGCGGGCTGCCGGCGGATCCCATCTTCGTCCCGATGAGCCGCAACGATATCGGCGACTACCTCGGACTGACCACGGAAACGGTCAGCCGCACGTTCTCCGATCTCAAATCGAAGGGCGCAATCGAATTGTTGCCCGCGGGTAAGGTTCGTTTGGCGCAGCGCGAGCACCTAGAGGAAGTTGCCGAGGGCGCGTGAGATTCTAGCGGCGCTGGGTGTTCTTGACGATCGGCGGCACGGACTGCAACTCGGTATCCCAAGGAAATAAAATCCAGGTGTCTTGGCTCACCTCGGTCACGAAGGTGTTGACCAGTGGCCGCCCTGCCGGCTTGGCATAGACCGTGGCGAAATGCGCGTCCGGTAAACGGTTGCGCACGACTTTCGCCGTCCGCCCGGTGTCCACGAGATCGTCGATGATCAACCAGCCGTCGCCGGTGCCCGGAACTTCCTTGAGAACTTTCGCCTCGCCCTGTTGGCGGTCGTCATAGCTGACGATGCACATCGTATCGATGAGGCGAATGTCCAACTCGCGCGCGACAATCGCGGCGGGCACCATGCCACCGCGCGTAATGGCGACGATGCCTTGCCACGGGCCGCCCTCCACCAGGCGCCAAGCCAGCGCTTTCGAATCTCGATGCAACTGATCCCAAGAAACGGGATAGGTTCTTTGCGGCGTTGCGACGTCGTCCACGTGCGGGTGCCCCGGGCTTTATGATTGGGTGCGGATATTAAAGCGGATCATGAGCGTGCCGACAACGGTTGCGCTTTCTCGGGAAATAATCTGCTCAAAAAAATTCACCCTGTGGAAAACCTGTGAATGAAATGTGAGTCGATGCGTGATCCGTCCACAAGATTCTCGCGACAAACGAGCATTCTTTGTTGAGATCAAAACCCAGAAAGACGAACATGAATTGCGCGCTTTTGATCCTTCGGGGTTGCGGGCACGTGGATCGGGAAGCTCGTTGGTTGCACGATCCGGTCTTTCGAGGTGCCTTCGGGTACAACGATTGTTCGGAATCCGGCGCGGCCCGGTGACACGAGATACCGAATGGCGAAACCTTCGGGTGACGTGGTTCGATAGATCGAGAAGTCGAGAGTGACATCGGTTCGAGAGGCGTCAGGAGTGTTCTTCGGAACACGTTGTGATGGGCCCCGCGTCCGCGCACCTGGCGCCTCTCCTTTTTTTTATGCCGCAGTTTCTGCGGCTATTTTTTTGCGCACGCCGAGGGCGGTGCCAGCATGATAGGCACCGCGCCCTCGTGGCTGTTTTCTTTCTGCACGTGTCGTTGCCGGGCTTGACCCGGCAACCCATGGTGCGGCTTCGAGATAGATGCCCGTGTCAAGCACGGGCATGACACTTGCTGGTTGGGGCGCCGGCTTGATGGCCATAATCTAGCCGCCAGAAGACCGAAGGCCCGGTGTGTCCCCAGCCCTTCTTGGGCATCTGAGACACAACCGGGCCTTGGTCGTCAGGATTGTATTTGTGGACCCGCGTCCATGCACCTGTGCGCCCCTCATAACAGTCGGCGACTCGCGTCGTCAACCAAATTTTGTGGGTCGCGGGGGATTTATATCAAGATGTTGGGGGTCGGTCGCTTTGGCGCCCACCTGCGCAGGTTTAGCGGACGTAGACGTGGACTTCGTTGACCTGGGCGTTCTTGCTGCTGGTCGCCGATAGGGTAATTCGGTCGGCGGGTAGGCCCATGTTGGTCAGGGTTCGCAGGACCCCTTCGGCGTTGCGCCGCGACCGGCTGGTGGCCAGGGATACTTGCGCCGGCGTGCCCACGTTCGGGGCGACGGCGACTAAATCGAAGCCGGCGTTGGGTTTTCGATCCAGGGCACGGCTAACCGCCGTGAACAGCGCCTGCTCGTATTCGACCTTCGATTCATTGAAGCGGATGACCACTAGGGGCTGCCTCTGACCGACCAGGGCGGACGCGCCGCCTGCCGGTGCCGCCGCCGGAATGCCGTAGGCGCGGCTGGCCAAACTGGTGCCGATGTATTCGCCGTTGTCGATGGCAACCTGCATCGCCGTGAGATTGGATCGCTCGGCCGCGAAATAGTTTTGCGCCCGCGCCACGTCTTCGGTCAGCTCGTTGAGCAAACGGTCGATGACGACGACGGTCTTGTTGACCTCGTCTTCCAACACCGCCAGTTGCCGATGGTCTTCTTCCACGGCGCCGCGCAGCCCGAGGGTGGCGCGCGTCGATTCCAACAGGAACGCCGCCAAGGCCGACGTCGACGAGGCTTCGTTGGAAAGCGTATTCAAGCTCGAGATGCTTTCGCCGACTTTATTCAGTTCACCCTGCGCGCCGTTCCATTGGGCGACCAGCTCCGGGTTGCCGGGTGTCGTGCCGACCTGCAGGCGTGCGTTAACCTCGCCGACCATGTTGTGATAGGCGGTTGCGCTCTGCCGGGCGGCGGCGCGATAGCCCTGCAGTGAATCATTGTGTTCGGCCATGCGCGTCTGAAGCCGGCTCAGATCGGTGCGCAATTCCTCGACCTTCTGGCCGACGGCGGTACCGGTCGGTTGCGCCGGCGTAACGCCGGGGGCTTCAAAGACCGTCGTGCCGAGGCGGGGTCCCGATCCCGGCGCGCTGCTGCTTGGCGCTGTCGAGTCCGAGCTTGGCGCGGCGGCAGCGGTCTGCTTCGATTTGTTGGACGCGCTTTCTCCGGTGAGCGACGGCAACAGAGCATCGTCGGTCAGCGCGCAGCCAGCCAGAAGAAAAGAAAGCGCAAGCACTTCGGCAGTACGACGAAGGTAGGTACCGCTCTTATGCATGGAATTGCCCGTCAAATACTGCGAGCCTAACGTTGCTTTCCGCAAAGAAAGAATTGGTTATGCTCGCCCCCCCGGAGTGTCCGCCGATAGTACTGGATGGGTTCTGGGCGTACAAGTCAGATTTCCCCGCAACACGTTGCCTGGACTCGTCGTGATTCGCAAAGGTTTTGATGATCTTGCGTACTCGCATTGCTTCGCGTAATGTCCGGCCGCCTTAATAACCACCAAGACATCCTGTCATCCTGGTGGTTCCGCGCGATGCGCCCGTAGCTCAATGGATAGAGCGCCTGACTACGGATCAGGAGGTTGGGAGTTCGAGTCTTCCCGGGCGCGCCACATACTCGTATTCCTTGGTTAAAATCGCCTTAAAGCAATGATTTGCCCCAATGGCGCGCCGGGCGGAGCTCCGGGTGGGGCGCCACAAATCTGGGCAAAACCCGCCCTTGCGTGCTTTCCGGCCCCCGAACCCACCCACGATATTTATCCACCATTTCCGGGGCGGGACACCGGGGGCGATTCCGTGCTAATATTCTCCTAACGTGTCGGGGAAATGGGGTTGGGAACCAGAGGACGAGGGGATCTTCGGTCCTTGCCTGCTGAGCAAAGCAGTGGAGGCATGGATGTACAGGTCAGTTAAGGAGAGCAATCAGTCCGGTGACGAGGGCTGGAAAATGCTGTACCGGGTGGAAGGTATCCTGGTCGGCCTCGTAGTTTTTGTGGGCCTTTTCTATCTACTTGGTTGGGTTAAGATCTGAACGGGCCGGCCCAGGTCCACTTGTTAAGATACCGGACGCACGGCGCAAAAGACCATAAACCGCCGCAAACCACCAAGGTCGCGGCGATAGATTAACGTCTTTTCAATGGCTTGGGGCCTGCGCCCTAGTGTAAGATGCTGCCAAATCGCTTGTGGGTACAAGCTGGAGCATTGGGGATAAGACCATGGAAACGCATATAGAGCGGGTGATCCGCGCGGCGCTTGCCGACGCGCGGGCGGCCGGCCTCGACTATCCGGGGCAAACCAATAGAGTCATTCGCGAGTTGTTGCAGGCGCGGCCTGATTTGACCGATATCGAGGCCTACCGGGCCGTCGATCAGGTGCGTTGGGAACGGCCGGCCTAAGCGGCCTGGTCGGGATTTGCACGGCTGTCCGAAATTGGGGGTTTTCATACTGCCGTGATGCAGCGGACGACTCGAGCGAAGATACAAGTTGGCCAACGCTATTCTCAGGTCGAGATTCCGTCCGCCGTCTGGCAGGTGGTGTCGATCTACCATGATGCGTTGGGCGTCGAACACGCGGCGCTGACCAACGAATTGCGGGGCCGGGACAGGAAAACCTTGTCCGCGGCGGCACTGCAAGACCGCTCACGCTACCGTCTGGTTTGACGGCGCGCTTGGCATAAGGCCGGCACTACCAGAACCACCGTCAGCGCCCCACACACCAAAAGCAGGGCGGCGATTTCGCGCCAACCGACGGGCTCTCCCAACACGACCGCGCCCGAGATGACACCGACGACGGGTATCGCCAACGTTCCCGCCGCGGCCATCGCTGCCGGAAACAGGCGCACGATCGAAAACCAGGCCCAGTGGCAAAAGACCATGGGCAACGCCAACACATAGGCAAGGGCTGCCCACGCCTGGAGGCTGATCTCGGCTGGATCCGGTATCGGGTCGAAGATCAAGGCGCCAAGGACGACCGGCACGGCGCCGGCCGTCAACTGCCATCCGGCCAGGACGCCGACCGGTATCGACCAGCGAAATTTTTTCATGAAGACGGTGCCGGCGGCCCACGAGACGGCGGCGCCCAGCATGAACAAGGATCCCAAGGGTGCCGCGCCCAGGCTCGCCAGATCGGGGCCGATCAGAACCGCCAACCCCAGCACGCCCAGCGCCAAGCCAAGCACGCCAGATCGGGTCAACCGCTCGCCGAGCACGAACCAGCCCATGACCGCTGCCCAGATCGGCATGGTGAAGGCGATAATCGCGGCGCGGCCGGACTCGATCAGCGATATGCCGTAAGCGGAGAAAAGATGCCAGCCGACGACGTTGAAGAGGGCGCACAGCAGCAGCGGCCGAATTTCGCTCGTCGGCACGCGCAGCGAGCGGCCGCCCAGCCGGGCGATCGCTAAAAGCACGCATCCGCCAACCACCAGGCACAGACTGCGAAAGGTCCACACCGGCATCTCGCCAAGCACGATCTTGGCCATCGGCCAGTTGAGCCCCCAAAACAGGGTCAGCGCGCTCAACAGGACATAGCCCGATGGCGGTAAGTGTTGCGCGCCGGCTGTTGCGCCGCGCTCGGCGGTGGGTGTGCTGGATGGCATTGGTTTGACTGACTGATTTTGATCGATCGTCACTCTACGCAAGGAGCACTTGCTTCGATAGCGATTTCCACGCGGCCGTCCGGCCCCTATCATCACATACCGAAAACGGAGTCGTTGCCGCTACCGTCGGAAGGCTTGGATGATTCGCCGCCTGCACCTGGCTACCGGTCTTGTGCTTTTCACCTATCTGCTTACGCATCTGCTCAATCATGCCCTGGGCCTGATCTCCCTTGACGCGTTGGCGGTGGGCCGCGAGGTTTTTCTCGCCTTTTGGCGCAACCCGGTTGGCACGGTCGTGCTGTACGGAGCGCTTCTTCTGCATGGCGGTCTGGCTCTTGCAGCTATCTATCGCCGCCGGCGCTTAGCCATGCCCCTGTGGGAGGCAGCACAACTCATTCTCGGTCTGGCGATACCGCCGCTGTTGGCTTTGCACATCCTCGGCACACGCTTGGCGAGCGAGTTTTTCGGGGTCGACGATAGTTATATCTATATCCTGCTTATCTACTTCGTCTTCAGTCCGCTGCTCGCGCTCAAGCAGCTCTTGGTGACGCTGGTTGCCTGGCTGCATGGCTGCATCGGTATGCATTACTGGCTGCGCCTTAAGCCGTGGTACCCGCGCGCCGTGCCCTATCTATACGGCGCCGCTCTGACGTTGCCGTTGCTTGCCTTGCTTGGATTCTACGTTGCTGGCCGCGAGGTCGCCCGTCTCGCGGCTGATCCGGCCTGGATGGCGGCCGCACAGACCAGCATCCATCCTCCGGACGCGGCCACCGTGTCCCTGATCTATAATCTGGATACGGCCATCATTGTGGGGCTGGCGGGTTTGCTGGCGGCGGTTCTTTTTGCCCGCTGGCTGCGTTTGCAGCTAACCCGGCGGCGGGGCCTGCTGCGTATCACCTACCCGGATGGCCGCCAGGTGGCGGTGTTGCCGGGCACCACCATTCTGGAAGCCAGCCGGGGTGCTGGCATTCCGCATGCCTCGGTGTGTGGTGGCCGGGGCCGCTGCTCGACCTGTCGGGTGCGGATTGGGGCCGGCGCCGCGCATCTGCCGCCGCCCAGCGAGGCGGAGGCGGCGGTGCTGCTTCGCATTTCCGCCGCGCCGACGGTTCGCCTGGCCTGCCAAACCCGGCCGACGAGCGATGTCGAGGTTACGCCCTTGCTCCCCGCTACCGCGACGCCGCTGCACACTCTAGCGCGGGTGGCGCACCGCCAGGGCGAGGAGCGCGAGGTGGCCATCCTGTTCGCTGACCTGCGCGGATTTACTACCCTGGCCGAACACAAGCTGCCCTACGACGTGGTTTTCATCCTCAACCGCTATTTCGCCACCATGGGTGCCGCGGTCGAGGACGCTGGCGGTCGTATCGATAAATTCATCGGCGATGGGGTGATGGCGCTTTTCGGCGTTGACGGCAGTATCGATGCGGGATGCCGAGGGGCTCTGGCCGCCGCCCGAAGCATGGCCGCGCGCCTCGACGAGTTGAATCAGACATTGGCCCATGATCTGCCCGAACCGCTGCGAATCGGCATCGGCATTCACAGCGGGCCGGTGATTGTCGGCGAGTTGGGGTACAAGGCGGCGACGTCGCTGACCGCCGTCGGCGATGCGGTGAACACCGCCAGCCGCCTCGAAGCCATGAGCAAGGAACTTGGCGCGCAATTGGTTCTATCGGAGCCGGTCGCGGCGCGCTCGGGCGCCGATCTCAGCAGCTTTCCCCGTCAGGAGATCGAGCTACGCGGCCGCACCGGCCGTCTTACCGTGGTCGCGGTCGCGCACGTCCTCGATGTGCGGATTGCGACCGAAGGGTCTGTTTAGCCTCCGGTCGCGGCCACGTAGGCGCTGATCGCTTTCTTGAGATCACGGTGTTCGTCGCAGCCGAAGAAGCAGGCACTGTCGAGCACGTCGAGGCGCTCCTTCGCTTTGTCCAACTCACCCATTTCCAGGTAGAGCTCGCCAAGATATTCGTTGGCACCGCGATGATCGGGCTGAAGGGCAAGTGCCTTTTGATAGTTGCCCAGCGCCGCTTCCGGATTGCCGGATTTGCGTTGGCTATAGCCCAAGAGATTGTGGGCGTCGGCATCCTTGGGATCGGCCGTGACCACCTGCTCTAGCAGCGGCACGGCGCCGGCGAAGTTTTTGGCCTCGACAAGCTTCTTTGCCTCGACGTATTTCGGGTCCTGCTTGTCCGCCGGCTTGCTGTCCCAACTGGCGGCATTTACCGGGGCGGCGACAAAGCCGGCGACAACGACCAGGGCGATGACAAGAGCAAGTGCCGATTTCATAGATTCTCCTCCAAGGTGTCCCTGTTATGCTAGTCCATGACCTAGTCAGATGGTAGCCGTCAACCCACTTTCCCAGTGCAGGCGCAGCCGGTAAAGAGACATGATGCAGATCGAATTCGGCAAAACCGTGGCGGACTACGCCTGCCACCGGGCCGGTTTCCCCAACGCCTTGTTTGACCGTTTGGTGGCCCATGGTGTTGGCGGGCCTGGCGCGCGCCTTCTGGATTTGGGCACCGGCACCGGCAGTTTGGCCCTCGGCTTTGCCCACCGTGGCGCCACGGTGACGGCCCTGGACGTATCGCCCGAAATGCTGGCCGAGGTTACGGCCCGCGCCGCCGCGGATGGGCTCAACGTCGAAACGGTGTGCGCTGGAGCCGAATCAACCGGTCTTGGCGATGCCGCCTTCGATGCTGTTGTCGCCGGGCAATGCTGGCACTGGTTCGATCGCCCGCGCGCCGCGGCCGAGGTGCGCCGCTTGCTCAAACCGGGTGGCCGTCTCGCCATCTGCCATTTCGATTGGATTCCCCTGGCGGGCAACGTGGCGGCGGCGACCGAGCGGCTGATCGTGCAGCACAATCCGGCTTGGGACATGGGCGGCGGAACCGGCCTCTACCCCGATTGGCTCGCGGATGCGGCGGGCGCCGGATTCACCGATCTGGAGACATTCAGCTTCGATCTCGCCGTTCTCTATAGCCACAAAGCCTGGTGCGGTCGCATCCGCGCCAGCGCCGGTATCGGCGGCAGCTTGGATGCACCGGCCGTCGCCGCCTTCGACCAGGACCACGCCACGATGCTATCGCGCGACTTCCCCACCGATCCCCTGACCATATTGCACCGCGCCTCCGCCGTCCTCGGCACCGCGCCGAGAGGGTAGTGTCATTTTTTAGTTCGCTTCACCACTGGTTGCCTATGGTGGCGAATCCAGATATCACCGGCGACACCTAATCGATTCAGTAGTCTTCCGAGGTCGGAAACGAAGGAAAAGCCATGACTGTAACGAAGACCCAGCTTGCCGACGCGTACTCAGCGGCCCTGAACAAGGCGCTCGGCGACCAGTGGGATACCACCTTTAGCCGCAGGGACGCGAGCAAGCTCCTTGATGCCCTGTGGCCGGTCGTCTCCGAGCTCGCTCTCAAGGACACCAAGAAGACGAAGCCGGGCAGCGTGCCGCTCGGCCATCTTGGCCGCCTCAAGATGCGCTTCAAGGCGGCCACCAAGTCCCGCAAGGGGACCAACCCGTTCACCGGCGAGCCGGCCACCTTCAAGGCCAAGCCCGCGACCTTGCAGCCACGCTTCACCGCCGGTAAGGCGCTCAAGGACGAGGCCAGCAAGCATTTCAAGAAAAAGATGAAGTAGGGCGCCTCCAACGCCCAAACAACCAAGCGGCGACGGTCGCTGATCTAGCCCCGGCTCCGGTCGGGGTTATTTCTGCTATGTATATCTGACGTCGGACCCTAGCGATCCCGCAATTCGTCTTCCAGGGACGCTACATCCTCCGTATCGATGACCCGGCAGGCTAGATTGTAGGCGAATCCCTGGCGGCCAAGCGCCGCCAGATCGCGGGTGCGATGGTCGGCGCGCGCGGCGGGCAGCCGGTAGGGACCCAGCCGCCGGCGCCGGGCGAAGGTCAGGGCCGCCGTCAGGTCCGGCTCCTCCGATTCGTCGCGCAAGGTCTCGATGGCGGGGCCGATATGCTCCGCCGCCACGCCCTTGGCGGCCAACCGGCCGCGGATCGCCCGGCTGGAGGCGCCCCGGCGATAAAGAGCCAGCGCCCGGCCTTTCGCGTAGCGGGCGTCATCCAGTACTCCGTCGCGGACGAAGTCGGCCAATAGAGCCTCCACCGCGGCTGAGCCTTCCGCGCGGTCGGTGTCATGGGCGCGCGCCGAGCGTTCCACTTTGGCCATGAGCAGGCGGCGTAAGTTTGCCGTCGAGCTGGCGTAGCGGTCCAGGTAGTAGAGGGCGGCGTTGCGCAGATAGGTCGCGGTTGCCTTTCGCGGTCCTCTTTTTTCAGTCATCGGGCTCTTCCTGACGCCACAGCTTGCACACGCGTTCCTCGGGCGCTATGTGAACGGCCATGGATCCCATTTTTGTGCAAGGACGTGCGCCGGGGCCGCGCCTCATGGGCGCCGTCAACTGGCGCGGGCTGTGGACCCTGTACCTCAAGGAGGTGCGGCGTTTCCTCAACGTTTTCACCCAGACCCTGATGGCGCCGGTCATCACCACGCTTTTGTTCCTGGCTATCTTCGCCCTCGCCCTGGGCGGGGCCGGGCGGCAGGTGGTCGGCGTTCCCTACATAGAATTCTTGGCGCCGGGCCTGATCATGATGACCATGATGCAAAATTCCTTCGCCAACACCTCGTCTTCGATCCTCATCGCCAAGGTGCAGGGCAACATCGTGGACGTGCTCATGCCACCGCTTTCCGCCGGCGAGCTGACCCTTGGTATCGCGGCCGGTGGTGTCACCCGTGGCCTGATGGTTGGCGTGGCCGCCGGGCTGGCCATGTGGATCTTCGTACCGCTGCGCCTTCATGATCCGGCCGTCCTTCTTTTTCACGCGGTCAATGCCTCGCTCATGTTGTCCCTGCTTGGCTTGATCGGCGGCATCTGGTCCGAGAAGTTCGATCATATCGCGGCGGTGACGAATTTCGTCATCACGCCGTTCTCGTTTCTCTCCGGCACATTCTATTCCATCCAGCGGTTGCCCGAGACATGGCAAATCGTCGCTCATTTCAATCCATTCTTCTACCTGATCGACGGCATACGCTACGGCTTCATCGGTCGGGCGGACAGCGTTATCGCCTTGGGTCTGGTCGTGGTCCCGGCGGTCAATGTGCTTTTATGGCTGGTCGCGCACCGCATGTTCGCAACCGGCTACCGCCTGAAGCCGTAAGGTAGTTCGCGTGCAACCGCTTGCCGCGACAACGCCGGTACCGCGCAGCTACGGGCCCGTAAATTGGCGCGGTGTCTACGCCCTCTACCAGCGCGAAACGGTTCGCTTCTTTCGCTATGCCGCCGAGACCCTCGGCGCCCCCACGGTTTCGGCCGTAATCTTTCTCGCTGTATTCCATCTCGCCCTGAGTGGTGAGGACCCACGGCCCGGCATCAGTCTGTCCGCCTTCATCGGCCCCGGCATCGTCATGTTCATGATGGCGCACGCCGCCTTCGAGGGGGGCTCCATCCCGATGCTTTTTCACAAAATGGAGGGGATGATCACCGATGTGATCAGCGCCCCGCTGACCCCGTTGGAAATGCTCGCCGGCTACGTCCTGCCGGCCACCACCAGTGCCATGACCGTGGGCGCCGTCGTTTTGGGGCTGGTGGCAATCTTTGTCGATCTGCCCCTCCATTCGGTCACGGCGATAATCGGCTTTGCCTTTGCCGCCTCCCTTCTAATGGCGTTGCTCGGCTTGGTGGTCGGCATCTGGGCCGAGCGCTGGGACGGCTACAGCGCCGTGGAAACGTTTCTCGTAGCCCCGCTGGGGTTCCTCTCCGGCGCCTTTTTCCCCGTCGACAACCTGCCGGAGACCATGCGCTGGCTTTTTCACGTCAACCCAATCTTCCAGGCGGTCGAAGGGTTCCGTTACGGCTTCATCGGCCAGGCGCAGACATCTCTCGTTCTGGCCGCGTCGGTTCTGGCGGGGATGAGCCTCATCCTCGGCCTGATCGCTTGGCGCATGCTGGCCGTGGGGTATCGGATTAAGCCCTAACGTCTTGGCAAGAATTGCCGCGCTAGGCTGCCTTCTTCGCCCAACTTTAGAAGGGGTGCCGCATGCGTTCGGCCGCAATGCTCCAGATCGGGATTCGCGCCACCGTCTTGGTTCTGGCGCTGCTTGTCGTCGTCGTAGGCGCCGCCAATGCCGCCAGCCGTGTGCCCTATGGCCAGGGCCTTCTGTGGAAGATAGAACATCCGGGTGTCGCGCCCAGTTATGTCTTCGGCACCATGCACGTCAATGACCCCCGCGTGCGGACCTTGCCGGCGCCCGTTCGATCAGCTTTCAACCGCGCCGAGCGAACCGTCTACGAAATTATCATTACCCCCGATGCGCGAAAGCGGCTGACGGAAGCCAGATATCTACCCGAAGGCCGTACGCTCGACGAAATCCTCGGTTCTCAGCTCTTTGACGACGTGGCGACGCGGGCCGAGAAGGCCGGCATCAGTCGCGACAGGCTACGCCGCATAAAGCCCTGGGCCGTGGCCGGGGCCTTGCACTTTCGGCAAGGCGAAATCGTGCGCTCCTATATGGGCGAACTGCCTTTGGATCAGTGGATGCAGACGGACTCCCTTAGTCGAGGAGCGCCGGTCCTCGAGCTAGAGACGGTCCAGGAACACATCGCTGTTTTCGACGATATGGCAGAGGCGGATCAAATCGCGCTGCTGCGCAGCATCGTCGAGAACAATCGGCAAACTGACGAAGACATCGAAGAAATGACGCAGCGCTATGTCGCGCGCGACGTCGGCGCCATCTACGCCGCGTTTCAAGAGGAAATCGAGGCCGACGAGACCGGGTTCGCGCGCAAGTTTGCGTTGCGGCTCATCGACGACCGCAACCACAATATGGTCGCGCGGATGCAGGATCTTTTGCGCCAGGGCGGCACGTTCATTGCCGTGGGCGCTCTGCATTTACCGGGCGATCAGGGCATCCTCCGCCTGTTGCAGCGCCAGGGGTACAGCATCGTGCGGGTGTACTAGGCGCGACCCACGCCCTAGCGGCTTGGTTGACAGGCCCCGTCTATCCTAGAATAGTCGCGGTTTTTCCGCCCCATGGCTTTGCCGTCGGGGCGCGGTTCCTTGGGAGAATGCGGCTCGTGAACGATGCCTTGATGCCTACCTATGCCCGGTCGCCCTATGCTTTCGAGCGGGGCGAGGGGGCCTATCTGTACGACACCGATGGTCGGCGGTACCTGGATTTCGCCGCCGGCATCGCCGTCAATGCCCTGGGCCACAGCCATCCGCACCTGGTGCAGGCGCTGACCGCCCAGGCGCAGAAGCTATGGCATGTCTCCAACCTCTACCGCGCGCCCGAGGCCGAACGTCTGGCGACACGCCTGACCGAACACAGCTTTGCCGACCGGGTATTCTTCTGCAATTCCGGCGCCGAGGCGGTGGAGGGCCTGATCAAGCTGGCCCGCCGTTACCAGCACGATGCCGGGCATCCGGAGCGTAATCGCATCATCACCTGCCAGGGTGCCTTTCACGGCCGCACCCTGACCACGCTCTCGGCGGCCGGCAATCCGAAATACCTGGCAGGCTTCGGCCCGGCGACGGAAGGCTTCGATCAGGTCGCCTTCAACAACCTGAACGAGCTGCGCGCCGCCGTGAGCGGCCAGACGGCGGCGATTCTGGTGGAGCCGGTGCAGGGCGAGGGCGGCGTGCGCCCGGCCAGCCTCGATTTTCTGCGCGGCTTGCGCGCCGTGTGTGACGAGTTTGGCCTGCTGTTGCTCTTTGACGAGATACAGTGTGGTGTCGGCCGCACCGGCAAGTTCTTCGCCCACGAGTGGGCGGGGATTACCCCCGATGCCGCGGCCATCGCCAAGGGTCTGGGCGGCGGTTTTCCTGTCGGCGCCTTTATGGCGACGGAAAAGGCGGCGGCGCCCATGAGCGCCGGCTCGCACGGCAGCACCTTCGGCGGCAATCCGCTGGCCATGGCGGTGGGCAATGCGGTGCTGGACGTGATTCTCGCTGACGGATTCTTGAGCGGCGTGGATCGCCGGGCGCGGATTTTCTGGGACCGTTTGCAGGATTTGGCGGCGCGCTATCCCCATGTGATCGCCGAGGTGCGCGGCGCCGGTCTGCTGCTCGGTCTGCGCTGTGTGGCGCCGAACGGCGAGTTGGTGGCACAGTTGCGCGAGAACGGGCTGCTCACGGCCCCCGCGGCCGACAACGTGATCCGCCTCATGCCGCCGCTGATCATCGAGGATAGCCATATCGATGAGGCCATCGGCATCCTCGAGCGCGTCTGCGGTGCCTGGGTCAAGGCGGCCTAACATGTCGCAGCCCAAACACTTCCTCGACCTCGACAAGCTCGAGGCGACGACCCTACGGCAGATTCTCGATACCGGCCGTGCCTTCAAGCGCGGCGAGACACCGAATGGCGTGGAGAAACCGCTGGCCGGCAAGATGCTGGCCGTGATCTTCGAGAAGCCGTCGACCCGCACGCGCGTCTCCTTCGAGGTCGGTATCCGCGAGCTTGGCGGCGAGCCGGTGGTGCTGGAAAGCGCCGGCAGCCAGCTTGGCCGCGGCGAGACCGTGGCCGATACGGCCCGCGTGCTGTCGCGCTATGTGGATGCGATCATGATTCGCACCACCAGCGAGTCGAAGCTTCTGGAGATGGCCGAGTACGCCAGCGTGCCGGTGATCAACGGCCTCACCGACCGCACTCATCCGTGCCAACTCATGGCCGATATCATGACGTTCGAGGAGCATCGCGGCCCCATCGCGGGCAAAGTGGTCGTCTGGTCGGGCGACGGCAACAACATGGCGTCCTCATGGATTCACGCGGCGGTGCGCTTTGGCTTCGAGCTGCGCCTGGCCTGTCCGGAGATGCTGGTGCCGCCTGCCGACGTGCTCGACTGGGCCAAGGCCGAGGGCGGCAATATCGTCGTCATCTCGGCGGTCGAGGAGGCCGTGTCCGGCGCTGATTGCGTGGTGACGGATACCTGGGTGTCCATGGGCGATGAAACCGGTGACAGTCCCAGCCGCCACAACCTGTTGCAGCCCTATCAGGTCGACGATCGTTTGATGGGCCTGGCCAAGCCGGAAGCGATCTTCATGCACTGCTTGCCGGCACATCGGGGCCACGAAGTGACCGCATCGGTCATCGACGGGCCGCAGTCGGTGGTCTGGGACGAGGCGGAAAACCGCCTGCACGCGCAGAAAGGCATTCTCTACTGGTGCCTTAGTTGATGCGGTCAGCCCCGGCGGCCGACCCGCAACCGAACGACGATCTGGTCCAGCCCTTCCTGCTCGAATCCTCCGGCATTCGCGGCAACCTGGTGCGCCTGGGCCCGGTTGTGCATGAAATTCTAACGCGCCACGATTACCCGGCACCGGTGGCAACGCTCTTGGGCGACATGCTGACGCTGACCGCCATACTCGCCGGCCTGATTAAACACGACGGCATTTTCTCGTTGCAAACAAAGGGTAATGGCGCGATCGGGACGATGATTGCCGATGTTACCTCGGGTGGCGATCTGCGCGGCTACGCCGCGTTCGATGCGGATCGCCTGGCGGTGGTAGGTGGCGCCAGCAGCGTGTCAGAGTTGCTGGGCACGGGTTACTTGGCCTTCACCGCCGACCCGGGACCGCCGGCGGATCGTTATCAGGGGATCGTCGAGCTAACCGGCGAGACCTTGGCCGAGTGCTTGCAGCATTACTTCCGCCAGTCCGAACAGGTGCAAAGCGGCTTGCTTGTCGCGACGGACCGCGTGGCTGGCGCCTGGCGCAGCGCCGGGTTGGTCTTGCAGAGTCTGCCCGACGAGGGGCCCGAACACGGCCAGCCGGTAGATGAGGATGCCTGGCGGCGGGCCATGATTTTGCAAGCAAGCTGTACCCAAGCCGAGTTGCTCGGTCCCGACGTGCCGGCCAACGATCTGCTTTACCGATTGTTCCACGAGGAGGGTGTGCGTGTTTTCCGCCGCCGCGCCGTTCAGGCCGGGTGCCGCTGTTCGCGCACGCGCCTGGAGGACACTTTGCGCGCCTTGCCTCGACAGGAGGTCGAGGATTTGCGCGTCGACGGCGAAGTAGTCGTTACTTGCGAGTTTTGCAACCGCCGCTATGGTTTCGATGCCGCCGCCCTGGCCCACCTCTACGCGCCTTGATCGCGCCCGATTCGAGGGGTAAGGAACATGCCTTGCCCCGCGAAGGAGATGCCCATGTTTCGTCTGCCGCGACTCGTATTCTTGGTTCCCGTGTTGCTCGGCGTGGCGCTAGGTGCGTGCACCACGCCGTTGCCGCAGAGCCGCTTTCCTCAGATCACCTACAAGCATCTGCCGCCGATCAGCCTCGACGTTGCTGAGATATCGGTGGAGGACGAATACAAGGCGCCCGGCATACCGCCAAATGTGGATCACCTCTTTCCGGTGCGCCCGGCCGCTGCGGCGACCGCCTGGGGCCGCGACCGGCTGGTAGCGGCCGGGACGGGGCGCCGCCTGCGTTACATCGTGCGCGAGGCGTCCGCGGTCGAGACGGCGTTGAAGACGAAAGAGGGTCTCACCGGCGTGCTCACCGTTGATCAGTCGGAACGCTACGAAATGCGTATCGTCGTTGAGCTGCAGATCATCAATGACGACGGGCGCACGGAAGGAACCGCTAATGCCCAGGTGGAACGTTCCGTCACTGTGCCTGAGGACAGCAAGCTCAGCGAGCGAGAGAAAGTCTGGTTCAAGCTGGTCGAGGACGCCATGAAGGAACTGGACGCCCAGCTCGAAAAAACGATCAAGACGGTCTTTTTCCAGTACGTTGTGTTGTGATCGGCGTCTTCGATTCGGGCCATGGCGGCCTAACCATTCTGCGCGCCCTGGTCGATCGCTTGCCGGAGCGGCGCTTTCTCTATCTGGGCGATCATTCGCACGCGCCCTACGGCAACCGTACACCGGATGAAATCCATGCCCTGACCATCGAGAATGTCAGCCGGCTGTTCGCGCACGGCTGCAAGCTGGTTCTGCTGGCGTGCAATACGGCAGCGGCGGTGGCTCTACGCCGGCTGCAGCAAGATTGGCAGCCGGCCACCTTTCCCGATCACCGGGTTCTCGGGGTGCTGGTTCCCACGGTTGAGGCGGTGACCAACGTCCCCTGGCACATCAAGGAACCACCGCCCGGTGCGCCGCGCGATGCCGCGACGGTCGCCATCTTCGCTACCCCTCCGACGGTGAACAGCGGCACCTATCCACACGAGATCGGCACGCGCGCTCCGGCGATCCGGGTTGTGCAGCAGGCGTGCCCCGATCTGGTGGCGGCCATCGAAATGGCGGCGCCCGAGGCCGAGGTGCGCAAAATGGTTGCCGGCTATGTGGCACAGATGCGCGCGCAGATCGACGGCGGCGTGCCGGATTCGGCAATCCTCGGCTGTACCCACTATCCGCTGGTCGCCGGGGCCTTCACCGAGGCGCTCCCACAAGGTGTACGCATCTTGGGCCAACCAGAGATTGTCGCCGACAGCTTCGCCGTCTACCTAGACCGGCACCCGGAATTTGCGCCGCCGGCGCCGATCACACCGAATGTATTTCTAACCACCGGTGATCCCGCGCTGGCGAGCACCTTGGGCAGCCGCTTTTTCGGTCAGGAGATCGCCTTCGGCGTCGCGACCGACTAACCCCGCCAAAACACCGGGCTAAGCAGAACCAGAACCGTAAAAAGCTCCAGCCGACCCAAGAGCATGCCGGCGCTGAGCAACCACTTGGCACCGTCGGGTAGGGAGGCGAAGGTGCCGGACGGACCGATGATGTCGCCCAGGCCGGGACCCACATTGGCGATGGCCGATGCGGCGCCGGAGACGGCGGTGACAAAATCCAGCCCGAACATGCCAAGGCCTATCGCCAGCACGACGAAGCTGGCGACGAAGAGAAAAAAGAATCCCATCACCGATGCCGAGACCGATTCCGGAATGGGCCGCTTGTTGTAGTAGGGAAAGAAAACCCCGTGCGGCTGCACCAGCCGCTTGAATTGCACCATCGCCGTGGCGTGCAGCACCTGGAAACGAAAGATCTTGATGCCGCAGGTGGTCGAGCCGGCACAGCCGCCGACGAACATCAGGACGAACATGATCGCCATGACGAAGCCGCCCCAGGCATCGAACGAGGCG
This sequence comes from Kiloniellaceae bacterium, assembly GCA_021776055.1. Classification (GTDB taxonomy): domain Bacteria; phylum Pseudomonadota; class Alphaproteobacteria; order Kiloniellales; family J153; genus JAJFGI01. The sequence continues at coordinate 43,064 of JAJFGP010000088.1, forward strand.
GTTGTATAGCCGGTCCCGGTCATGATTGAGATGACGTTGAAGGCGCTGTATCGAAGCGCTGTCCCCGGCGCCATGATGCCCTGCAGCCAAAGCCAACCGGCGACCAATAGCACCGCGAACACGAGAATCGCGAACATCCAGCGCACTTGACTGTCTCGGAAGATCAAGCCGGGCTTGCCACGAATCATCCGCAGATAGAGAACAAAAGGCAGGCTTCCGAGGATCATGAAAAGACAGATCGCCCAATCGATGGCGGCGCTGTTGAACCGCGCCAGCGACAAATCCGAGGTCGAGAACCCACCGGTGGCAATCGAGGTCATGGCGTGCGCCACCGCGTCGAATCCGGTCATGCCCAAACTCCACAGCACGATGGCGGCGATCGCCGTCAAGGACATGTAGACGAGGCTGATACCCCCCGCGATCTGCGCCGCGCGGGGCAACACCTTGTCCGTCTCGAAGGCTTCGACACGAAAGAGCTGCATGCCGCCCACTTGCAGGATCGGCAGTACGGCAATTGCCATGACGATGATGCCGATACCGCCCAACCATTGCAGAATCGCCCGCCATAACAGGATACCCGGTGGTGCATAGTCCAGCCCGACAATCACCGTGGCACCGGTCGTGGTCACCCCCGACATAGATTCGAAAAACGCGTCGGTAACGCTGAGCTCAAGCTCGCTGAAGGCAAAGGGCAGGGCGCCGAAAATGGCTACCACAAGCCACGCCAGGTTCGTCATGATAAAGGCTTCGCGCAGCGTAAAGCTGGTCCATTTGGCCCGCGAGGTCAGCATCATGGAGACGCCGATGAACAGGGCGGTGCCGGCCGCGACACTGAAAACCTGCCAGTCCGAATGGCCGGCCAAGGCGTCGACGATAGCCGGGATGATCATCGCCACCGACAAGACGGAGACCAAGATCCCGAGGACAAAAACAACGGGCCTGAATTCGATCACCGAGCGGACATCTCCGAAGTTGGCGAGGGGTGCAACTAAGCGGTTCGCGCGCCGCTGCCTGAATTGGCAATCAGGGAGAGAAACTCTCTCCGGGTTCGCGGATCGGTACGAAAGCGGCCCAGCATGCGGCTGGTGACCATGGTGGCGCCGGCCTTGTGCACGCCGCGCGCGGTCATGCACAGGTGTGTCGCTTCGATGACGACGGCGACGCCCTGCGGCTCCAGCACCTTATCGATGGTATTGGCAACCTGCGCGGTCATCTTCTCCTGAATCTGCAAGCGCCGGGCATAGGCGTCGACCACCCGCGCCAATTTGCTGATCCCGACAACCCGGCGCTCCGGCAGATAGGCGACATGGGCGCGGCCGAGAATGGGCATCATGTGGTGCTCGCAGTGCGACTCGAAGCGGATGTCGCGCAGCAGCACGATCTCGTCATAGCCCTCCACTTCTTCGAAGGTCCGCTGCAACAGGGCAACGGGATCGATGGCATAACCCTCGAAATACTGTTGGTAAGCGCGGACGACGCGCGATGGGGTCTCGGCCAGGCCCTCGCGTTGTGGGTCGTCGCCGGCCCAGCGAATCAAGGTTTCGACAGCGGCCATCGCCTGGGCCTCGCTTGGCCGCGACTCGGTCGATGCGGCGCCGGATCGCGTCGTTTTACGGCCGCGCGTTGCGCTATTTTTCTTCGCTGTCACCGGATAAATCCTGTTCCTGAGCGCCGGTCAGTTTAAGCGCACCGGTTGGTGTGGGCTATCCAGCGAAAAGGCCGGCACCGCCACATCGAAATGTCGGCCGTCCAAACCTTTCATCTCATAAGCGCCAACCATGATCCCCGACGGCGTCGGCAGCGGCGTCCCGCTGGTGTATTCGAAGGCCTCGCCTGGGCGCAAGGTCGGCTGTTCGCCGACCACGCCGGGGGCGCGGACCTCCTGAACCCGGCCTAGCGAATCCGTGATTTGCCAGTACCGGTTGATGAGTTGCACCGTTTCTTCACCCTGATTCTCGATTCGCACCTGGTACGCCCAGACGAAATGGTCCTCGTCGGGGGCCGATTGATCCTCAAGATAGATCGGCTTCACCGATACGCGAATCGATTGTGTGGTCTCATTGTACATCCTGGGTCCGCTCCTCGTTCCCACGGTGCATCCTCGTCCCGCTAGGCTGCGGCATATTACGCTGCGCGGCGGCCTTGTCCAAGCTGTCTGGTGGTCATGGGCCGCCTGGTGGTCACGGGTTATGGCCGCCGTTGGCCTCTCCGGTCAAGCCGACCTGGATAACCGGGCCGCCGCAGGCCGGGGCGTCCGCCGGGTCATGGGTGACCAGAACCGTCGGCAGGGAGTTGGACCGCACGTGATCGAAGACGAAGTGCCGAAACCGGGTCCGTAAGCCCACGTCAAGCTTGGCAAAGGGTTCATCCAGCAACAGCGCCCGCGGCTCCGCCAGCAGGGTCCGCAGCAACGCCACCCGGGCCCGTTGCCCGCCGGAGAGTGTCGCCGGATCGCGGTCGCCGAAGTCGTCGAGGCCGGCGTCGGCCAGCGCGGCGGCGATACGCTCCTGGCGTAGCCCCCGGTTGCGCAGCGTTGGCGGTAGGCCGAAGGCTAAATTTTCGGCGACGCTCAAGTGCGGAAACAGCAGATCGTCCTGAAATAGAATGCCGATACGCCGCCGCTCCGGCGGCAGCGCCGTCACATCCTCGCCGTCCAGCAGCACCTGCCCACCGGCTTGCAGGCCCGGATCGAGGGTGCCGCAGATATAGGCCAGCAGGCTCGATTTGCCGCAGCCGCTGGGTCCCATCACGGTGGCGACGTGGCCGGGGGCCACCGTCAGGTCGAACGGAGCAATCAGAACCCGTCCGCCGGCTTGCAGTCCAACACGGCGTAGCTCCAGCTGCCCGTCCGCGATCATAAGGCCGCCCCGGCTGGCGGCGCGCTGGCACGGTGCCGGCGGCTGGGCCATGCTAAAACCGCGGCAAAGGCCAGGAGCGGCAGCAGCGCCTGCAAGAACGCATAGACACCCAGCACCCGGCGGTCGGCACCGCCGGCAAGCGCCACCGCTTCGGTCGTCAGGGTCGCAAAGCGGCCGGCCCCGGCAAAGAGCGTCGGCAGGTACTGCGCGACGCTAACGGCAAAGCCCACCGCCGCGGCGAACAGCACCGGACGTATCAGCATCGGCAGTTTGACCCGCCAGAACACCCGGTTCGGCGACGCACCGAGGCACAGCGCGGCGCGCGCATAGCGTGGGTCCAGACGGCGGTACGAATCGGCCAGCGATAGGAAGACATAGGGCAGAACGAACAACAGATGACTCCAGATCAGCGCGATCCACGTACCGTCGAAATCGAGACGCACCAGCAAGACCTGCACCCCGAAGAGAAATCCGACCTGCGGCACCAGCAGCGGCGCATAAAGGAGCCATAACCCCCGGCCCGAGGTGGTCAAACCGCGGCGTTGCTCGTTCTCCAAACAACCAAGCGTGAGCGCCAAGGCAACGGCCGCCGCGGCAATGCCGGTAAGCAATGTGGTGCCGCCGGCCCACCACAGGCCATAGGCCTGGCGCACCCAGTTGTCTAGCGTCCAGGACACCGGCAGGGCTTCGGGGTAGGGCCAGCGCCGGGCCACGGACCACAACGCTAAGCCCAACAGACTCGCCGCCGCGATGCCGTACAGGCCCGTCATGGCCGACCCGGCAATCCTGCACGATAGCCAGCCGGCGCCACCACGGCCGCCGGCGGTCAGCCAACGCCGGCCTTGCCAATCGGCGCCCCACTCCGCCAACCGCCAGACGCAGATCGCCGCCATCACCAGGGCAAGCTGCAAAACTGCCCCGGCGGCGCCGACAAAGCGCATGGCCAGGTCCGGATCGTTGAACCAGCGGAAGACCAGAATGGCCAGCGGCGGCGGTGTTTGCGGCGCCAGGAAGATCGCCATGTCCACCACCGACAGGGAATAGGCGAGCACCGCATAGATCGGCAGGCGTATTTGCGGATAGATTGCCGGCAACACCGTCTTCAGCCAGGCCGTGACCGGGCCGTATCCCAGCGACCGCGCCACCGCCAGGCGATCGCCCGCTCGGGCTTGATCGAGGGCGGCAATCGTCATCAACAAAAGAAAAGGCGTCTCCTTGACCACCAAGGCCAAGGTCAGTGCCAGGCCATAGGGGTCCTGTACCAGCGCTACGTCCGGCGGTATCTGCCAGCCGGTGGCCCAAGGCGACACCAGCCGCAAAATCCAGCCACTGGGCGCGATCAGGAAAGATAGGCCGACGGCAATCGCCAGATGTGGCACCGCCAGCAGGGGCGCGAGAAGCCGGCGCAGCCGTGCGAACACCGACGTGTTGTGGCAGGCGGCGACGAAACCAATCGTCAGCCCCATCGACACCGCCGTGGCCAATACACCCGAACAAAGCGAGAGCCAGACGGATGTTCCCAGACCCGGATAGTCGAACAGCGCCCGCCATGGCGCCAAGCCGATCTCCGTGCCGCCAAGTGCTGGAAAATAACCGAACGCGGGCAGCCAAGTGCCGATCAACCCGGCGCCCACCGGCGCCAGAAACAAACCGAGGGTTAGCGCCGGAACCCAGCGCAGCCAGGCCCCCGTGGGCCTTGGCGCCGCCTGGGGTCTTAGCTGCCGAAGCGCCGTTGCCATTCCGCCTCGATACGGGTCATCCACGACGGATGCGGCTCAAGCAGCGTGGGGCCAAGTGCCGCCGGCGATAGCAGTGCCGGCGCGTCTTTCGGCGTGTCGAACAGATGCCGTTGGTCCGCCGTCAGCTTGCCCATGTCCAGCACCGTCTGGTCGCCCCAGGCTTCCAGGGTTTGCTTGCGTGCCTGGGCTTCCGGGCTCATGAGGAAATTGGCCAGGACCATGGCGCCCTCCTTGGCCCGGGCGTTGAAGGGAATGGCGACGAAATGGGTATTGCCGATGGTCCCGCCCTTGAGCACGAAGACCCGGGCGCTTTCCGGCAGGCGGTCGTTGAGGATCATGGACGCTGCATCCGAGGGGTAGAACGAAATGGCGATATCCACCTCGCCATCGTCGAGCAGTTGAATCTGCGCCGTGCCGGTGGCCGGGTGCGCCTTGCCGCCGCGCCACAGGTGCGGGTGCAGGGTTTCCAGGTACCGCCACAACGGGTCGGTGGCTGCGGCGAAGGCGGCTGCATCCTCGGGCGCCGGTTTTTGTAACGCCGATGGGTCGGGGGTCAGCTCGATTAGCACTTGCTTGAGAAAGGTTGAGCCGATGAAATCCGGCGGCGCCGGGTAGGTGAAGCGGCCCGGGTTCGCCCGTGCCCAGTCGAGGAATTCGGGGATGCTCGCCGGTGTCTGGGTCACCCGCGCGCTATCGTAGACGAAGTTGATCTTGGCCATGCCCCAGGGCGCTTCCAGTCCCTCCACCGGAACCGTGAAGTCCACCCGCGTGCTCGGCTTGCCGGCGACATCGACCAGCTTGAAGTTGGGCAAATGCTCGGCGAATGGGCCGAACAACAGGCCGTTCTCCTTCATGGCGGCGAAGTTCTCGCCGTTGATCCAGATAAGATCGACCGAGCCCCCGTCGGCCCGCCCGGCGGCCTTCTCGGCCAGGACGCGGCCAACCGCATCGGCGGTATCGGCCAGCTTCACGTGGCGCACGGTCACACCGTAGTCTTCCCAGACGCGCATGCCGGCCCAGGCGATATAAGCGTTGATCCGCTCATCGCCGCCCCAAGCGTTCCAAAAGACCTCCTGATCGCGCGCCTCGGCCACGGTATCGTCCCAACTCGCGGCAGCAGCAACGGTGGGCAGGGTGGCAACCAGGGCGGCAGCTAGTACGGCCTTGGCATAAGTGAAGAATCGCATGAGCGGTGGGGCCTCCTCAGGGTGAACGGCGCCGCAGACTAACCCGCGCGCCGGGCCTCTGTCAGCCGCAACCACGTCCCCTCGCGCAAGCGTTATTGGCCGTTAGCATCCGAGCCGCGCCTTGAACGCACTTGGCCGCTATCCTATAAACCGAGACGGAACGCGGGTGTAGCTCAATGGTAGAGCTTTTGCTTCCCAAGCAAATGACGAGGGTTCGATTCCCTTCACCCGCTCCAAAATCCTCGGGCCAAATGGCATGAGCGGGACCGCAAAGCCAAGGATCCAAGTGGACAACGCCCGCACCAGGATCACCGAGTGACGCTTCGCTCCAGGTGCTGCGACCGGCTTTCACTGCCACGAATACGACTACGTCGTCGTGCCCCAGACCAGCGGCCGCCTCAAGATCGTCGACGCGGATGGCACCGAGACCTTCGCCGAGCTAACCGCCGGATCTTCTTATTTCCGCAACGTCGGCGTCGCCCATGACGTTATCAATGCCAGCGACCACGAAATCGTCTTCATCGAGGTCGAATACATATAAAACCCCAGCCTATGGCATTCTCTGCTGGATAGCCGATTTCGGCCAGCGCCGCCAGCCGGCCAGTTCGGCTTCATCGTCGCTGCAGAACAAGCGCTCGCCGCGGGCTTGGTCGACTTCGATGTCTGCGTGCTCGGGATCTGAGCGGACTAAATACACCCGCTCACCCTTGTTACTCACAATTCCCTTGATATCGCAGGCTTGACTGGGCTCGTCGTTCTGAGTTTTCAGGCGGTGCCCCGCCTTCCATTCCCAAGGCAGGACGAAATCACCCCGCCAGATTCCAAGCCTACTTTGTTTCGAGTCGCTTTCAGCCCGGCGATAGATTGCGAGCGCGGATGGTTGCGCGACCGCGTAACCACGTCGCAACATTGCCTCGGCCAAATCGACCAAGCCGACGGAGCAGATCTGACCATCGTCTTTCGGATCGACCGGCGTGGGCTGGCAGTCAACTGGCCCGCTTCCGACAAGTTTCGTCAGCGCCAAAGCGGCTTCGTAACCGCACCGATATCGTTTGGCACCATTGAAGCAAAATTGCCCTAGTTCTGGAGCATCAATGCCATATAGCCGCACGGTTTTGTCATTTACCTCAAGGGTGTCGCCGTCGACGACGGCAGCCGCGGACGTATGCGCCTCGGCGGCGGCGTGCTCCGCGATGACGGAGATAACCAAAACTAGGAAGATGACAAAGAACCAGGGCAAAGACCGCCTCTCGAACCGGGTTTTCATGATTGAGTAAGTGCTCCCTAAATGTGGCAAATTTGGGATTGCCGATGGCGGCTTTGTGCTGCGCGCGGAGACTCATACATGCCGGGTGCCTAGCGTGTCGCAACCGGCTGCAACACACGCAACGCATAAAGGCTCAGCCCCAGCAGAACAAACGCGCCCGCTTGATGCAGCGCGCCAAGCCAGACCGGCACGACCAGCAACAAGGCAGCAACACCAAGCGCGAACTGTCCGGCCGTCATGGCGAGAACCCATGCGCAAGCCGTGCGCGCCTGCGGTGCTAAATCCAACCGGCGGGCGTGGAGCCAAATCCCGATGACGGCGCCGGCGGTGAGGATGGCAAGCGCCCGGTGATTGAATTGCACCGCGGCGACGTTCTCGAACAGGTTCGCGATCCAGGGCTGCAGGTCAGCGTAATCTGCTGGCACCAGGCGGCCGTCCATCAGCGGGAAGGTGTTGTAGATGAAACCGGCGTCCAGCCCGGCGACAAAACCGCCGGCGGCCATGGTCAAGGCCACCAGCCCGGCAAACCCGGCCAACAGGCGGCGCAGACCCGGCGCGCGCGTATCCCGGCTTGGCGCCGGGTTTGGCACCAACAGGCCGATGGCCACCCAGAGAATGTAGGCATAAATAGCGGTCGCCGCGGCCAGGTGCGCGACCAGGCGATATTGGCTCACGTCCGTGCGGGCGGCGAAACCGCTGGCCACCATGTACCAGCCCAGCGCCCCCTGCAGGCCGCCAAGAATGAACATGGCCACCAGGTGGGGAACGAGGTCCCGGCGCAGCCGACCGCGCAGCAGGAACCAGATAAACGGCAACGCGAAAACCACACCGATCAGCCGCCCCCACAAACGATGGATATATTCCCACCAGAAGATCGTCTTGAATTCGGCCAGGCTCATGCCGCGGTTGATCTCTTGGTATTCGGGGATCTGCTGATAAAGCGCGAAGACCCGTTGCCACTCGCCCTCGCTCAACGGCGGCAAGGCCCCGGCGAGCGGCGCCCACTCCATGATCGACAGGCCCGATTCGGTCAGCCGGGTAATGGCGCCGATAACCGCCATGGCCAGGATCATGGCCGCGCAAATCAGCAGCCACAGGCCAACCGCGCGGTCGGCCCGGACCTGCAATGCGGGCGTGGCGGTGGCCGTATTTGTTGTCATTGGGGGCGGGTCTCCGGCGCTTATGTCGCGGTCCGGAAATCCTAGCAGACTTGCGCGCTAACTAAAGCCTACTGCAGGCACAAAAGCGCGTCGGCAAAGCGGGCTTTGGGGGCCTTGATAAGTTCCAGATTGGCGACCTTCACGGAATGCAGCTTGCCGTCCAGGTTATGGCTCCAGAAGTCGAGGAACTTGCGCAGGGCCGGGAAATTCGGGGCCAGGTCGTATTCCTGCCAGACATAGCTCTGCAACAGGGTCGGGTGATCCGGCAAGTGATACAGGATTTCGGCGGTGGTCAGCCGGTAGTCGCGGACCTGCATTTCAAAGGCGCCCATGGCTCGCCTCGCTTCTTCTAGTTTCTCTCGGGTCAGCCGGCTACATGGTGCCGTGACCACCCCTAGGTTGCAACAGTATTGGTAAAGAAAACAACAACATAGCACTCATCACCCGAGACTGCTGCCAGGTCGCCGTTTCGCGCCCCTCACGGGGTGGGCGGCCCCTTGACACTCCTGGGTCAACGGCTTACATCCTTGGCACTCAATGAGAGGGAGTGCTAACAATCGCCTGTCAGGTGAGGCACAGCCTGGGATCAGGCCTGGAATCAGGCCGGGCATCAGATAATGGACATGGAGGATTAGTCATGCGTTTTCGCCCCTTGCACGACCGCGTGGTCATCAAGCGGATCGATCAGGAAGAGAAGTCGGCCGGTGGGATCATCATCCCCGACACGGCTCAGGAGAAGCCCATGGAGGGCGAGGTTATCGCGGTTGGCCCCGGCGCCCGCGGCGACGACGGCAAGCTGCACCCGCTCGATGTGAAGGTCGGCGATCGCGTCCTCTTCGGCAAGTGGTCCGGGACCGAGGTCAAGATCGGCGCCGAGGATTTCCTGATCGTCAAAGAGTCCGACGTCATGGGCATCATCGAGGGCAGCGTTGCCAAGAAGCGCAAGAAGGCCGCCTAAATCGGCGCACTACCCTAGTTTGGAGAATTAAAGATGGCTGCTAAAGAAGTTAGGTTTTCCGCCGATGCGCGTGATCGCATGCTGCGCGGAGTAAACATTCTTGCCGATACGGTGAAGGTGACGTTGGGGCCGAAGGGTCGCAACGTGGTCCTCGACAAGTCCTATGGGGCGCCGCGCATCAGCAAGGATGGTGTGACCGTTGCCAAAGAGATCGAGCTTGCTGATAAGTTCGAGAACATGGGCGCCCAGATGGTTCGCGAGGTCGCCTCGAAGACCAGTGATATCGTCGGTGATGGCACCACCACCGCAACCGTGTTGGCCCAGGCCATCGTGCGCGAAGGTGCCAAGGCGGTTGCCGCCGGCATGAACCCGATGGACCTCAAGCGCGGCATCGATCTGGCGGTCGAGAACGTGGTGGCCCAGATCAAGAAGCGCTCGCGCAAGGTCTCGACCTCGGAGGAAGTCAGCCAGGTCGGCACCATCTCGGCCAACGGTGACCGTGAAATCGGCGAGATGATCGCCGAGGCCATGCGCCGGGTCGGCAACGAGGGTGTGATCACCGTCGAGGAAGCCAAGTCCCTGGCCACCGAGTTGGACGTGGTCGAGGGCATGCAGTTCGACCGTGGTTATCTGTCGCCGTACTTCATCACCAACGCCGACAAGATGCTCACCGAGCTGGAGGAGCCCTACATCCTTCTGCACGAAAAGAAGCTCTCCAGCCTGCAGCCGCTGCTTCCGGTCCTCGAGACCGTGGTGCAGTCGGGCCGTCCGCTTTTGATCATTGCCGAGGACGTCGAGGGCGAGGCCCTGGCGACCCTGGTTGTGAACAAGCTGCGCGGTGGCCTGAAGGTCGCGGCGGTGAAGGCTCCTGGCTTCGGCGATCGTCGCAAGGCGATGCTCGAGGACATGGCGATCCTCACCGGCGGCCAGGTGATCTCGGAAGATCTGGGGATCAAGCTGGAAGGCGTGACTCTGGAGATGCTGGGCCGCGCCAAGAAGGTGGTGATTACCAAGGAAGAGACCACCGTCATCGACGGCGCCGGTAAGAAGAAGGAAATCGAGAGCCGCTGTTCGCAGATTCGGGCGCAGGCCGAGGATACCACCTCGGACTACGACCGGGAGAAGCTGCAGGAGCGGTTGGCCAAGTTGGCCGGCGGTGTGGCCATCATCCGTGTCGGCGGGGCCACCGAGGTCGAGGTGAAGGAGCGCAAGGACCGGGTCGAGGACGCGATGCACGCGACCCGCGCCGCGGTCGAGGAAGGCATCCTGCCGGGTGGCGGTGTCGCCTTGCTCTATGCCGGCAAGGCGCTCGGCAAGCTGGAGCCGGACAATGCCGATCAGAAGGTCGGTGTCGACATCGTGCGTCGGGCTCTCAAGGCTCCGGCGTGGCAGATCGCGCAGAATGCCGGGACCGATGGCTCCGTGGTCGTCGGCAAACTGCTCGAAACGAAGGATGCCAACCGTGGTTACAATGCCCAGACCGGCGCCTACGTGGACATGATCAAGGCCGGCATCATCGACCCGACCAAGGTCGCGCGGACGGCTCTGCAGGACGCGGCCTCAATCGCCGGCCTGCTGATCACCACCGAGGCCATGATCGCCGAGAAGCCGGAGAAGAAAGAAGCCATGCCCGGCGGTGCCCCCGGCGGAATGGGTGGCATGGGCGGAATGGGTGGAATGGGCGACATGGGCTTCTAAGCCCAACCCAACCCACAGCAAAGCCATTACCAATGGGGCCGTGCCAACCGCGCGGCCCCTTTTTCTTTTTCTCGCCGCTAGGTCGAGAGCAACAGCCAGAGAATGCCGGCAACCGTCAGCGTAATGCCGATGGTCTCCAGCCGCGTGGTGCGCTCGCGAAAGATGAAATGCGCCGCCGCCAGGGTGAACAACAACTCGATCTGTCCCAGGGCCCGCACATAGGCGGCGTTCTGTATGGTCATGGCCGTAAACCAGCACGCCGAGGCGGCGACACCGCTTGCCCCCACCCAAATGGCGGTGCGCCAGCTTGCCAGGGTGAGGCTAATCTGCCCGGGTTCGCGCCAGCGCATGTACAGCGCCATGACGGCGGTCTGCAGGACGGTCACGCAAGCCAAGGTAAAGGCCGCTTGCATCAGAAAACCGGGGCCTCCGAGCGATAGCGACGCCGCCCGGTAAGATACCGCCGAGATACCGAAGAATGAGCCCGAGGCGATGCCGATCAGGGCCGGCCGGCTCGTCAGCGCGCCGAGAATGGCGCCAAGCTGGGTCTCGCTCTTGGCCAGGGAAATGGCCATCACCCCGGCCAGGCTCACCATAATGCCCAGGGTCGCACCGGTGCTCAGGTGATCGCCCAGAATAACGATGCCGAAAATTGCGGTCTGCACCGTCTCGGTCTTGGAATAGGTGGTGCCCACCGCGAAGTTGCGCTGGGCGAACAGGGAGACCAGCAGGGCCGTGGCGAGAATCTGAGCGATCCCACCGCTCGCCATGAACGCCACGAAGCGCGCATTCGGTTGCGGCAGCGGCTGATCCAACAGCAGCATCAGGCCGATCAGATACGCAATCGCCAGGGGAAAGCCGAACGAAAAGCGGACGAAGGTAGCGCCGCTAACGCTCAGTTGCCCGCGCAGATGTTTCTGCAACGCCGAGCGGACGTTCTGCAGGAACGCCGCGGCGATGGTAATCGGAATCCAAATTTCGATCATGCCGCGCCCTGTGCGGCCGGCGGCGCCCGACTAGAGCTTCGCGTGCCTAAAGCTTGGCGTAGCGGGCGCGGGCGCCACGCTCGATGGCGGCGGATTCCAGCCGGCCGACATTGAGCCGGTAGCGTATAAGCTCCAGCACACGCAGCTCCTCCTGGCTGGCTTCGCCGTCGGCGGCGGCGACATCGCAGGAGAGTGCATAGGCGGTTTCATGCAGGTGCTTCGGTAAACTGCCGGCGATCAACTCCAGGGTTTTTTCGAGGCCATCGTCTCCGCCCAGCGATTTGGCGCAATCCTGCGCCGTCGTCGTCAGCTTGGATGCGGCAAAGTCGCTGAACACCGGAAGATGTTTAACGATGTCGCCAATGGTCTGCAGTTCGCTATCGGTCATGTCGCTGTCCGAGGCGGAGACCAGGACCATCGTATAGATCAAGGCGGACTGGGGATCGATCATCGGATTTGGCTACTTTCTTGGCGAGGGGGAAGCCGCTTGGCGGCGTGGCGCTCACTATGCAGGCGCGCGCTAAAGCGTCAAGCCCCACCGACCGGTAAATCCGGCCTCGACAGGGCGCCGCTTTACCGGCAGGCTCGACGGTCAAAGTGGGGGGCAAATGGGGGCCATTGTCACCGTCATACTGCCGGTCTTCGGGATCATGCTTGTTGGGTATCTAGCGGGCCGCTTCCGGCTGCTCGGCGATGCCAGCAGCGAGGCCCTCAACGGCTTCGTCTACTACATTTCACTGCCCGCGCTCTTTTTCGTTTCTCTTGCCCAGGTTCCGGTTGGCGAGGTCTTCAATGGCCCGTTTTTGGCGGCCTTCGGTGGCGGGCTTCTGGGTACCTTCGGTGTTGCTCTGCTGGTCGGTGTCTTCATCTTTCCCAACCGACTGGCGGCGCTTGGCCTGCACGGCCTATGCGCCGTCTTTTCCAACACCGGCTATTTGGGCATTCCACTGCTGCTCATTACCTTCGGCGAGATCGGCAAGCTGCCCGGTATCATCAGCACGGTCATCATGGGAACCGTGGTTATGGGGCTGGGCATCGTCCTGATCGAGACCGATCTGAGCCAGGGGCGCGGTCCGTTGAAGATTCTCGCCAGCGTTGGCAAGGGCGTGGCCAAGTCGCCGCTTATCCTCTCGGCCGGCGCGGGTCTGCTCGTCTCCGCGCTCGGTGTGCCGTTGCCGGGGCCGTTGGCCACCTTCAGCGATATCCTCGGCGCCGCCGCGTCGCCCTGCGCGCTGTTTGCCATCGGCTTGTTCTTGGCCGGGCAGTCGGTGACCACGGGGCTTGTCGAGATCAGTTGGCTGGTGACGCTAAAGCTGATCCTGCAGCCGGCGATCACCTGGTGGCTGGCCTTCGGCGTCATGTCCATGGACCCAACCTGGGCGGCGGCGGCGGTGGTGCAGGCGGCGCTGCCGACCGGCGCCCTGGTCTTCGTCTTGGCTCAGCAGTACGGCATCTTCGTGCACCGAGCGACGGCGACCATCATGGTCTCGACCGTCCTATCCGTTATTACGCTCTCCCTGCTCTTTGCCTTTCTCGGTTTGGGCTAGGGTGGAGTTACTTGCGAAAGCCCGAAACTAGAAAATCGCTCTATGCGCGTGCGGCGATGCGCGGCCGGCCGCGCACCGGTCCCGATTCAGGCTCGTCGAACAGGTCGGCAAGCTGTTCCATCACCGCGCCGCCAAGCTGCTCGGCGTCGATGATGGTCACGGCGCGGCGGTAGTAGCGGGTGACGTCGTGGCCGATGCCGATGGCCATGAGCTCGACCGGCGAGCGGGTCTCTATATGGTTGATGACCTCGCGCAGGTGACGTTCCAGGTAGTTGCCCGGGTTGACCGAGAGGGTCGAATCGTCGACCGGCGCGCCGTCGGAGATGACCATTAGAATGCGCCGCTGTTCCGGCCGGCCAAGCAGGCGGTTGTACGCCCAGAGCAGAGCCTCGCCGTCGATGTTCTCCTTGAGGATGCCCTCGCGCAGCATCAGGCCCAGCGCCTTGCGGGCGCGCCGCCACGGGGCATCCGCCGACTTGTAGATAATATGGCGTAGATCGTTGAGGCGGCCGGGATTGCCGGGCTTGCCGGTGGCGATCCAGCGCTCGCGGGCCTGGCCGCCCTTCCACATGCGGGTGGTGAAGCCGAGAATCTCGACCTTGACGCCGCACCGCTCCAGGGTGCGCGCCAGAATATCGGCGCTTAGCGCCGCGACGGTGATGGGCCGGCCACGCATGGAGCCGGAGTTGTCGATGAGCAGGCTCACCACGGTGTCGCGGAATTGCGTCTCGCGTTCGCGCTTAAAGCTCAAGGAATGCGTCGGGTTGGCGACGATGCGGGCCAGTCGCGCCGTATCGAGGATGCCTTCCTCCAGGTTGAAATCCCAGTCGCGGGTCTGCTTGGCCAACAGCCGCCGCTGCAAGCGGTTGGCCAGGCGCGCGGTGACGCCCTGTAGGTTTGTGAGCTGCTGATCGAGCATCTGACGCAGGCGGTCAAGCTCGTCGGCATCGCACAGGTCCGCGGCTTCGACCGTCTCATCGAAATCCAGGGTGAAGGCCTGGTAAGCATCTTCGTCGCGGGCATTGCGTCGATCGGCGAAGGGCGGCCGGCCGGGGCGCCCCGGCTCGTCATCGGCGGCACCGTGCATCATCTCGCCGTCGGACTCGGAATCTTGCTGCTCGCTGCCTTCCGCCTCGCTGGCGTCGCCTTGTTCGCCCTCCAGGCTGGACTCGGCGTCCTCGGCATCGCGTTCACCGGATTCGCCGCGGGTCTGCGAGTTGTTTTCCTCGGCGTTATCGCCCTCGTTCTGCTCTTCATCCTCGTTGGCCTCGTCCGTCTCGGGGCCAAGATCGACGTCGAGATGATCGAGCAAGCGGCGGACGGTCTCGGCGAAGCGGCCCTGGTCCGCCGCCTGTTCGCGCAGGGACGCCAGGTCCTTCAGGATTTGTGCATCCAGGCTCGGCCGCCATAGATCGAGCATTTTTCGGGCCGCTGGTGGTGGCGGCATGCCGGTGATCGCCTCGCGCGCCATGACTTTGATAACCTCGGCCAACGGCACCTCATCCTGGCTTACGGCGCGAGCATAGCCGTGGCTGCGGCAGTGCTCCTCCAGGACGGCATCCAGATTCGTGGCCACGCCGGCCATCCGCCGAATCCCTAAGGATTCGCAGCGAGTCTGTTCGATGCCGTCGTAAATGGACCGCGCCAAATCGGACCCCGGCCGGCGGCGCCGGTGCAGGGCGCCGTCGTGATAGCGCAGGCGCAAGGCCACCGCATCGGCCTCGCCGCGCACCATCGCCGCATCTCCTGCTGGCAAATCGCGCGCCGGCAACGGCAGGCGCACATCGGAGCCCACCAACCCCTGGCCGGTGGGCGAGAAGCTGGCCGTAATGTCGTCGCGCTCGGCAATGGCCCGAATGGTGGCGCCGGTCGTGCGCTTGAATTCCTCAATAGGTGAATCGCCGTCCTGCATCACCGCAGCCAAGGTTATTGATCAGATTGAGTTTCTATCCAATGATATAGGCGGTCGGTGAAAGAAAGGCAAAATCCCCGAAAGAGGGGTGAAACGCGATCTGGGTGGGGAGGCGCCTCATGGTTAGGCCGCTTGCGAAGCGCCATGAACAGCAATATGTGGAATCCCCGGATTGCGCAACTGCCGGCCTGCGAATTGGCGGAGGGGGGGCTTGTGGCACCTCCGGGTCGAGGGCTGGCTGGAAGCTAGAGCAGTGGATATGAAGTTGCTTTTCCGCCGCTTCCGGCCCGTGTTCAAGAATGCACTGGGTATAGCCGTTGTGCTTTCTCTTGTTCTTGTGTTCGACCCTCTCTCGGTTGCAAGCAACGCTAGTCGGGCATCCGTAGCGCTGTTCTACTGGCTTGTCGCTCCACGCTATCCGGCGCCGTTCGACGATCCGAGCTCCAGCTCTGTGTTCGATGACAAGACTGGGATCGCGGTGATCATCATCAACGATGAAAGTCTTGCCAGCATTGCGCGCGAACCGACGACCGGCGCCGTGGCGTACGTTCCTAACGACAGAGAGTCGGACAAGCTTGCAGGCAACGGCGAAAGGGTAACGTGGCCACCCCCCTTTGCCATCCATGAGCTGGTAATCAACAAAATCTTCGAGTCGGCAGTGCCAAGGGCGTTGTTCATCGATTTCGGATTCTTCGACGACCGCGACAAGACCGCCACAGCTAAATTCGCCCAGACTTTGAAAAAATACGCAGTGCCAAGAAAGGAGTTTGACGAATTCCAGGCATGTGTGACCGCACTGCCTGAACTTTCAATGACGGATGCGGCAGCCTGCACGCGCTGGGCGGGCCGGGCGCCAATTTTTCTTCCTCACGCTGGCGCATCGGCGCCAAAGCATTTACAAGTCCTGCCGGCCTTGCGGGAGGCTGTTACCGCTCTCGTCTCCTCTGATTACATCGGGGAGAATTCTGACAGCTACAACCTCTACGATTTTTACGACTGCGCGACATATTCTCCTTCGGCGGCATCGGCCATGTATCTAGCGAGTGGTGTCTTGCCTGGGTTTTCGGCCGCTGATTGCGACGTGGGCAGAAAAGCTCCCCGAGTATCCGTTTTTTGGTCCGATTGGGGCGATGCCGAGCGTGGCCGCGGCAGCTTTGCCTGCCGAGCACTGCGCAAGACCTGGCTCGACCGGGTAGGGCAGATTGCTCGTTTCGCAATTTACGATAGGCCAAAAGAACTGGTCATTTCTGCTCTTTCCGCCATTGGCGTTATGCCTGTGGATGTAGATCCAGTGAGAGTCCAGTACCAAATCTGTCCCCCACACTTGACAGTTAGCGCACACGAATTCTTGGCCGACGATACAGGTTTGATGGGAGCCGTGCTGCACAATCGGTATGTCTTTTACGGCGGCAACTTTGTCATGGCTGACGATTTGATTCGACCGCCGACCCACAATGCTATTCCGGGCGTTTATGCGCATGCGATGGTGTTGGACAATCTGCTGCAGGGACAGACGAAAAATGTGGAGTCTCGTTGGTCCAATGTGCTGGCCCTTGTCCTGACCTTATCGGCGATAGTGGTTGCTGCAATGTGCTCTGCTGTTACTTGGGCGGGTATTGAGCGTGTGGCATCGAAGGATGACGGCCATGCGGCACGCAGCGGCGCACGATGGTCAGCCCTGCAACACCGCAGCGGCGCGGTCTCGCAGAACCGGCTGTGGAGACAGGGTGGGGATGAAATTTTGGAAAGACGGACAAGCGTGTGGTTGGAAGTCAAAGAGCTCGTGGTCCGCATGACGCCAGCGCGTTTGCCGTTGTTGGCCTCGCCCTACGACCGACTGTGTCTTTGGGTATCGGCTTCTTGGGTATCGGCGTGGGGCAAGTCGGTGCGCCGCGGAATACACGTTCTGGGATTGACCCTTTTTGGTGTTGTCGTATGTCTGGTGACCGTTAGCGCGTTGGCGGCCATTGGCTTCTTCTGGCTCGATCTGGCCCCCATCAATATTGTCGGCATATTTTCTTTTGTTGGGTTTCACGGATTGCTTCGCGGACTTTCGTCTCTGCTTGAAGTGCTAATTTGAGCCGATTCTACCTTCGGTGCTAATAGGTTGCTTGATTGGGGCGCCTAATCTAACATACGGTAACACAAGAAAAAAATCGATATGCGGACCCAGTGTAGGGTCCGACATGCTGAGGAGGATAGCTGCAATGCCGAGATGGATCATCGGCGCCGTTGCCGGGGTGGTTCTCGGTGGCTTGAGCGCAATGATCGTGGGGCAGGCTGCGGCTGAGCCCACACAAGTCACAAAGATCAGGGGTAAAGCCCTGGTTGTTTACAAAGAAGCGACTGGCGCCCCCACCAAACGGATACCGTCCGCAGATATCGGTACACCGTTTGCCATCAAGAGCGGCCCAACGAATGGCCGATATCAGGTGGAGATCAACGGGGCCACATGGTGGATTCCCAAGGCGCAAGCGGTCACTGACGAGAAGATTGCGGGCCCAGCCGTGAGCTGCCAGTCGCTAACAAAGAGCTACGCCTCATCGCGCGGGTTCGCGGACTGCAAGGAATGATCGGGGGGTGGCGGAGACCGGCCACCGGGTCGGTCCTGGCCCTTGCGCTGGCCGTGGCCGCGGCATCACCGGCTACGGCGGGATTTCTCGATTCCGTTAACCCGTTCGCTGATACGAAGGACGAGTTCGAAGGCAAGTTCGTCGAGACCCTCGATCCGGGTCCTTGGCCGTCGCCGGCGGAGCGTTTTGATCTGTCTGCGGGCGGCGGCGGTGTCGCGCTGAAAAGTCGGCGTGGCGAGGAAGATTACGAATCTTCCAAGGACGATGAAAAGGTCGCCGAAGAAGCCGAGGAACCGGAGCCAATTCGTGTGCCCAATGGGCTGACCTCCCTGCGCATGGCCGAGGATAGTGTCGCCTATGTGCCGGCGCTGGCGGCGTATATCAATCGGATTGGGGCGCGTGTTCTGGCCGGGGCGCCGATAACCGGTGCCCCGGTGAAATTTTATGTGACCGCGAACGAGGACTTCGGCGCCGCCAAGGCGTTTCCCGATGGGGCGGTGGGCATACCCGTCGGCCTGTTGCGCGCGGTGGATAGCGAGGACGAGCTGGCGTTCGTGTTGGGCCACGAGGCCGGGCATGTGCTGCTGGGCCACCACGACCTGGATTGGATCAAATCCTTCAACGGCAAACTCGTCTCGGCCGCCGAGATCACCTTGGCCATGGGTGTCACGGCCGGCCAGAAACTTGGCCGCAACGATCTGGCCCAAGGGGCGGGCAAGGTCGCTCTCATCGCCCAGGCGTTCTGGTTCGTGTCCGACAAGGGGCTGTTCCCCTCGTTCACCCGCGAGCAAGAGGACGAGGCCGATCTTATCGGTCTCGATCTGATGATTCGCGCCGGGTACAATCCGGATGGCGGATTTAGTGCCCTCAATCAGCTTGAGGCTTGGGAAAAAGCTGTGGCCGACCGGCCGAGCCCGCTGGCGCAGAAGCGCGCGGCCCTGGAACGCGAGGCCAACGAGTCCATGCAGCAGGGCGACGTTGCGGGTGCCGTAGGGGGGTTCTTCGAGAGCCTTGCTCTGGCCGGCAAAGGCTTGGTCGACGACGTATCCGTTACGCACCGCAGCGCGACGGAACGGTACGAATCACTGCTCGACTATTTCCTGCGCGAGTATGTCGAGCTGGAATCGGGCGATCTGCGGTACGCGGAAATCAAGGCGGCGCGGGAGCGGCCGGAAACGGTTGCCCTTTTTAACAGCTATGAAAACGCCCGCGCGGCCATACGGAAGGCCAACTCGGGCGAGTTGGGCGAGGCGGAGGGCTTTGCCAAGAAAGCGGTGGCCGGGTCGTTCTCCAACGATGCCTTGGCCCGGTACGCCTTTGCCGCGACGCGGATGAAACAGGGCCGCACGGACAAGGCGATGCAGAACCTGGAGATTGCGAAGACAAGTCCGCAAGCCTCGCTGATCGTCTATCAGAAGTTGGCCGAGCTACAGTGGGTTTCGGGCAAGCGGCAGGATTCGGTTGTGCTGTTGGAATCGGCGCTCGACGATTTCGATGAGCCGCCGGAGCTGTACGCGGATATCGTCTATCGCTATCACGCCCTGGGCGACCAGAAGAAGGCGGATCAGTTGGCGCTGAAATGCAAGCTTAGCAACCGTGCCGCTGGTGAGCTTTGTCTCAAGGCCGCCAAGGGTGAGATGCCGACGATCGGCGGTTAGCCCGTCCCTCTCAACTAGACCAGGGTGGCCTTGACGCTGCTTTCAGGTAGTTCGGTACCGAAGCAGCGCTGGTAGTACTCGGCGACCACGGGGCGTTCCAACTCGTCGCACTTGTTTATGAACGTCACGCGGAAGGCGAAGCCGAGGTCGTCGAAGATTCGCGCGTTTTCCGCCCAGGTGATGACCGTCCGCGGGCTCATGACCGTGGAGATATCGCCGTTGACGAAACCGCTGCGGGTCAGATCCGCCAGGGCCACCATGGCGGCCAGCCGCTCGCGCCCTTCCTTGTTGTCGTAGTCGGGGCATTTGGCGAGAACGATCTTCTCCTCCTCCTCGTGCGGCAGATAGTTGAGGGTGGCAACGATGCTCCAACGGTCCATCTGACCCTGGTTCAACTGTTGCGTACCGTGATAGAGGCCGGTGGTATCGCCTAGGCCGATGGTGTTGGTGGTGGCGAACAGGCGGAAGGCCGGATGCGGCTGGACTACCCGGTTCTGATCGAGCAGGGTCAGCTTACCTTCGACCTCGAGAACCCGCTGGATGACGAACATCACGTCCGGCCGGCCGGCGTCGTACTCGTCGAAGACCAGGGCCATCGGGTGCTGCAACGACCAGGGCAGCAGACCTTCGCGGAATTCGGTGACCTGCTTGCCGTCCTTGAGCACGATCGCGTCCTTGCCCACCAGATCGATACGGCTGATGTGGCTGTCCAGATTGATGCGCAGGCACGGCCAGTTGAGGCGAGCCGAAACCTGCTCGATGTGGGTCGACTTGCCGGTGCCGTGATAGCCCTGGATCATCACCCGGCGGTTGTAGGCGAAGCCGGCGAGGATGCTGAGCGTGGTGTCGCGGTCGAAGCGGTACACCTCGTCCAGGGTGGGCACGTGCTCGTTGGGCTGGCTGAAGGCGGGGACCTGCATATCGCAGTCGATGCCGAAGGTCTGGCGCACCGATACCGTGATATCGGGTCCCTCCATCGGAAAATCGCCGCCGTTGACTTGAGTTGCAGACATTTAACCAGTTCCGTCCTGGTAAGAGATTGTGTTTCCTAGCCTGTGATTGGCCAGATGACGGTCTAGCCGATCTGGCCGCTCAAGCAAAGCTCATCTTAAGCGCGGCGTACGCTTGATTGATGGTTTTGAGCCGTTCTTCCGCCTCCGGATCGCCGCCGTTGGCATCCGGGTGCAACTTCTTGACCAGGTCTTTATAGCGGGCCTTCACGTCCTGGAAGGTCACCGGTTCCCTCAGCTCGAAGGCGGCCAGCGCCTTTTCTTCCTCGGTACGCGGCTTCTCGGGTTTGGACGTGCTGGTACTTTCGCTTTCCCAGAAAGAGCCGAAGCCATCGTGGACCCGGTGCCCCGCGTTGAAGCTGGCGTGCTCGCCGAAGTGCCCAAGCGGCCAGCTGGGCCGTTGCCAGACCGTATCGGAGCGGCGCTGGTATTCGATCTCCGCCTCGCTCAGGCCAGCGAAATAGTCCCATGCCCGGTTGTAGGCGCGCACGTGCTCCAAGCAGAACCACACGTAGTCGCTCAGCCGGTCCCGCGCCGCCGGGGCACGGAAGGCACCCTCTTCGGCGCAGCCGGCCTGTTCGCACTGGCGTGGCGCCGGTTTCGGCTGCGCAAAGGGCTTGTTGATCGCATCTGGTGTCGGACGTCGCATGAGTCGAAGTATGAATACCGTGGTTTCGCAAAACAAGCCGGCCCGTGCGGGAATCGCAAGTCAGGCAGCATCGGGCACTAGCGCCCGGCCGTCGATTGTCTCGCCTGAGCGGTTATCGGATCCCTAACGGCCAGTTTTAAGCATTATCGTGCTTGCCGCCGCCAAGGCAGGCGGGCGAATCGAAGGTCTGGCCACCCTGCGCTGCCCATTCATCGGCGGTATGCGTGCGCAGCGAGAGGGCATGGATGCGGGATGACAGCTCGTCGCGCAGGACCTCGTTGACCGCCTGGTGGCGGCGTACCCGCGGCATGCCGGTGAAGTGCTCCGAGACCACGATGACCTTGAAGTGGGACTCCGATCCCGGTGGCACATTGTGCATGTGACTTTCATTGACGACCTGCAGGTGGCTGGGCGCCAGCGAGGTCTGTAGCTTAGCCTCGATGTCTGCTTGTACGCTCATAGCGCTCTGGTCCCTCGATTACTATTCCGCGGCCCTCGCTGCCATAGTGTAGGCGGCCAGCGGGCAAAGGTGAATGGCCTTACGGGATACGGCACGCTAAAGAATGCACGTATTAGTAGTAAAATGTATTTATATATAACTTTCGGTTGCGAATTCGGATCATTCTGACTACCATAGCGCGTATTCAAGGATTAGAATTGCTCGTAAAAAGAGAGGTTCGAAATGATATTCGGTAATCCTTCCAAGGGCGACGGGCTAGATCGGGATCAAGACGACGGGCAGGCTCCAAAGGGCGCCAGCACCCTGGTCAATCGGAACGTCTTTGTCGGTGCCCGGCGCACCAGCCTGCGGCTGGAGCCGGCCATGTGGGATGCCCTGGCGGAGATCTGCCGGCGCGAGGATATGACATTGCATCAGGTCTGTGCCTTAATCGACGAGCGCCGCCGTGCCTCCAGCCTGACCGCGGCCATCCGGGTTTTCATCGTCAACTATTTCCGCTCCGCCGCGACCGAGGAAGGACATGCCAGCATCGGCCACGGTGCGCTCTATGGCGCCCGTATGCGCGCCCGGGACGCGGCGGCCGTGCGCCGCGCCGTGCGGGCGCAAGCCGGACCTCAGCTCTAACTCTTTGGGCCGGTGTAAAAATCCGGCCAGCGCTTCTGCACCACCTCGCCATCGCTGGCAAAGGCATGGCAGGTGTCGATCAAGGGTGGCTTGCCTAGGCGAGTGTCCTTTTCGTGCTTGTCCTTCAGGGCCGGATAGAGGGTTTGGAAGGCCACCGTGGCCATGGCACCCAGGGCCTCGACTAGATGGGTGCATCCCTCGACTCCGCCCATGCGCTCGCGCACGGCGCGGCGCCAGCCGGCGCCCATGCGCACACCGACCATCTTTTGAAAGTTAGGAGTGATCTGCGGGCAGACTGCAAACGGGCTGCCGTCAGTCACCGCCTCGATGCCATGCACGACAAAGTCGTCGTCCAGGGTCACCCGTAGCCACATGTCGTGCAACGGCTCGCCCGCCCCGATCTCGCCGCGATAGGCGTTGGGGAAGCTATAGGTTTTGACATC
The DNA here is from genome assembly GCA_021776055.1 of Kiloniellaceae bacterium. Taxonomy (GTDB): domain Bacteria; phylum Pseudomonadota; class Alphaproteobacteria; order Kiloniellales; family J153; genus JAJFGI01. Next base: position 65,793 of record JAJFGP010000088.1, read on the forward strand.
GGTTAGATGCCCCTCGATATCCCAAAGCCCATCGCCACGGCGGAAGCCACGAAACTCAAGCTGCCGCGTATGCAAATGCTCGCGCGCGACCGGTGTGGAAAGAGGCATGGCATCCTATAGGGTTGTTGCAGAGAGATTTCGGCCGGCACTATAGATGTGCAGGGCGCGCGGTCAACGGGGCGGGGGCGTGCGCTCTAAGAGCTCTCGGCCAAGTTTTCCCCGACTAGGTGGCATAGGGCTTGGTGCGCGTGGGACGGTTTATGATCGATGCGCCAGGTCAGGTGCGTTTCCACGCTGGCGTAGGGCGCCGGCAGCGCGGTCAGGTTCAGTGAGCCCACTCCATGATAGGTTCGAATGGCGCTTTCCGGGGCGATGGCGAAGCCCATGCCGGCCTCGACGCATCCCAGAATACCTTCGAATGTGCCCATCTCGATGATTTCGGTATCGCTCTTGCCGTCGCTGCGCAGCCACGATTCCGCTGTTGCCCGGTAGCTGCAACCTGACCGGAACGCCAGGAGCGGACCGGTTTGGTTATTCGCTGCTGAACGCGCGAGGACCAAATGTTCGCGGAAAGCCGGAACACTGTGAAACCGGTTTTCGTCGATGGGGCTCGCGACAAAGGCAGTGTCTATCTTCCTGTTCCACAGAAGCGACAACAACTCGCCGGTCGGGCCGGTGCGCAGCGATATCGGGGCCGTGGGGCATAGCTGCTTCAGTGCTTTCAGTATCGAGGGCAATCGGGCGGCGGCTGTCGTTTCCATAGCGCCGAGCCGCAAGGGTGCCGATATCCCGGCGGCGTCCAGTAGATCGCGTTCGGCGGCATCAAATCGGGGAAGAAGGTCTTCCGCGTGTTGGCGCAGCAATTGACCGAACTCGGTGATTCGCGCTCCGCCACGCCCGCGCTCGAAGACCGGCTGTCCAAGGTGAGCCTCCAGACGCCGTATCCGAGACGTGATGTTGGATTGGACGCAGTGCATCTCTTGCGCCGAGGCGGAGAAGCTCTCGGTCTCGGCGACTGACAAGAAGGTCCTAAGGAGGAGAATATCCATATATCAAAAATAGAGATAGAAAAACATTGTATCAATCATTTTTCTTCGCTCCTGAGATCTGTGAGAGTGATCCTATGAAACAGATCATCAGAACGCGCTTCACCGAGCGCTTCGGCATTGCCCACCCTGTCGTGCTCGCCCCGATGGATAAGGTCGCTGGGGGCAGGCTTGCGGCCGCGGTGTCCGGTGCCGGCGGCTTGGGCCTGATCGGTGGCGGTTATGGCGACGCCGATTGGTTGCAGCAAGCCTTTGCGGAGGCGGGCAATCAGCGGGTCGGCGCCGGGTTCATCACCTGGAGTTTGATGCGGCAACCGGCATTGCTCGATCTCACGCTCGCGCACCAGCCGGCCGCCTTCATGGTGTCGTTCGGCGATGGCGAAGCGGCGGTCGCCGCGGCGAAGGCAGCCGGTGTGCCGACGATGTGGCAAGTGCAACGGCTGACGCATGCCGAACAAGCTCTTGCGGCCGGCGTGGATGTTGTCGTGGTTCAGGGGCAGGAAGGCGGCGGCCACGGCATGGACCGCGGCTTGAGTGCACTTCTGCCCGCCGTACGCGATCTTGCCGGTCCGGACCAGATCATTCTTGCGGCCGGCGGTATTGCGGATGGGCGCGGCTTGGCCGCGACACTGATGCTCGGCGGCGACGGCGTGATGATGGGCACGCGCTTTTGGGCAAGCGCGGAAGCTGCGGGCTCGGACACGGCAAAGGCAGCGCTGGTGGCTACCGGGGGTGATCAAACGGCGCGCTCCAAGGTGTTTGACGTCGCCCGTGGGGTCGATTGGCCACGGCATTTCACCGGTCGCGTCGTCACCAATGATTTCGCTCGTCAGTGGCGTGATGATATCGAGGGCCTCGAGCGCGAGGCGGAGACGGAACGGGCTCGGTACAACGCGTCCGATCCGGACGATCTTTCGATCCGCGTGCTCATCGCCGGAGAATCGCTCGATCTCGTTTCGAGCATTGAACCGGCCGGCGACATTCTGCGTCGCACGGTTCGCGACGCGGCGGGATTGCTGCACAATGCGGACAGCTATTTGGTTGAAAAACCCGAAGGGGCAGGGTGATGAAACTCTACTTCGCCAACACCTCTCCCTACGCGCGCAAAACGCGCATGGCCGTTATAGAAAAGGGGCTCTTGGATCGCGTCGAGATGATTTTCGCCAATCCCTTCGAGGAGAACCCGGAGTTGAAGGCGGCCAATCCGCTTGGCAAGGTTCCAGCGCTCGTCACCGACGAAGGCCAAGCCATCTTCGACAGCCCCGTGATATGCGCGTATCTCGACAGCTTGTCGCCAGACCTGGCGTTGATTCCCAGCGATCACTGGCGGTGGGATGTGCTGGCCCGTGAGGCGCTGACCGATGGTATCTTGGATGCGGCGTTTGCGATCGTCATGGAGCGCCGGCGGCCGAACGAGCAACAATCACAGCATTGGTTTGAGCGGTGGACGACGGCGATCTTCCGGTCAGTCGATGCCATTGAAGCCGATATTGCCGGCTTCGAGGGTGACCTCGACATCGCTCAAATCGGCCTTGGCGCCGCCCTGGGCTATGTCGATTTCCGCCTGCCGGATATCGACTGGCGCGTGGGGCGTCCGATGGCGAAGGCATGGTTCGACGTTTTCTCACAACGAGCGTCAATGACCGAGACCGACCCCGAGAACAAATAAAGCGACAAGCACCGCCGGCGTCCGCATCAGCCCAGAATTCCACTAGCTCACGCCTGCCACGATCACGACCGGGGGAATGCGCTTGGGCGGGGCGAAAACTACGGCAGAACCGTATTCCTGCTCAAAATCCGGCAGTATTTGGCCCTGGTTTATAATCCTTTAACCCATGGTTGTAAGAATGCGCCACCTATGCGCCGACCGAATGCCCGCGCCGATCGGGCAGGGCTTCGTCCGGCATTTTCCGTTCGCCCGCTTGCAGCTCACGTGAATGACGTCAAACAAGAAACCAGGAGCGACACCGAAGGAACCGTCTTTGTCGACGGAGGAGCAGCTTG
>JAJFGP010000089.1 GCA_021776055.1 Kiloniellaceae bacterium
GCGATGGCGGAGAACGCGCCTGGCGCGGACGAGGCGGAAGCGGAGCCGATCGAACAGGTATGACCTCAAGGGCGGGAATAGCGGCGATGGCTTCTCGGGCCGAGTTACGGGCGTTGGTCGACCGACTGCTCGATGCAGGCGATCCCTATGCGGCACTCGGCGTCTATCCTCTCGCCGATGCGCCGGACTGGCAGGCCTTGGAAGCGGTGATCCTGGCGACGCCGCGGCTCAGGCTGGCCTTCGCCGCCGCGCCTTATGCGCCGGCCAATCTGTTGGACCGTATTTCCATCGACGCGGATGCCGCGCTCCGGTTGCGGTTGGCGAAGAATCCGACTACCCCGCCAAGTGCGCTCGCCCGGCTGCTGACAGGCGATGCCTCTGACCGCATCCGGCGCTATGTCGCCGGCCATCGCAAAGCGGACGCGGCGATGTTGTCCGCCCTGGCCGCTGACCGCTCGGTCCAAGTGCGCCGGGCCGTGGCAGGCAACCCGAACGCGCCGCGCGGCGTCCTCGCGCGGCTAGCCGCCAAGGGCGACGGCCTGATCGACCGGAGCGCCGCCCGCGGCCCGTTCGCTGGCGCCGAAGTATTGCAGACGCTATGGGACACTGGCGACCGCCATGTGTGCGCCGAGGTCGCCGCCCATCCAAACTGCCCCGGCGCCGTGCTCCACCAGGCGGAGGCAATGGCGGACGCGCTGATCCGGCGCAAGCTTGCCTCGAACGCGGCCCTCGGCGTCGAGGCGCTGACGCGGCTGCTGGCCGACGACGACGAGCGGATCCGCGCCGCGGCCGTGCGCAATCCCGTCGTCTCGGGCGAATATCTCGATGACCCGGAGGGCGACCCCTCGCCGAAGGTTCGGCGCATCTTCGCCCGGCGCGAGCGGCTCGCTGCCCAGATCGTCGCCCGGTTGACCGCCGACCCGGATGACTGGGTGCGCCGGTGGATCGCGCGCAATCCGGCGGTTCCAGAAGACCTTATGGATCGACTGGCCGCCGATCCGGTCATGGAAGTGCGCCGCAGCACTGCCCGCAACCCGACCTGCCCGGCGCCGCTGTTGACGATTCTGGCGGGCGATTCGGTGGCTTGGGTGCGCGCTGGCGTGGCCATGCGCGAAGATGCCCCGGAGGCCGCGATCTCGCTGTTGCTGAAGGACGAGGACCCGGACGTGCTGGGCGCCTTGGGGCGTAATCCGCGCACCCCGGCATCGAAGCTCGAAGAAATTGCGCGTCACCCGGATAAGGACGTGCGCCGCGCGGTCGCGTTCAACCGCGCCGCGCCCGCGGCTGTGGTCGCGCGTCTGGCCGAGGACCCCTATCCGCTGAACCGCGTCATCCTCGCCGGTCATCCGAACCTTGGCCTCTCGCATATCGAGCACCTGCTCGACGACCCCGAGCCACAAGTCCGTTTCGCTGCCGCCGCCCATCTGGCGTGGCGATCGGCCCCGCCACATGCCGCCCCTGGCGGTTGGAATATCAACCACTGTGATTAGGAGTGGAGCAGTTGTCATGAAGATTCTGGTTCCCGTCAAACAGGTCTCGATTCTCGACGACGAGTTCGAGATGCGCGACGATGGTCACGGTGTCGATGAGGACTTCTTCGAGAAGGATCTCAACGAGTTTGACCATTTCGCGGTCGAGGAGGCGCTTCTGATCAAGGAGGCCGCGGGTGAGGGGGCCGAGGTCATTGTCGTCACCGTCGGCGACGGCGAAACTGACGATGCCCTGCGCACTGCGCTCGCCAAGGGTGCGGAACGCGGCATCCGGGTCTGGGACGACTCGCTGGCTGACGCCGACAGCATCGCAATCGCCAAGGTGCTGGCCAAGGTGGTCGAGCGCGAGGCGCCGGACATGGTGTTCACCGGCGCGCAGTCTGCGGATTTCGGCCATGCGACCACAGGCATGGCGCTCGCGGGGCTGCTGGGATGGCCCCATGCGGCGGTGGTGTCGAAGCTCGACTTCATGCCGGGGGCCGGAACCGCGACCCTGCACCGCGAGTTGGAGGGCGGGCTCGAGGAGATCATGACCATCCAGTGCCCGGCGGTGTTGTCGATTCAACTCGGTATCAACCAGCCACGCTATGCGTCGCTGCGCGGTATCCGTCAGGCCAAGCAGAAGCCGGTGGAGGAGCTTGATCTCGATGATCTCGGTCTTGGCGGCAGCGATGTCACCTCGGCCTCGCGCGTGCGCCGGATGTACGCGCCCGAGAAGGGCCAGGCCGAGATCATCGAGGGATCGGCGGCCGAACAGGCGGCGCGGCTGGCCGAAATCATCAAAGAACTGCGAGGGATCTGAAAAATGGCCGAGATTTTAGTCATCGCCGAACAGCGCGACGGTGCTTTCCGCTCGGCTTCTCTCGAGGCAATCGCGGCGGCGAATAGCGTCAAGGGCGAGGACGACAGGCTCGCGGTGGCCATCATCGGCGCCGACCCGAACGCCTTCGTCAGTGATCTGTCGGTCGAGGGCGTGGACGAGGTGATCGCGATCAAGGCCGGGTCCAATGACTTCCAGCCGGATCTCGTCGAGGCGGTCGTCGCCACCCTGGCCGAGGCGCGCAAGCCGGCGCTGATCGCGGCGGCGCACGGTGTCGACGCCTGGTCCTACGCACCTACCGTTGCGGCCAAGCTGGGCTTCGGCTTCGCCAGTGACGTGCAGGCGCTCAGATACGAGGATGGCCAACTGGTCGCCACCCGTGCCGGCTACGCCGAAAAGGTGCTGGTTGACTTGGATTTCCCGGGCAAGGAGGTGGTTCTCGTCACCATTCGCACCAATGTGTTCGATCCGGCAGGCGGCGTTGGCGCGCCGACGGTGACGGCCATGGACGCCCCGGCCTGCGAAGTCTCGACAACCCATGTCGGCTGGAAGGAGCCCGAGGATGCCGGCGGGATTGACATCCCCGGCTCGGATTTCATCCTCTCGATCGGCCGTGGTGTCGGCGACGAAAGCAATGTCGAGCAGTTCCTCGAAATGGCCGACCAGCTCGGTGCCACCCTCGGCTGCTCGCGACCGATCGCGGACAACGGCTGGCTCCCCAAGGCGCGCCAGGTCGGCCAGTCGGGTCAGTTGGCGGCGAACTGCCGGCTCTACATCGCGATGGGCGTCTCGGGCTCGGTTCAGCATCAGTGGGGCATGAAGCATGTCGAGACCATCGTCGCGGTGAATACGGATCCCGAGGCGTCGATCTTCAGTATCGCCCGCTATGGCGTCGTCGGCGACATGTTCGAGATCGCCGAGGAACTTGAAAACCATTTCTAGGCACCCAGCCGCCGGCAGAAGAGAGATTATCAGACAGTTTGCGCGTCAAGCGGCCGCGCTTACCTAAGACAAGCAGAAGGAGGAAAGCAAGATGACGAGAAGAGTTTCTGCACTTGAAGCAGAGCACCGCGCGCTGGGCGCCGGGCTCGACGACTGGAACGGCATGGACGTTCCGTGGAGCTACGCCTCCTCCTCCGAGGAGGAGCACGACGCGGTGCGCGAGGCCGCCGGTCTGTTCGACGTCTCCGGGCTGAAGAAGATCTGGATCACCGGGCCGGATGCGCTGGCCGTGGTCGACCGCATCGCCACCCGGGAAATGAGCAAGGTCTACAAGGGCAAATCGACCTATTGCCCGCTGCTGACGGACGAAGGCACGATCTGCGACGACAACATCATCTTCCACATCGACGACAACAAATATCTCTATGTCCACGGCTCCGGTCAAAGTGCTGCCCGGCTTGAGGAAGCGGTGCAGGGAAAAAACGCCGAGGTGCGTTTTGACGATGAGCTGCACGATATCTCGCTCCAGGGACCGGCGGCGCTCGGGGTGTTGAACGCGCGCACTCCGGTGGATCTCGAGGAATTGAAGTATTTCCATCAACTCGAAACCACGCTCTTTGACCGCAAGGTGATCATCTCGCGGACAGGCTATTCGGGAGAGCGAGGCTACGAAATCTTCCCCGACCAAAACGATGTCGTGCACCTCTGGCAGAGCATCCTCGATGCGGGGCAGTCGGACGGCGTCATGGCCTGTTCGTTCAACTGCCTCGACAAGATCCGCATCGAGGCGGCGCTGCTGTTCTATCCCTATGACATGACCGAGGCGAATACGCCTTGGGAGATGGGGCTCGGCTGGTCCATCTCGCGCAAGAAGGCTGATTTCATGGGCCGCGAGGCGCTGTTCGCCGCGGAGGGCAAGGAGAAGGTGAAGTTCGGCGGCGTATCCTGTACCTCCACGACCGAGGTTCTTGAGGCCGGCGCCAAGCTGCTTCTGAATGGCGAGGAGGTCGGGGTCGTCAACAGCCCGGCCTATTCGCACCGGATGAAGAAGTCTCTGGCGCTGGTTCATTTGCGGCCTGACGTGGCGGAGGGAACGGTCCTCCAGCTCCGGGGTGAGGAGCAGTCGCATGACGTGACTGTCGAACCGGTGCCCTTCCAGGACCCGAAGAAGACGCGTACGCACGCCTGAGGCGTGCCCCATGATCGAGACGGGCACCGGGCGTGCCCGACCTCGGTCCCCGGCGCGGTGGCGGCAACAGAGGGGATAAATGACCATGGCCTTGGCCACATCCTCGCCGTCCACTTCCCGTGCATCCGCTCTGGTTGGTCTGTCGGCGTTCGTCTGGGGATGCTGGTGGATTCCGCTGCGTCGGATCGACAGCTATGGCCTGAAGGGCGACTGGACGAGCGTCGCCGTTCTGGGCACCGCGGCGCTATGCCTGGCCCCGTTCATCCTCGGCCGTCTTGACCGTCTGCTCGGGGCGGGCGCGATGGTCTGGGGGACGGGCCTGTTCTTCGGCGCCATGTTCTCGACCTATCAGCATGGGCTGATCACCGGAGACGTCGTCCGCGTAACCCTGCTGTTCTACCTCGCGCCGGTCTGGGGCACCGTGCTGGGGATGGTTTTCCTCGGTGCACGGTTCAGCCTGCAACGCGTGGTAGTGATCGTTCTCGGTTTCGCTGGTGCCGCGGTGGTGCTGGATTTCGACGGCGGCATTCCGACACCTCAGGGTCTTGGTGAGTGGATGGGCCTCGCCTCCGGGTTCGTCTTCGCCATTGGCGCGACATTCGCCCATAAGGTCGTGGGCGACTACGAACTGGAGAAAGTCTGGCTGAGCCTTGCCTTTGGTACTTTGCTCTCCATCCTGTTCGCCTTGGTGAACCCGGTCTTCCCGTCGCCGTCCACCAATCAGATTCTCGATGCGGCGCCATTTACGATCGGGATCGTGGTCGTTGTTCTGATTCCGATTACTTGGACCATGGTCTGGGGCGCGCAAAGGTTGGATCCGGGGCGCATCTCTCTTCTGCTCATGTTCGAGGTTGTGGCTGCCTCGATCACCTCGGCGCTGCTGGCGGGTGAATCTTACGGGATTGAGAAGTTAATCGGGACTGCAATGATTCTGACTGCCGGTGCGGTCGAAGCGCTCGCGGAGCGCAAGGCGTGATCGGAGACTGGCCTCCGATTTGATCGGCGCCCACTCCTATTCCTCGCTCGATTCGATCCTCAAGAACAACCGCGATCGCCGCAAACCGCGACAGGCCCCGGAAGGGCCGAAGCTGTCACGGCGGGGTGAGGGTTTCCTTGGTGGACAACACTGTAACGGACGGGTTTGTTGGTGGCTTGCCTTAAGGCGCTTTCGCGCCGCCGTTACTGACGGCAGCCGCTCGGATTGGCCGCGCGTCGAATGCGGTATCCGCTGACCTGCCGTACCTTTTGCCCCGTCAAACTGAGCGGAATCAATCCAAGACACATCGCACATGGAAGCCGAGAGTACGACCACTGGTCGTACTTAGAGATTTATTGATATTTCGCAAGCCATTGAAAAAAATGGTGGGCGCACCTGGGATTGAACCAGGGACCTCCTCGGTGTGAACGAGGCGCTCTCCCGCTGAGCTATGCGCCCATGCCGCGGCTGGCGGGCCACATGGTGTAGGGCAGGGCCGCTCTGACTGTCAAGCAAGCGGCCTCGCTATCTAGCGGCTTGTAACTTTGGCCAGGGCGTCCGGCAATTCGGCGAAGGTCTCGATCAGTGCATCGGCGCCAAGCTCGTGCGCCGGCACCGGGCCATAGCCGCTGGTAATGGCAATCGCTGGCAGCCCGGCACCGTGGGCGGCCAGCACGTCGTTGAGACTATCACCCAGCATCACCGCCTGGCTCGGCCTGGCGCTAAGAGTGTCCAGAACGCCGTGTACGTGCCCCGGATCGGGCTTCCGGACGGCGAAGGTATCGCCACCGGCGACGGCCTCAAACAGATCACCCAGCCCCAGGGCGGTTAGGATATGTCGGCTCGGCCCCTCTGGCTTGTTCGAGCATATGGCCAGGCGCCAACCGGTGCTCTTCAGATCGCTCAAGGTCTCTACGGCGCCGGGGTAGGGTCGGGTCAATTCGGTCATGCGGCTTTCATAGAAGGCATGGTAGCGCGCTATGCAATCCGCCAGCGCGCTGGCATCGGGCACGCCGCCGCTGGCCACCAGGGCGCGCTCGACCAGCTTGGGGACTCCATCGCCAACCATGTGGCGGACCGCCGCCTCGGTTAGCCGCGGGCGGCCGACTTCGGTCAGCAGGTCGTTGACCGCCGAGGCCAGGTCCGGGGCGCTGTCGACGAGGGTCCCATCGAGGTCGCAAATGAGAATCCGAACGGGCTTAAGTCCCTGGCGAGGCATGTAATTTCCGGCAACAATTGTTGATTTGCAGGGCGGCGTGGCCCTGTGGCATGGTCCGCCTGGTAAGACCAGAGGTTGTGCCAGGGACGGGCCCTGACCACAAGATTTTCCGCCGCTAGAGCGCCCATGACCCTCTCAAAGCTCGCCGTTGTTGTCCTGGCCGCCGGCCAGGGAACGCGCATGAAATCGACGCGACCCAAGGTCCTGCACCAGATTGCCGGGCGGACCATGCTCGACCACGTGCTGGACTCCATCGAAGGGCTAAAGCCTGAGCGCATAGTGGTGGTGGTCGCCCCGGATTTGCCCGCGGTAGCTGAGGCCGTTGCTGCCCGGCCCGGCGGCCGAGTGCGCACGGCGGTCCAGGACCGGCAGCTCGGCACCGGTCACGCGGTGGCCTGTACCAAGACGGCGCTGGCCGGCTATCACGGCGCGGGCGGGTCCGGCGATGTACTGGTGGTCTTTGGCGATACGCCGCTGCTGACACCGGCGACCTTGAGCGCTCTGTGTGCCCGCCGGCGGGCGGCCGATGCCCCGGATCTGCTGGGCTTGGCATTCCAGCCCGCCGATCCGGCGCAGTACGGCCGCTTCGTGCTGGACAAGAAGGGTCAGGTGCTGCGGATCGTCGAGTATGCCGATGCCAGCTCGGCGGAACGGGCCATCGACTTGTGCAATGCCGGTGTTCTGCTGGGCGACGGGCGGGTCCTGTTCTCTTTGATCGAAAGCTTGGGGACCGACAACGCCAAGGGCGAATATTACCTCACGGACCTGTTCGCCCTAGCCAATGCCGCCGGACACCGCACCGCCGTTGGTGAGGCCGATCCCACGGAGGTTCTGGGCATCAACTCGCGCGCCGAACTGGCCGGGGCCGAGGCGATTTTGCAAACCCGCCTGCGCGCCAACGCCATGGCAAACGGCGTGACATTGGTTGACCCCGCTACCGTCTGGTTCAGCGCCGATACACAGCTAGGCCGCGATGTAACCGTGCAGCCGAACGTCTTCTTCGGTCCGGGTGTGGTAGTCGGCAACGACGTGGAGATTCGCGCCTTTTGTCATGTGGAGGGCGCGACGATCGAGGCTGGTGCCGTGATTGGGCCCTATGCCCGCTTGCGCCCCGGCACCGTGGTCGGCGCCGGGGCCCGTATCGGCAATTTCGTCGAGACCAAGAATACCGTGCTGGGTCCTGGGGCCAAGGCCAACCATCTGACCTATCTGGGCGACGCGCAGGTAGGTGCCAAGGCAAACGTTGGCGCCGGCACCATCACGTGCAACTACGACGGCTTCGGTAAACACCTGACAAGCATCGGCGAGGGGGCCTTCATCGGCTCCAACACGGCGCTGGTGGCGCCGGTGCGCATCGGCAAGGGCGCCATTGTCGGCGCCGGCAGCATCATCACAGAGGATGTGGCCGCCGATGCCCTGGCGGTCGGGCGCGGCCCACAGGAGGCGCGCCCCGGCGCCGCCAAGCGGTTCCGCGAGCGGCGAAAATCCGCGGGAACTGGGGAAAAGACTGGGGCAGGGAAAAAGAAAGGTTCTTCGGGCAAAAAGAAGGCGCCCAAGCGCAAAAAGGACGGTTAGACCATGTGCGGCATCATCGGCATTCTCGGCAACGCCCCCGTCGCTCCGCTCCTAATCGACGGACTGAAGCGGCTGGAATATCGTGGATATGACTCGGCGGGCATTGCCACCCTGAGTAACGGCCATATCGACCGGCGTCGGGCCGAGGGCAAGCTCGTCAACCTAGCCACCCTGGTGGATCGCGAGCCGTTGGAGGGAACCACCGGTATCGGCCATACCCGTTGGGCAACCCATGGGCAGCCGAACGAATCGAACGCCCATCCGCATGCCAATCAGCGCGTTGCCATCGTGCACAACGGCATCATCGAGAACTTCCAGGAACTCCGCGAGGAGTTGGTCGGCCGCGGCCACAAGTTTGAAACCGAGACCGACAGCGAGGTTGTGGTTCACCTTATCACCGACAATCTGGATCAACAGATGACGCCGCAGGACGCGGTGGCCGAGGCCTTGGCCCGTTTGCAGGGTGCTTTCGCCCTGGCCATCGTCTTTGCCGGTCGGCACGATCTTATGATCGGTGCCCGGTGCGGCAGTCCGCTGGCCGTCGGCTATGGCGATGGCGAGATGTATCTGGGCTCGGATGCCATGGCGTTGGCGCCGCTGACCAACCGCATTTGCTATCTGGAAGAAGGCGACTGGGTCGAACTTAGCCGCGGCACGGCGACGGTGCACGATGAGAGCGGCGCGGTGGTCGAGCGCGAGATAACGCAAACAGCCCTATCCGGTGCCCTGATCGGTAAGGGTCAGTACCGCCACTTCATGCAGAAGGAAATTTTCGAGCAGCCGGCGGTAATCGGCGATACGCTGCATAGCTACATCAATCCCTTGCGCCGCACGGTCGAGATGCAGGACTTGCCCTTCGACCTGGCCGCTATCCCGCGCATCACCATCAGCGCCTGCGGCACCGCGTTTTATGCCGGCACCGTTGCCAAATACTGGTTCGAGCAAATCGCCCGCCAACCGGTGGAGGTCGACATCGCCTCCGAGTTCCGTTACCGCGAGGCGCCCATGCCGGACGGCGGCCTCAGCCTGTTCATTTCGCAATCGGGCGAGACCATCGATACTCTGTCGGCTCTGCGTTACGCGAAATCCCAGGGACAAAAAATTCTGTCGATTCTTAATCGCTCGGAAAGCTCAATCGCCCGTGAGTCGGATGCGGTGCTGACCACGTTGGCCGGGCCGGAGATTGGCGTCGCGTCCACCAAGGCGTTCACCACGCAGCTTTCGTTGCTCGCCTGCCTGGCGATTGCCACGGCCCGCGCGCGCGGTGCCATCGATGCCAAAGCCGAGGCAGCGTTGACCGGCGCGCTGATCGAGGTGCCGGCGCGGGTGGCCGAGATTCTCAATCACGACGAAGATATTCGAGAGATCGCGCACGTGCTGGCCGAAGCGCAAGACGTGCTCTATCTCGCGCGCGGCAATCTCTTTCCCATCGCTATGGAAGGCGCCTTAAAGCTGAAGGAAATCAGCTATATCCATGCGGAAGGATACGCGGCCGGAGAAATGAAGCATGGGCCTATCGCGCTGATCGACGAAACGGTGCCGGTCATCGTTTGTGCGCCGTCCGGCCCGCTGTTCGAGAAGACCGCCTCCAATGTTGCCGAGGTTGCGGCGCGCGGTGGCATGGTGATCCTCATCTCCGACGCTGACGGCATCAAGAAGCTGGGCGACAAGGCAGAGCACACGATCGAAATACCCGCCATCGACCCCTTTGTGGCACCGATCCTCTATTCGATTCCGGTGCAGTTGCTTGCCTATCATACGGCGGTGATGAAGGGGACCGACGTGGATCAGCCACGCAATCTAGCGAAAAGCGTTACTGTCGAGTAGGTGCGTCCCATGGGGGGGCGTTTTGGAATTTCTCCTTCAAGAAGTCGACGAAGACGCGCACCTTGAGGGGCAGATAGGCGCGCGACGGGTATAGAAGCCAGACCGCCGGCGCCTCGAAGTCGGCCGCCGTTACCTCATGGGCCGGGAAGAGATCGATCAGGCTACCATCGCCGATCTCGCGGCCGACAATCCAGCGTGCTTGCAGGATGATCCCCATGCCGGCAAGTGCACACTGCTTGAGCGCGATGGCGTTCGACGTTCGCAGAGGTCCCTGAACCGGCACTTCCGTTACGTTCCCCTCGCGGTCCCGCAGGCGCCAACGCGCGCTGAATCCGGGCATGGCGAGCAAGAGGCATTTGTGTTTTTCCAAATCCCGCGGCGACTGCGGCCGCCCCTGCGTTTCGATGTAGAGCGGGCTGGCGCAAATTTTCGAAACCATCGGGCTCAAGCGGGTTGCGACCAGTCCGGACTCGCGTAACGGGCCCATGCGGACCGCCACGTCGATGTGCTCCTCGACAAGATCGAGAGCGGCATCGGTCAGGCGTAGGTCGAACGAAAGATCCGGATATCGCGCCGCAAGTTCGGGTAGCAGCGGCACGATGTTGAGTTGCGCGAAACTTACCGGCGCGGCGATGCGCAGGGTGCCGCGTGGTGCTTCACTGACATCCACGGCCCGCAACCGCGCCCGTTCCAACTCCGCGATGATCGGCTCGACCCGGTCGAAATAGACCAGCCCGGCCTCCGTCGCCGACAGCCGCCGGGTCGTGCGTTGAAAGAGCCGCAATCCCAACTCATCCTCCAGCGTCGCAATAGCGCGCGAAATCGAGGACGGATCGACGCCATGGTCACGGGCGACCGAGGCAAAGCTCCCCCGGCGCATGACCTCCACAAACGTGCGCAACGCGGCTATTTCCATTCGTGCATTATACGCACTAGTAAAATTCTTGAGAAGCTATTTCGGGCGTAATGCGCAGCAAATATGCTCCGCCTATTCCAATCCTAGTTACATCTGGAGAGAGCATATGAAACTGGAAAACAGCACGGCCCTGGTTACGGGCTCTAATAGAGGCATCGGCCGCGAGATCGTGGCCGACTTGCTGGGGCGCGGCGTCCGCCGCATCTACGCCGGTGCGCGGCGGGTGAAGGATCTGGAGGCCATCGTGGCCGCCGCTCCGGATCGTATCGTGCCGCTGCAGATCGATATCACCGACCGGCCGCAGATCAAGGCCGCCGCCGAAAAAGCGCGGGATGTCACTCTGTTGATCAACAATGCCGGCGTGGCAGATTTTGGTGCCATCTTGGAGTGCCCGCTGGAGCTGACCGTGCGGGACATGGACACGAATTTTTTCGGCACCTTGAATATGGCGCGGGCCTTTGCGCCCATCATCGAGCAAAACAGCGGCGGCGCGGTGGTCAATTTTCTGACGGTCGTTGCCCTGGCCAGCATGCCGGGGCTCGGCGCCTACAACGCCTCGAAGGCCGCGGCCTGGTCGATGACTCAATCCATTCGGGCAGGTCTGGCGCCCAAGGGTATCGACGTGCACGGCGTCTTTCCCGGCCCGGTCGATACGGACATGATCCGGGCCGTCGAGATCGACAAGACCGATCCGCGTGACGTGGCCAAGGCCGTGCTTGATGGCATTGAGTCAGGTACGGAAGACATCTTCCCCGATCCCATGTCGCGCGCCGTCTACGATTCCTGGCGCCAAGACCACAAGGCGGTCGAACGGCAATTCGCCAGTATGTAGGATTCCGGTCTCACGTTTCAGGATCGAAGACCGTGCGGTCGCGCCGGAACGCGGCGGCCAGGAAATCGAGGGTCGTGCGGACGCGCGCGACGCCACGCAAATCCGGGTGCGTGGCCAGCCAGACATCGCGTTTCGGTATGGGCGCCTTTGGCAACACCCGCACCAGGCCCGGCTGATTGGCGGCGGCGAAGATCGGCAAGATCGCCAGGCCAAGGCCCGTGGCCGTCGCGGCGCTGCGGGCATGGGTGTTGTCGCTGCGGAAGGCGATGGCCCGGCGCCCGGTGATCTCTTCAAGCCAACGGCATTCCGGTAGGTGGCGAAGGCCTTCGTCGAAGTCGACGAACGAGTGCTCGCGTAAATCCGCGAGTGTCCGGGGTGTTCCTTTGCGGGCCAGATACGCCGGGGCGCCGAACAGGCCGAAGGCCAGGCGCGCCACTTTCTGGGTGACCAATTCCGGCTCCTTGGTGTGGAACAGGCGGATGGCCAGGTCCGCCTTGAAACGGCTTAGATCGGCCACCTGCGGGCTTACCTCGATGGCCAGATCGATGCCTGGGTAGTCTGCGGTTAAGCCGACCAGCGTTGGGGTCAGCCAAAGAACGCCGATCTCGTCGGTGACCGAGATGCGTACGGTGCCGGAAACCCGTGCATCCTCGCCGGTGACCAGTCGCTCGATCAGGGCCGCGGCGGTCTCCATGGTGCCGGCAGCCTCCAGGATGCTGCGCCCGGTATCGCTGAGGGCATAGCCGCGCGCCTGGCGATGAAACAGGCGGGCGCCTAGCCGTGCCTCAAGAGCATGCAGGCGTCGGCCCACGGTCGGCTGGTGGGTGGCCAGATCGCGCGCGGCGGCGGATAAGCTACCGGTGCGGGCCACGGCGATGAAATATTTGAGGTCGTCCCAATCCATCATCTATGCATTTTCGTATGGATAGTCAGCTAAAATACAGAATATCCATGCGTCTGTGTAGAGGCTAGAGTTGTTTGCGGAAATAATCCGCATCGCCGGACAGAGGAGATTTAGATGCCCACACCGAAAACCCTACTCGGCCACAATGGCGCCGAGAGATCACCGAGCGCGCTGGCCGACTCTGCCGTGCTCATCATCGACGCACAGCAGGAATACACGGCCACGGGCCGTCTGCCCCTGGACGGCATCGATGGCGCGCTGGAACGTATCGCCGCCCTTCTGGATGCGGCGCGGGCCCAGGGCCGGCCCATCATCCATGTTGCGCACCGTGGCTCGGCCGGTAAGCTGTTCGATCCGGAATCATCCGCCTTCGCCTTCGCCGATGCGGTGGCGCCGCGCGAGGGTGAGGCGGTGGTGGTCAAGACCCTGCCTGACTCTTTCGTCGGCTCGGACTTGGATGCGACGCTGAAAAAGACCGGTGCGAGCAACCTGATTGTTGCCGGATTTATGACCCATATGTGCGTTAGTTCGACCGTACGCACGTCGATTGGGCTGGGCTATGCGCCCACCGTGATCGCCGATGCCTGTGCCACCCGCGATCTGCCGGATGGGCACGGTGGAAAGATCGCCGCGCGCGATCTGCACCGCAACGAGCTGGTGGCCCTCTCCGATCTGTTCGCTGCCGTGGTCGATGATATGAGTGGGTTGCCCGCCTAGTCTCTGTTGGGGGGCCGAGGGTCTTGCCCTTCGACCCTTTCGCTTGTCCCGGTCCGGGCCTATATTTGGTCTTAAGACAGAGCAATTCCATACTCGGAGGATAAGCATGACCGCGCAAGCTCGGGCGAAGGCGACCAATGGCGCGCCGCAACTGAAGGACGGCGCCCTGTTTCGCCAGCAGTGTTATGTGGATGGAGCCTGGATCGATGCCACGTCCGGCGCCACCATACCCGTTACCAACCCGGCCACCGGCGAGACGCTGGGCACGATTCCCAAGTTAGGCGCCGAGGAAACCCGCCGCGCCATCGAGGCGGCTAATCGCGCCTGGCCGGCCTGGCGGGCTAAGACCGCCAAGGAGCGTGCCAACATCATGCGCACTTGGTACAACCTGATCATCGAGAACCAGGAGGACCTGGCGGTTCTTTTGACCCTGGAGCAGGGCAAGCCTCTGGCCGAATCGACGGGCGAAATCGTCTACGGCGCCAGCTTCATCGAGTGGTTCGCCGAAGAGGCAAAGCGGGTCTACGGCGATACCATTCCGGGACACCAGCCGGACAAGCGCATCGTCGTCATCAAGCAGCCCATCGGCGTGGTGGCGGCCATCACCCCGTGGAATTTCCCGAATGCCATGATCACCCGCAAATGCGCCCCGGCGCTGGCGGCGGGGTGCCCGGTGGTCATTAAGCCGGCGACGCAAACGCCTTATTCGGCGTTCGCCCTGGTCGAGTTGGCGGAGCGGGCCGGTTTTCCCGCCGGCGTGATCAACATTCTCACCGGTTCGGCGAAGGAGATCGGCGGTGAGCTGACCGGCAATCCGATCGTGCGCAAGCTTTCCTTCACCGGCTCTACCGAAGTCGGCAAGCTTTTGATGAAGCAGTGCGCGGATACCGTGAAGAAGGTGAGCATGGAATTGGGGGGCAACGCACCCTTCATCGTCTTCGACGATGCCGATCTGGACGCCGCGGTCGACGGCGCCATGATGAGCAAATTCCGCAACACCGGTCAGACCTGCGTCTGCGCCAATCGCATTCTGGTGCAGGACACGGTCTATGACGCCTTCGCCGCCAAGCTGGCGACGGCGGTGAAGAAACTGAAGGTCGGCTTCGGCATGGAAGAGGGCGTGAGTCAGGGACCGCTTATCGACGCGGCGGGCCTGGCCAAGGTAGAAGAGCATGTGGCGGATGCTACGGGCAAGGGCGCCAAGATCGCCGTTGGCGGCAGCCGGCACGAGCGCGGCGGTACCTTCTTCCAGCCGACAGTGCTCACCGACGTCACCACCAAGATGAAGGTAACCCAGGAAGAAACTTTCGGCCCCGTCGCCCCTCTGTTCCGTTTCAAGACGGAGGAGGAGGGGATCGCCATGGCCAATGACACGGAGTTCGGTCTGGCCGCTTATTTCTACGCCCGCGACCTGGGCCGGGTCTGGCGTGTCGGCGAGGCGCTGGAGACGGGCATCGTCGGCATCAACACCGGCATCATCTCCACCGAGGTCGCCCCCTTCGGCGGCATCAAGGAATCTGGCGTCGGCCGCGAAGGTTCCAAGTACGGCATGGATGATTTCCTGGAGATCAAATACCTCTGCATGGGCGGTGTGTAGGCAGTAGGCGCGGTCACGAGCATGGCATCTGATAACGACTTCGATCTCATCGTCATCGGCGGTGGCTCCGGCGGGGTGCGCGCGGCGCGCATGGCGGCGGGAACCGGCGCGCGGGTGGCTGTCGCCGAGGAGTACCGCTATGGCGGCACCTGCGTCATTCGCGGCTGTGTGCCGAAAAAGTTGTTCTCCTACGCGGCACATTTCCACGAGGATTTCGAGGATGCGGCCGGCTTTGGTTGGACGGTCGAGGGTGCGCGTTTCGATTGGACGCGCCTAATCGCCAACAAGGATAAAGAGATCGACCGGCTGGAAGGTATCTACGAGAGCCTGCTGAAAGACGCAGGCGTTACCGCGTATCGGGGGCACGCGCGATTGCTCGATGCGAACCGCGTCGAAATCGGCGATCAGGTTTTCCGTGCCGAGACTATTCTGATCGCTACCGGCGGGCATCCGGTCTTTCCGCCCGGCCACGGTTGGGATTTGGGGATTAGCTCCAACGAGGCGTTCCACCTGAAGTCGTTGCCCGGCCGCGTGGCGGTTTATGGCGGCGGGTACATCGCGGTGGAGTTCGCCAGCATCTTTAACGGCATGGGCTCGGAAGTAACGGAGATTTATCGGGGCCCGCAAATCCTGCGCGGCTTCGATGACGATGTGCGCAATACGCTGGCCGGCGAGATGGTGAAGAAGGGTATCGATCTGCGCGTAGAAACCACCATCGATCGGCTCGAAAAAAACGGCGACGGCGTGCGTCTGCATCTTTCCGGCGGTGAGACGTTGGACGTGGATGTCGTCATGGCGGCAACGGGCCGGCGCCCGAATACCGAGAACCTGGGTCTGGCGGCCGCCGGCGTGAGCTTGGGGGAGGGGGGCGAGATCAAAGTCGACGCCTACTCCCAGACGTCGCAAGCGAACATCTATGCCATCGGCGATGTGACCGACCGCTTGGCGCTAACGCCGGTGGCGATTCAGGAGGCGATGGCCTTCGTCGATACGGTCTATCGTGACACGCCGCGCGGCATGGATCACAGCGACGTGCCGACCGCGGTGTTCAGCATGCCCAATGTTTCGACTGTCGGGCTGACCGAGCTGCAAGCGCGCGAGACGCACGGCGACGTGGACATCTACCGTTCGACCTTCCGGCCCT
>JAJFGP010000090.1 GCA_021776055.1 Kiloniellaceae bacterium
GCGCGCAGGGCCGCCTCCAGGTAAACGCGCCGCGGTTCGGTAACGCCGGGCAAAGTCCAAAAACCACGAAACCGAGGCAACGGATCGAAGAGCAAGCCGGCGTCGTCCAAGGCCGGCACTTTCTCATGGCCAATGGGCCGCTCGGGATAAAGGCTTAAGATCGGAGTCATCTTGCCGCTTGCCAAAAAGCTGGCCACATCCCCGGGCTGTTCCAACAAGGCATCGACCGTGCCGCCGATCAACGCGGCGTACCGTTCCACCGGGTTGTCGAAAACGATCTGGCTGACCTTAAAGCCGAGCGCCTGCTCGATTTCGAACAGGTTGACCTGCTCCATGGAGCCGGGCGCGCCGACGTTGGCGATCTTTACGTCGCCCGGGCTTGTCCGGGCATAAGCGACAAAGGATGCCCAGTCGGAGAACCGTAGGTCGCCCGGGCGAATATAGATCTGGCTAAAGGTCACTTGCGCCATGCCAAGTGGCCACCAGTCCAGGGCGGGATTCTGTTGTAGCTTTTCCGCGGCGAAATTCGCGGCGGCTTCATCGATAGACTCGAACAATGTGTATCCGTCGGCCGGCGCCGCCATGAACTCAGGCACCGCGGTCATGCCCGACTGGCCCGGCCGGTTGACCACCAGGATCTTGACGCTCACCAATTTTTCGAGTGCCGCCGCCATGGCCCGGCTCAGCAGGTCCGACTCGCCGCCCTCCGCATAGGGGACGATGATGGTGATGGGTCGCTCGGGGAATCCCTCCGGTTTGGTCGGAAGCTCGGCACCGTGGGCCAATGGCAGCCACATCCCAGTTATCACTAGGACGAAGGCCAGGCTCGTGATCAGCAAGACCACGATTGAATCGATTGTCGGCCGGGCACGCACCGTTCCGGTCGGCATTCTGCTTCCTCTCGATCGAATGGGCACCATTTCCTGGTGCCTCGTTGGCCAAGCCCCTTGATGCCCCCATCATGCGGCGCTCGGACGCAAATAGGCAACCTTCTCGGTTGGTTAAGGCTATCTTGACACCGGTTTAGTTTAGTTTAATGATATCGAATAACTAAACCGACCGGGTCACGGCCGCTAGCAGCCGCGCCGGCCGACAAATTATCCAATGACCTGCGACACCCTAGGGAGGAGAAGCATGTACAAGTTACGTAAATGCGTTGCCGCGACCGCGCTGGTCGCGGCGCTCGGTGCGTTCGTTTCCGGTCCGGCCGTGGCTCAAGATAA
The DNA here is from genome assembly GCA_021776055.1 of Kiloniellaceae bacterium. Taxonomy (GTDB): domain Bacteria; phylum Pseudomonadota; class Alphaproteobacteria; order Kiloniellales; family J153; genus JAJFGI01. The sequence goes on from JAJFGP010000090.1 coordinate 1,224, forward strand.
GGAACTGACCTTGTGTTGGGCGGCATGGGACCCGGCAAACGCCTTGGCCGAGTTATCGAAGGATTTTACGGCCGAGTCGGGCATTGCCATGAAGTTCGAATTCGTGCCCTGGACCAACTTTGCCGACCGTTTCCTGAACGAGCTTAATTCCGGCGGCAAGCTGTGCGACCTGCTGATCGGTGACAGCCAGTGGCTCGGGGGCTCGGCGACATATGGTCACTACATCAAACTGAACGATTTCTTCGACAAGAACAAAATCTCGATGGACGATTTCCTGCCGGCGACGGTCTATGCCTATTCGACCTGGCCGAAAGGGACACCGAACTATTGGGCGCTGCCGGCCATGGCCGATGCGCTCGGTTGGGTCTACCGCAAGGACTGGTTCGCTCGGCCGGAAATTCAGGCGGCCTTCAAAGAAAAGTATGGCCGCGCCCTTGCCGTACCGACGAACTGGGACGAGCTTCGCGAAGTCGCTGCGTTCTTCCAAGGCCGCGAAATCGACGGCAAGAAGGTTTACGGTGCCGCCATCTATACCGAGCGTGGCTCCGAAGGAATTACCATGGGCGTGACCGCGGCCATGTACGCCTGGGGCTTCCAATACCAGAACCCGGACAAGCCGTACGATATGGAAGGTTATGTCAACAGCGCCGATGCGGCCTCGGCGCTTGAGTTCTATAAGGACCTCTATAAGTGCTGCACGCCTCCGGGTCATTCGGATGCGTATATGGTGGCCAATCTGGATGCCTATAAGTCCGGGCAGGTTGCCATGCAGATGAACTGGTTTGCCTTCTTCCCGGGCATTGCCAAGGACGAGGATGTGGGCGGCGACAAGTCTGGCTTCTTCGTCAATCCGGCGCAAAAAGTAGCGGGATCCACTCTCGGCGGGCAGGGGATCTCGGTTGTTGCCTATTCTGATAAGAAGGATATGGCGCTGGAGTACATCAAATGGTTCGCCGGACCAGAGGTGCAGAAGAAGTGGTGGGCCCTCGGAGGGTATTCGGCTTCCAAGGTGGTTCTCGAGGACCCGAATTTCCCCAATACCGCGCCTTTCGCCGCCGACTTCCTGAAGGCGATGGGTGGGGTCAAGGATTTCTGGCAGGAGCCGACCTATGCCGAGCTGCTGCAAGCCATGCAGAAGCGCGTGCATGACTACGTGGTGGCCGACAAGGGCACCGCGCAGGAGGCTCTTGATAAGCTGATCGTGGACTGGACTCAGGTCTTCAAGGACGACGGAAAGATCTAAGTCGCGCGGTTGGTTGCCGTGATTGCGCACGGCCGGCCGGGCGTTTGTCCGGCCGGTCCGTGGCACCCGGCGTGCGAATCATGGATGATCTAGACGATGACCGAAACGACACAGGCATCGATGGCCGTAACCCGGCCCGGTAAGCCGGTTCAGCGCGCGCGCGGGTTATCCGACCGTGCCGTCGCCTGGATATTCATTTCGCCAACGATTGTGCTGTTGCTGGCCATCAATATTTTTCCGCTCCTTTGGACCATTTATCTGAGCTTTACGAATTATCGCGCCAATCAGCCGGGGCGACCGGTACGCTGGGTTGGGGTTGAAAACTACGAACGCCTACTCGGAAGCGAGGATATTTGGGAGTACCTACAGGCGACCGCGCATTTCGTCGGGTGGTCGATTTTCTTTCAGGTCGTTTTGGGATTGGGTTTGGCGCTGTTGATCAATCGTCAGTTCAAGGGACATACCGCTTTGACGACGCTGATCCTGCTGCCGATGATGCTCTCGCCCGCCGTTGTCGGCGTGTTTTGGACCTATATCTATCAGCCGCAGGCCGGCATTTTTAACTACATCATCAATTTCTTCATCGACGCGGGCAGTTTCACCATGATCGGCGACGTAAATCTGGCGCCGTGGTCGATTGTGTTGGTCGACACCTGGATGTGGACGCCATACGTCATGCTGATCTGCCTCGCCGGGCTGCGCTCGATTCCGGATTATATCTATGAGGCGGCGGAGGTGGACCGGGCGTCCAAGTTGCGGCAGTTCTGGAGCATTACCCTGCCCATGGTGCTGCCGTTCCTTATGCTGGCCGTCCTATTTCGCGCCATCGAGAACTTCAAGATGTTCGATATGGTGGTCGAGCTGACGTCCGGCGGACCCGGATCAATAACCGAACTAGCGTCCATCAATTTGAAGCGCGAGGCTTTCGAGAAATGGCGAACGGGCTATAGCTCGGCCTTTGCGGTCATCCTGTTCGTGACGGTCTTCGGCGCCGGCAACATCTACGTCAAGTTCCTGAACAAGGTGAAGCAGCGATGAGCGGGCCGAGCACCCGTTCGGTCCTTGAGCCGAGCCCCTGGAGCCAGCGTCTCGCCGCGCTGCTGGTCATCGTGTATGCGCTGATCACCATGATCCCGTTGGTCTGGATCGTGTTGACCGGGCTCAAAACGCCGCCGGATGCCATCGCCTATCCGCCGAAGGTGTTCTTCGAGCCCTCATTGGAAGGTTACGTCAATCTGTTCACCGCACGGTCGCGGCAGGCACCCGAGTACATGGCCAGCTTGCCGCCGCCAACGTCCTGGTACGACGAGCTGGTGCGCAAGCGCAACATGGTGATCACCGGCCCGTCTCGCTTTGCCGAGCGGTACCTGAATTCCGTCATCATCGGTTTCGGCTCGACCTTCTTGGCCGTGTTCCTGGGCACCATTGCGGCCTATGGCTTTTCGCGGTTCAAGGTGCCGTTGAAGGACGATCTGCTCTTTTTCATTTTGTCCACGCGGATGATGCCGCCGATCGCCGTGGCGGTGCCGATCTTTCTCATGTACCGGGTCCTTGGGCTAAGCGATACGCATCTAGGCATGATCCTTTTGTACACCATGGTGAACGTCAGCCTGGCGGTATGGCTGCTCAAGGGATTTATCGATGAAATCCCGATGGAATACGAGGAAGCCGCCCTTGTCGACGGCTACAGCCGCATGCAGGCGTTTTGGAAAGTGGTGCTACCGCAGGCCAAGACCGGCATCGCGGCAACGGCCATCTTCTGCCTGATCTTTGCCTGGAACGAATATGCCTTCGCACTGTTGCTGACCAGTGGCGAGGCGCAGACGGCGCCGCCGTTCATTCCCATCATCATCGGGGAAGGGGGCCTGGATTGGCCGGCGGTTGGGGCAGGGACGACCCTGTTCCTGCTGCCCATCGTCTTCTTCACGGTTCTGTTGCGCAAACATCTGTTGCGCGGCATCACCTTCGGGGCGGTGCGCAAATGAGCCGGGTATCGCACGGGCCGGGCCAAAGACGGCGCTTCTTTCGGCGCGGGCCGTGGGAAAACGCCGCGACGGCCCTAATCGGGGTCGGCGTCTTTATGCTGATGCAGTCGTTTTCGCTGTGGCTGTTCGGCTACTCGTTCGCCGTCATCCTGGTCGGCACTATCGGCTTCGTCATCGTCAGCCATTTTCCGGAGGCGTGATGTCCGAGATTCGCCTCGAAAACCTGCACAAAGCCTTCGACGATTTCGTCGCCGTGCGGGACGCCAATCTGACCATCGCCGAAGGCCAGTTCTTCGTGCTGCTTGGACCGTCGGGGTGCGGCAAGACGACGACGTTACGCATGATCGCGGGTCTCGAAATCCCGACGTCCGGCCGCATCTTGCTGGCCGGGGAAGATGTCACGAATCGCCGTGCTGCCGCCCGCGATATTGCCTTCGTCTTTCAGCTTTTCGCTCTTTACCCGCACATGAATGTCCGGCGCAATCTAGCCTTTCCGCTTATATCGCAGGGCGTGCCGCGCGCTGAAATACGCACGCGCGTGGCCGAGGTGGCCCGGCTGCTGCGTATCGAGCATCTCTTGGCGTTACCGGTAAGAGGCCTGACGGGCGGCGACCGGCAACGGGTGGCCTTGGGGCGTGCCATTATCCGCCGGCCCAAGGCCTTTCTCATGGACGAGCCACTGGGAGCGCTGGACGCCGAGTTCCGGGAGCTGATGTGCGAGGAGTTGCGTCTTCTGCATGATCGTGTCGGCGCCACCACGGTCTATGTGACACATGATCAAGTCGAGGCCATGGCCATGGCCGACGTGATCGCAGTCATGAACCAGGGAGAGGTGCTGCAAGCCGGTCCGCCCAGCGAGGTCTACAATCGCCCGGCGACCCTGTTTGTGGCCGACTTCATCGGCTCGCCCGCCATGAACCTGCTGCCGGCGATGGGTCCGCTGGCGCCGGGGGCCGACCATGCTCGGGTAAGCGGCGCCGAGATCGCCATCCCCCGGTTGCGTGACGGGCTGGCACACGAAGAGGCGGTGCTTGGCGCCCGCCCGGAGCACATCACGCTATCCGACAACGGGCTGCTGCGGGGTCATGTCTTCGGCGTCGAATACACTGGCGTACGGCAAATCGTCGTGGTCGATACACCGGCCGGGCGCGTTCGTGTGCGCAGCCCGAATACGGTTCGGGTGTCCGCCGGCGAGACCGTTGGCCTGGAATTCTCCAAGGATGCCTTGATGCTCTTCGACCGGCGCAGTGAGCGCGCCCTTCGAAGCGAGCAGGTTCAAGGGGCCGGCAATGGCTGAGATCGTTTTCGAAAACGTAACCAAGCGTTTCGGCAACATCACGGCCGTCGACAATCTGTCGCTAACGGTCGCGGACGGAGAGTTTGTTGTCCTGCTTGGGCCGACGGGCGCGGGCAAGACCACGACCTTGCGCCTTGCGGCGGGCCTGGAGGTGCCGGATGCCGGCCGCCTTCGCATTGCCGGGGTGGACGTAACGCGCGCGCCGCCGGCCGAACGCGATGTCGCGTTCGTTTTTCAGCAATACTCCCTGTATCCGCACTACACCGTCTTTCAGAACATGGCCTTCCCCCTTCGCTCGCCGTCGCAGCGCTGGGACGAGGCGCGCATCGAGGCGCGGGTGCGCGAGATCGCGGGTCTTTTGCGCATTGAGGCGAAGCTGGACAATCTGTCGACCAAGCTCTCGGGCGGTGAGATGCAGCGGGTGGCCATCGGCCGGGCGTTGGTCCGCGATCCGGCGGCTTTCTTGATGGACGAGCCGTTATCCTCCCTCGACGCGCGCCTGCGCGAGGATTTGCGGGTAGAGCTCAAACGTATCCAAGAAGACCTCGGTGCGACCATCCTGTACGTCACCCACGACCAGATGGAAGCGATGACCCTGGCCGATCGCATTGGTGTGCTGGCCGAGGGAAAACTGGTACAGATCGGCACTCCACGGCAGATCTATAGCGAGCCGGCGTCGGTTCATGTCGCCCTGCGCCTGGGGTCACCGCGCATCAACCTGTTGCCGGTGGGCGCCTTGGGTCTGACGGATGGCCCGGCCGGTGCGACGACGGTGGGTGTTCGCCCGGAGGATGTGATCCTGGGCCAAGGCGGTGCCGCCGCACGCGTAATCGCGGTTGAACATTTGGGCGCCGAGACGGTGTTTCTTGCGGAGAGCGAGGGCAACAAGGTGCACGCGCTCGCCGGTGCCGGGGTGATGCGGCACGCCGGCGAGGAGACGACGGTTCGGATGCTGCCGGGAACGGCTCTGTTCTTTGATGGGGAAGGGCACCGACTGGCCGCGGCCCGCGCGAGCGACGCCGAACGAGAAGCGGAGAGGGCGCATGGCACCTGATTTGCTCGACACCATGCTATCCGCCACCGCAGCGGTTATCCGCGACAACGCCGAGGCCTTGACGGCGCTGGATCAGGCGATCGGCGACGGCGATCACGGCATCAATATGAAACGCGGCTTTGCGGCTATCGAAGCGGAGAAAGCGGCGGTGGTGGCCCTGGCGCTGCCGCAGGCTTTGCAAAAGATCGGCATGACGTTGGTGATGAACGTCGGCGGTGCATCCGGTCCGCTGTACGGCAGCTATTTCATGGCCATGGGCAAAGCCATGCCGCCGGAGGCTGTGACCGTCGCGGCATTGGCCGAGGCTTTGACAGCCGGGGCGTTGGCCGTGCAGCAACGCGGCAAGTCGGCGCCCGGCGAGAAAACCATGCTCGAGGTTCTGGTGCCCGTTGCCGATGCCGTGCGGCAGGCGGCGGAGGCGGGTATGTCGATGGACGCTCTGCTGGCTGCGGTACGTGAGGCGGCGGCGCGCGGACTGAAATCGACTAGGGACATGCTGGCGACCAAGGGACGCGCGTCCTATTTGGGTGAGCGCTCCATCGGTCATCTGGATCCCGGCGCGCAGTCCAGCCAACTTCTCGTGGACAGTATTTGTGATGTGGTCGCGACCGCTTTGGCCGCGACGAAAGTGGAGGGCGTATGACCGAGTATGTCGGCATCGTGATTGTTTCACACTCACTCGACATCGCCCGGGGTGCTGCCGACATGGTTCGGCAGATGGTGGGCGAGGAGGTGCCCCTGGCGTGGTGTGGCGGTAACGCCGACGGCGGCCTGGGCACCGACGTCGCGGCCATCAAGGCGGCGATCGAGACGGTCTATGGGCCCGCCGGCGTTGCCATCCTGGTCGATCTGGGGGGGGCTGAAACGAATAGCGAAATGGCCATCGAACTGCTCGAGGAGTCGTGGCGTGACCGGGTCCTTATCTGCAATGCGCCGATTGTCGAGGGCGCTGTGATGGCGGCGGTGGAAGCCTCCGGTGGTGCCGCGCTCGAAGATGTGCGAGCCACCGCCGAGGAGTTGTCGCCATGACGCTGGAAGCCAAGCGCGCGGCCGGCCCCGGCGTTGTGGAGGGGTGCGTCCAGGTGACTCATCCCATCGGCTTGCACGCCCGCCCGTCGGTCAAGCTAACGCAGCTTGCCAAGAGCTTTAGCGCCGCTGTTCGCTTGCGCGTTGCCGAGGAGGAAGATTGGGTGGATGCCAAAAGCATCGTTCGCGTCATGGCCTTGAAGGTGAAGGTCGGACAATCCCTTGTCTTCGAGGCAGACGGCACCGATGCGGCACAGGCGGTGCGCGATCTTGTCGCGTTGGTGGAACGGAATTTCGATGAGCGCGCCGCCGAGTGAACAAAGTTTCGCGGGGTCGGTCGCCTCGCCTGGCCTTGCTTTGGGGCCAATCCGTTTGCATGTGACCGCGGCGGCAGCTTCGGCGATCCCGCAAAGGACACCGGCCGAAGAGCGCAAGGCGCTGGAGGCGGCCATAACCGCGGCGCGTGCACGCCTCACCGAGCTGGCTGAGGTCAGCGATCCCATGGCGGCTGAAATTCTGACCGTGCAGATCGCCTTTCTGGAGGATTCGGAGCTGGCGGCACCGGCTCTGGCCGCTATTACCGGCGGAGAGTCCGCGATGGCCGCTTGGCGCGCGGCGATGAACGAGCAGATCGCCGGCTATCAAGAGTCGGACAATGCCTACTTCCGCGCCCGCGCCGTCGACATGATCGACCTGCGCGACCGAGTAGCGGATGGTCTGGCAAGCAAGACGACGGCACCACCACCGCCCACCGATGCCATCTTGGTGGCGGAAGACTTGCCGCCGTCCCGGTTCCTTGAGACCGACTGGAGTTGTTACCGTGGCGCCGTCCTAATGCAAGGTAGCGCCGCCAGTCATGTGTCCATGCTGGCGCGCGCGCGCGGTATCCCGATGCTTATTGGCCTCGATGCCGATCTCTCGGCGTTGGCCGACGGCGCCGCGGCGGTTCTCGATGCAGAGGGCGGGTGCCTGATACAGCACCCGGCGGCGGCGACATTGGACCGGTGCCGCCAACGCCTGGCGCGCCTGCAGGCCGACGCGACGGCTGATGCCGCCTTTCTCAACAAGCCCGCCGTGACCGCCGATGGCACGCGCGTGCAGGTTTGTTTGAATGTCGATGACCCGGCGGCTCTCGAGTCCATCGATCCCGCCGCGTGCAACGGTATTGGGCTGACCCGAAGCGAGTTCTTGTTCTTCGGCGACACCGGCCTCCCCGACGAGGAGACACAGTTTCAGACTTACCTCCGACTGCTTGCTTGGGCCGACGGGAAGCCGGTTACGGTACGCACGCTCGATGCGGGGGGTGACAAGCCGATCGCGGGCCTGACCCCAGACCAGGAGACGAATCCGTTTCTCGGCCAGCGTGGATTACGCCTGTCCCTGGCTCGGCCGGAGGTGTTTCGCGTGCAGCTTCGCGCGCTCGCCCGCGCCGCGGCGCGCGGCCCGCTCAAGGTGATGGTGCCGATGGTAACGGTCCCCGCCGAACTGAACCGTACCAGGGCGCTGTTTCAGGAGGTGGCGAAGGACCTTCTGGCCGAAGGCTTCGAGGCGCGAATGCCATCTCTCGGCATGATGGTCGAGGTGCCGGCGGCGGCGCTGGCGATTGCGACCTTCGATGCCGATTTCTATTCGATCGGCAGCAACGATCTTGTGCAGTACGTAACCGCCGCAAGCCGCGATAACGCGGCCGTGGCCGATCTGTACGACCCCCTCAACCCGGCGGTGATCGAGCTGATCGAGCGCGTCGTCAGCCATGGCGCGGCAACAGGCCGGGAGGTTAGCCTGTGCGGCGATATGGCGGCCGAGCCGAAATTTTTGGCGCCGTTGCTCAATGCTGGCCTGCGCGTGCTATCGGTCGCATCGGCGAGCCTGGCACAAACTAAGGCGGCGGTCGCCCGATGCACCCTGAGCGAGAGCGGATAGAACGGTGGCGCGAAACAAAGATGAATTGGTCGCCGACTATAAGAAAGTGCTGCAGTCGTACATCGATCTGCGCCCGTCCGGCATCCGCCTGAAGATCGCCGATGCCATCGGCAAGCACAAAAGCTTCGTCTCGCAGATCACGAACCCCAGTTATCTGGTGCCCGTGCCGGCCCGGCACGTCGGCGCTATCATGGACATATGCCATTTCTCGCCGGAGGAGCGAGAGGCTTTCCTAGCCGCCTATCGGCAAGCGCATCCGAATCAGTCACGCAAGCTACAGCCAGCGGCGGGGAAACGCGCCGGACACCACACCATCCATATCGAAGTGCCGCTATTCGATGACACCGAACGTCAGCACGAGGTCGAAGAAACGATCCGCCATTTCGCCCGCCGCGTGATCGCCCTGGCCCGGCGCGATGGTGAGTAGGGTTAGTTCCATCCCAGCCCGAGTCACCCCCACCCCGGCCCTCCCCCATCAAGGGGGAGGGGGTAAAAGAATATGCCACAGCTACATTCCCTCCCCCCTTGTGGGGGAGGGCC
>JAJFGP010000010.1 GCA_021776055.1 Kiloniellaceae bacterium
CTCGGCATGGGCGCCCTGGCGCGGCCTGACGGGGCGGCGATTCTCGAATTAGGCCGGCGTATTGCCGAGACATTCGGCATGATCGGCGAGGGCTGGAACGGATTTAATGTGCTGCACCGGGCGGCAGCGCGTGTGGCCGGCTTGGACCTGGGCTTCGTGCCGGCCTCTGGCGGGCGGGATACGGACGGCATTCTCTCGGGTGACTTCGAGGTCGTATATCTGCTTGGCGCGGACGAAATCGACATGGCGCGGTTAAAGGACGCCTTCGTGATTTACCAGGGCCATCACGGCGATGCCGGTGCCCACCGCGCCGATGTGATCCTGCCGGGTGCCGCCTATAGCGAAAAGAATGGGACGTATACGAACACCGAGGGGCGTGTGCAGTTGGGCCGCCTCGCGGCCTCGCCGCCGGGCGATGCCCGCGAAGATTGGACCATCCTGCGGGCGCTGTCCGGTGCCTTAGGCAAGCCCTTGCCGTACGACAATTTGAGCGAAGTGCGGCAACGCCTGATCGAGGTCAATCCGGTCTTCGCCGCTATCGACCGTCTGGCCCCGGCGGCTTGGGGCTCGTTCGGACAGGCTGGCAAAGTGGATGCGGCTCCATTCAAGGCGCCGATGGAAAACTACTATATGACCGATCCCATCAGCCGTGCCTCAGAGACCATGGCGGCGTGTGCCGAGGCCTTTGTACACGGCCGTGGGCGGGGGGCGACCGGTACCGATGGCTAACGACTCGCTCATGATCTTTTGGGAAGGCTATGGCTTGCCGACGGTCATCATCGTCGCACAGATTGTGGCGATCATCGTCGCCCTGTTGCTTTCGGTGGCCTATCTGACCTTGGCCGAACGCAAGGTCTTAAGTGCCGCGCAGATGCGCAAGGGCCCGAACGTTGTTGGCCCCTTCGGCCTGCTGCAACCCATCGCCGATGGCGTCAAGTTGCTGTTCAAGGAAACCATCCTGCCGGCCGGCGCCAACCGCGTGGTTTTCATTGCCGCGCCAATGATCACCTTCATCCTGGCCCTGATCGCTTGGGCGGTGATTCCCATCGGCCCGGGCATCGTGCTGGCGGACATCAACGTCGGCATTCTTTACCTGTTCGCCATCTCATCGTTGGGCGTCTATGGCGTCATCATGGCCGGCTGGGCGTCCAATTCGAAGTACCCGTTCCTCGGTGCCCTGCGCTCGGCGGCGCAGATGGTCTCGTACGAGGTATCGATGGGCTTCGTGATCATCACGGTGCTCATCTGTGTCGGCTCGCTGAATCTGACCGATATCGTGATGGCGCAGCAGACCGTCTGGTTCGTCGTGCCGCTGTTGCCCATGTTCGTGATTTTCTTCGTCTCTATCCTGGCCGAGACGAATCGCTCACCCTTCGATCTGCCGGAAGGGGAATCGGAACTGGTTGCCGGATTCTTCTTGGAATACTCGGCTATCCCCTTTGCCCTGTTCTACCTAGGCGAATACGGGAACATGATCCTGATGAGCGCCATGACCGCCATTCTGTTCCTGGGGGGGTGGCTGCCGCCGGTCGATGTGGCGCCGTTCAATTGGATTCCCGGGCCGATCTGGTTTGCCGGCAAGGTGGCGTTCATTTTGTTTTGCTTTCTCTGGGTTCGGGCAACCATGCCGCGTTACCGCTACGATCAGCTTATGCGCTTGGGCTGGAAGGTCTTTTTGCCGTTCTCGCTGTTCTGGGTGGTGTTGACCGCGGGTGTCGTGGTGGCTTTTGATTGGGTGCCGCAACCATGAGTATCATTCAACGCGGCCTGCGCAGCCTGTTTCTGGGCGAATTGCTGTCCGGCATGAGCTTGACCTTCCGTTACATGTTCAAACCCAAGGCGACGCTCAACTATCCGTACGAGAAGGGGCCGATTAGCCCGCGCTTTCGCGGCGAGCATGCCTTGCGCCGCTATGCCAACGGCGAGGAGCGCTGTATCGCCTGTAAGCTATGCGAGGCGATCTGTCCGGCGCAGGCGATCACCATTGAAGCCGAGCCGCGCGATGACGGCAGCCGGCGCACGACGCGCTATGACATCGATATGACCAAATGCATCTACTGCGGTTTTTGCGAGGAGGCGTGTCCGGTCGATGCCATCGTCGAGGGGCCGAATTTCGAATTCGCTACCGAGACACGGGAAGAATTGTTCTATGACAAGGCGCGGCTGCTGGCGAATGGGGATCGTTGGGAAGTCGAAATCGCCGCGAACTTGGAAAAGGACGCGCCGTACCGCTAGAGCGGCACGGTTGAAAAGAAGTTTGAGGGGACACCGAGGGGCATGATCGTCCAGGCACTAGCCTTCTATCTGTTCGCGGGCATGACTATTGCCTCCGCGGTGATGGTTATCGCCGCGCGCAATCCGGTGCATTCGGTCCTCTTCCTGATCCTCGCGTTTTTCAATAGTGCCGGGTTGTTCGTGCTCATGGGCGCCGAGTTCTTGGCCATGATCCTGGTGGTCGTCTATGTCGGAGCGGTGGCCGTTCTGTTCCTGTTTGTGGTGATGATGCTGGATATCGATTTGGTGGAGATACGGCAGGGATTTTTACAGTACATGCCGATCGGCGGTCTGGTCGGCATCATCCTGCTGGTCGAACTGCTTTTCGTGCTGGGCGCCTGGATTGCCGTGCCGGAGACGGCGGCGGTCACCGGCGTGCCCCTGCCGCCGCCCGAGCAAGTGCCGAACACCCGGGCCTTGGGTGTGGTGCTCTATACAAAGTACGTGTACCTCTTCCAGGCATCGGGTCTCATCCTTCTCGTTGCCATGATTGGCGCTATCGTTCTGACCCTGCGCCGGCGCGACGGCGTGCGCCGACAATCGATTTCCGGGCAGATCGGCCGCCGCCGCGAAGATTCAGTTGAGATCAAAAAAGTACCGAACAGGAGCGGTGCGTAACCCATGTTCGAGATTGGCCTAGCCCATTACCTGACGGTCGCCGCGGTGCTGTTTACCCTCGGCTTCTTCGGCATCTTTTTGAACCGCAAGAACGTGATCGTCATTCTCATGTCGATCGAGCTTATGCTGCTGGCGGTCAACATCAATCTGGTCGCTTTTTCGACACACCTTCATGACTTGGTCGGTCAGGTCTTTGCCATGTTCGTACTGACCGTTGCGGCGGCCGAGGCGGCCATCGGCCTGGCCATTCTGGTTGTCTACTTCCGCAATCGCGGTTCGATCGCGGTTGAGGACGTCAACGCGATGAAAGGCTGAGTCCGGTGATCGAAGTCGCCATCGTCCTGCTGCCGCTGGCTGGTGCCATCATCGCTGGGTTTTTCGGGCGCCTTATCGGCAACCGCGGGGCACAGCTTGTCACGTGTTGTCTTCTCGGTTTGTCGGCGATCCTGTCCATCGTGATTTTTGTGGACGTTGCGCTGTCCGGCAATACCCGCGTGACCGAGATATTCACCTGGATCGATTCCGGGGATCTGGAACTCTCCTGGGCGGTGAAGCTGGATACGTTGAGCGCGGTCATGCTGCTGGTCGTCACCGTGATCTCGACCCTGATTCACGTCTACTCGATCGGCTACATGGCGCACGACAAGTCGATCCCGCGCTTCTTCGCGTACCTCAGCCTGTTCACGTTTTTCATGCTGGCGCTGGTGACCGCCGACAACTTCGTGCAGATGTTCTTCGGTTGGGAAGGGGTGGGCCTAGCCTCCTATCTGCTTATCGGATTCTGGTACGATCGGCCGAGCGCCAATGCCGCGGCGATCAAGGCGTTCCTGGTCAACCGGGTCGGCGACGTTGGTTTTGCGCTGGGTATCCTGGGCACCTTCGTCCTGTTCGGCGTCGTCGGTTTCGACCAGGTCTTCGGTGCCGTGTCGGGCATGGCGGATACGAATTTCGTCTTCATCGGCATCGAAGGGCATGCCCTGACCATCATTTGCATCCTGTTGTTCATCGGCGCCATGGGCAAATCGGCGCAGTTGGGCCTGCATACCTGGTTGCCGGATGCCATGGAGGGGCCGACGCCGGTCTCGGCGCTGATTCATGCCGCGACCATGGTCACCGCCGGCGTCTTCATGGTCGTGCGCTTATCACCCATGTTCGAGTACGCACCGATAGCGTTGCAGATGGTCACCTATGTTGGAGCGGCGACCGCGCTCTTTGCCGCCACCGTCGCCTTGACGCAGACCGATATCAAGCGAGTGATCGCCTATTCGACGTGTTCGCAGCTTGGTTACATGTTCTTCGCCGCCGGTGTCTCCGCCTATAGCGCGGCCATCTTCCACCTGATGACCCATGCCTTCTTCAAGGCGCTCCTCTTCCTTGCCGCCGGCTCGGTGATCCATGCCATGTCGGACGAACAGGATATGCGCAAGATGGGCGGCATCTGGCGCCTGATCCCGGTCACCTATGGGGTGATGTGGGTCGGCTCGCTGGCCTTGGCGGGCATACCGCCTTTCGCCGGTTTCTTCTCCAAGGACATGATTCTCGAGGCGGCCTACGGCGCGGCGAGCACCCATGGGATGTTTGCCTTCTGGCTGGGCGTCGCGGCCGCCTTCATGACGGCCTTCTATTCGTGGCGCCTGTTGCTGATGACCTTCCACGGTCAACCCCGTGCCGATGCCAAGGTGATGGCGCACGTTCATGAATCGCCGAAGGTCATGCTGATACCGCTACTGGTCCTAGCTGTCGGTGCGGTATTCGCCGGCTACGTTGGCTACGAGGCCTTTGTCGGCGAGGGCCGGGTGGATTTCTGGCGTGCCGCCGTGTTGGTGCTGCCGGGCAACGATGCAATCGCGGCCGGGCACCACGTCCCCACATGGGTCAAGGTGATCCCGCTGGTCATGGCGGTCGCCGGCATTGGCCTAGCCTATGTCATGTACATGCTGCGCCCGGGTCTGCCGGCGGCGCTGGTGGCGCGGGTCCGGCCGCTTTACCTATTCCTGCTCAACAAGTGGTACTTCGACGAGCTTTACGATGCGATCTTCGTGCGGCCGGCGCGGTCTTTGGGGGCTAACTTGTGGCGCTCGGGGGATGGCGCGCTGATCGACGGTGTCGGGCCGGACGGCATTGCCGCGGCGACCCGCAGTTTGGCTCGGCGGGCCAGCCGGTTGCAGACCGGATATCTCTACCACTACGCATTTGCCATGCTGGTCGGCGTCGCTGGACTGATCAGCTGGTACCTCTTTAGTCAGGTCGGGTGAGACGGGTATGAGCAGTTGGCCAATCCTGTCCTTGGTAACCTTCCTGCCGCTGGTGGGAGTGCTGTTCATTCTGTTCATTCGCGGCGAATCGGATGTGGTGGCCCGCAACGCGCGCTATGTGGCGCTGTGGACCTCGCTGATTACATTCGTGGTGTCCCTGTCCCTGTGGATCGGGTTCGAGCGTGGCACCGCCGACTTCCAGTTTGTCGAGAAGACGGAGTGGATGCCTGGGCTCGGTATTTCCTATCACATGGGCGTGGACGGGATTTCGGTGTTGTTCGTCCTGCTCTCGACGCTTCTGACCCCGCTGTGCGTGATTGCCAGTTGGGAAGCGATCAAGACCCGGGTCAAGGAGTACATGATCGCCTTCCTGGTGCTGGAAACCTTGATGGTCGGTATGTTCTGCGCCCTCGATTTCATGGTCTTTTACGTGTTCTTCGAAGGTGTGCTGATTCCGATGTTCCTGATCATCGGCATTTGGGGCGGCGAGCGCCGGGTCTATGCCGCCTTCAAGTTCTTCCTCTACACCCTGACCGGCTCCGTGTTGCTGCTGTTGGCTTTGCTGGCCATGTACTACGAAGCCGGAACCACCGATATTCCAACCCTGCTGGACTACGATTTCCCGCAGGCGATGCAGCCGTGGTTGTGGTTGGCCTTCTTCGCCTCCTTCGCCGTGAAGGTGCCCATGTGGCCGGTGCACACCTGGCTACCGGACGCGCATGTCGAGGCACCGACCGCCGGCTCCGTCATCCTGGCTGGGGTGTTGTTGAAGATGGGTGGCTACGGGTTCCTACGCTTCTCCTTACCCATGTTGCCCGATGCCTCGGCGTTCTTCACGCCGTTCGTCTTTACCCTGTCGATTATCGCCATCATCTACACGTCCCTGGTCGCCCTGGCGCAGGAGGATATGAAGAAGCTCATTGCCTATTCATCCGTCGCGCACATGGGCTTTGTCACCTTGGGGACGTTCACGGCGACACAGCAGGGAATCGAAGGAGCGCTGTTCCAGATGCTTTCGCACGGGGTCGTTTCGGCGGCGCTGTTCCTGATTGTCGGCGTTGTCTACGACCGCTTGCACACGCGTCTGATCGAGCGATACGGCGGGTTGGTCGAGCGTATGCCGGCCTACGCCCTGACCTTTATGATCTTCATGCTCGCCTCCGTCGGCTTGCCGGGAACCAGCGGCTTCGTTGGCGAGTTCCTGGTGTTGGTGGGCGTCTTTCAGGTCAGCACCTGGGCAGCACTACTTGCCGCCAGCGGCATGATCCTCGGCGCCGCCTATATGCTTTACCTCTATCGACGGGTCATTTTCGGCACCCTGGTCAAGGCCGATCTAAAGGCGATTCTCGATGTTAACCGGCGCGAGGTTCTGGTCTTCGCACCCTTGGTGGCCTTGGTCTTCTGGATGGGCCTATATCCGGTCTCGTTCCTGGAGATTTTCTCCGCTTCGGTGACCAATCTGATTGCCGACCATGAGCGCTCACTGGCGGCCTCGGGCGGTGGCTCGCTGGCGGCTCTGTGGCCGGCGCGGTGAGGGAGGCCGTTTGATGATCGCAGATGACCTCATGATCGTTTTACCGGAACTTCTGCTCGCGGGTTTGGCGACGATTCTCCTTATGTTCGGCGTCTTTCGTGGCAACCGGTCGACGCCGTCGGTCTTGATGCTGTCGGTGGCCGGGCTTGCGGTGGTATTTGCGGTTCTCGTGCTCAGGCCGGGCGCGCATGGGGATGCCTTTGGCGGCCTATTTGTTGCCGATGGTTTTGCCGTGTTCATGAAGGCGCTGGTTCTGATCGGATCCGCCGCCACGATGATCATGTCACTGCGCTATTTCGAGCGTAAGCAAGCTTTACGCTTCGAGTATCCGATACTCATGTTGTTTGCGACCCTTGGCATGCTGATGATGATCTCTGCCGGGGATCTCATGTCGCTCTATCTCGGGCTGGAGCTGCAAAGTCTGTCGCTGTACGTCATCGCCGCTTTCCGCCGGGATAATCTGCGGTCGACCGAAGCGGGGTTGAAGTATTTCGTCCTTGGCGCCCTGTCGTCCGGCATGTTGCT
The DNA here is from genome assembly GCA_021776055.1 of Kiloniellaceae bacterium. GTDB lineage: Bacteria > Pseudomonadota > Alphaproteobacteria > Kiloniellales > J153 > JAJFGI01. The sequence goes on from JAJFGP010000010.1 coordinate 7,207, forward strand.
TTACGGCGCCTCGATGATCTACGGCTTTGCCGGGACGACCAGCTTTCAGGCCCTGGCAGCGGTCTTTGCCGAGACTATGGTGGCCGGCGAGGCGCCGTCCGTTGGTCTGGTTGTGGGCCTGGTTTTCTTAATCGCGGGGCTGGCCTTTAAGGTTTCGGCAGTGCCGTTCCACATGTGGACGCCGGACGTTTACGAAGGTGCGCCAACACCGGTTACAGCCTTCTTCGCGACGGCGCCAAAGATTGCCGCCATGGCGTTGTTTGTTCGCGTCGTCATGGGGCCATTTGGCGACTTCGTCGGGCAATGGCAACAGATCCTGGTGGTTATCTCTATCGCCTCGATGGTTCTGGGCGCCCTGGCCGCGATCAATCAAACGAACATCAAGCGCCTGATGGCCTACAGCTCGATTGGGCACGTTGGCTATGCGCTGGTTGGCCTGGCGGCGGGGACCGAGGCCGGGGTGCACGGCGTCATCGTATACATGGCGATCTATCTGTTCATGAACATAGGCACGTTTGCGTGCATCCTGTGCATGCGCCGCAAGGACGTGATGCTCGAAGGGATCGATGACCTCAAGGGCCTATCCAAAAGCAACCCGCTGATGGCGCTAGTCCTTGCGATCTTCATGTTCTCTATGGCGGGCATTCCGCCGCTGGCCGGATTCTTTGGCAAGCTGTACGTCTTCCTGGCGGCGATTGAATCGGGGCTCTATACGCTGGCTGTCGTTGGCGTTCTCAGCAGTGTGGTGGGCGCTTTCTACTATCTGCGCATCGTCAAGCTGATGTATTTCGACGAGCCCGGCGAGTCCTTCGACCAACCGGTTGGCGGGGAGATGGTGGTGATTCTCGTCGGTGCCGGGGCGGCCATTCTGTTGTTCTTTGTGTTTCCCGCGCCCCTCCTGGACGGTGCGGCCGCGGCCGCGGCGGCACTTCTCGCCGGATGACCGCGGAACCCGCGGGCCTGCCCGATGTTCACTTGCCGCCAGCCTACCGGTTGGTCGCGATGGATAGTGTGGAAAGCAGCAACGACGAGGCCAAGGCGTTGGCCGACGCAGGGGCGGAGGAGGGAACGCTCGTCTGGGCGTTGGAGCAAACCAAGGGGCGCGGTCGCCATGGCCGAACATGGGCTAGCCCGCGCGGCAATCTCTATCTGTCCCTGGTCCTGCGTCCCGAATGTGCCTTGGCCGAGGCCGCGCAGCTTGGCTTCGTGGCGGCGTTGGCGGTGGGCGATGCGATTGGGTCTGTCGCGCCGCCGATGCTGGAGGTTACCTACAAATGGCCGAACGATGTGCTGGTGCATGGACGCAAGGTCGCCGGCTTGCTGCTGGAATCGAAGACAGCGGCCGACGGCGCCCTGGAGTGGCTTATTCTTGGTGCCGGCGTCAACATACAGAGCCATCCGGGTGATGCACGTTTCCCCGCCACCAATCTGATCTTCGAAAGCGTCGGTCCGGAGGTTAACGAGGCGCTGGTGCTTGACGCGTTTGCCCGCCACTTCCTGACCTGGGTCAACCGCTGGACCGAAGATGGTTTCGCGCCGGTCCGGCGTGCCTGGCTTAGTCACGCACACGGCCTGGGCGAGGTGATCGAGATTTCCCTTGCCAAGGAAACGCTGCGCGGCACCTTCCGCGATGTGGACGAGTCCGGCGCGCTGATCCTCGAATTGCCTGATGCCAGCCAGCGCGTGGTGACCGCCGGCGACGTGCTGTTCGCCGCCTGATGGCAAGCTGACCATGCTATTAGCAATCGACTCCGGCAATACGAATGTCGTCTTCGCCGTCTATGACGAGATGGACCGGCAGCGGGGATGTTGGCGGGCGTCTACTGACCCACACCGCACGGCAGACGAATACGCCGTTTGGCTAACTCAGTTGATGACCCTGCAGGACTTGGTGCCGGACGATATCGATAGCGCGATCATCGCCAATGTGGTGCCGGCTACCAGGTTCGGCCTAAAGACCCTGTGCACCCGCTACTTCGACACGGACCCGCTGACAATCGGCGATCCCGCGGTGGATTTGGGATTGGACGTTCGCATCGATCGACCCGAGCAAGTTGGCGAAGATCGCCTGGTTAACTCGGTGGCCGCATTCGCAAGTTATGGCGGGCCGCTTATCGTGATCGATATGGGCACCGCAACGACCTTCGACATGATCGGATCGGATGGGGCCTACGAGGGCAGCGTCATTGCGCCGGGGCTCAACCTGTCCCTGGAAGCTCTCGACCGCGCCGCGGCGAAGTTGCCGCGTATCTCCGTCAAGCGGCCGCAGACGGTCATCGGGAAAGCCACGATTCCGGCCATGGAATCAGGTGCTTACTGGGGTTATGTCGGATTGATCGAGGGGTTGGTGACCCGTATCAAGGCCGAGGACGGGCGGGCCATGAAGGTCATCGCGACCGGCGGTCTGGCCTCGTTGTTCGCCGAGGGCACGGACATCATCGACACCATCGACCAAGATCTGACCTTGCGCGGCTTGCTGTCGATCTATCGGGCCAATCGGCCGTCGCCAGCCGCATGAGCAAAGGGCCGGCGGCTGACGAGATGCTGTTCCTGCCATTGGGCGGGACCGGCGAAATCGGCATGAACTTGAATCTCTACGGCCACGATGGCGCCTGGCTGATGGTCGATTTGGGCGTCATGTTTGCCGATGCCACCCGTCCGGGCGTAGATCTTTTGATGCCCGATCCGTCGTTTATCGAGGAGCGGCGGGACCAGCTTGTCGGTTTGGTCCTGACGCATGCGCACGAAGACCACATCGGTGCGGTCGGTCATTTGTGGTCGCGGTTGCGCTGCCCGATCTACGCCACCGCCTTTACCGCCGCCATGGTGCAACCAAAGCTGATCGAAGCGGGGATCGACGAGGAGGTGCAGCTTATCGAGGTGCCGCTCTCCGGTCGTTTCTCCGTTGGGCCCTTCGAGGTGGAGTTGATTACTCTGACCCACTCGATTCCCGAGCCGAACGCCCTGGTCATCCGCACGGCCGCCGGCACGGTTCTGCATACCGGCGACTGGAAGCTCGATCCGGAACCTCTGATCGGCGATAGCTATGACGAGAAGGCCCTGCGGGCTCTCGCCGACGAGAACGTGCTGGCCATGGTTTGCGATTCCACCAACGCGATGGTCGAGGGTGAATCCGGGTCCGAGGCCGAGGTGCGCAAGGTGCTCATGGACGTGGTTGGTGGCCTGCGCAACCGGGTCGCCATCGCCTGTTTTTCCTCCAATGTCGCGCGGGTTGAGACCGCCGCCAAAGTCGCGAAGGCCACTGGCCGCCGGGTCTGTCTGGTCGGGCGCTCGATGCTGCGGGTCTACCAGGCGGCGCGGGATACCGGCTATCTGGGCGATTTGGCACCGCCGGTCTCGGAGGAGGATGTCGGCTACCTCCCGCGCAACGAGGTGCTGTTGCTGTGTACCGGCAGCCAGGGGGAGCCACGCTCCGCCCTTTGGCGCATTGCCAATGATGAGAATAACCGCATCGGTTTGCAGGCGGACGACACGGTGATTTTCTCCTCGCGAATTATTCCGGGCAACGACAAGGCGATCCATACGCTGCAGAACCGGCTCTCCCGCAAGGGGGTCGAGGTGATCACGGCCGACGACCGCGATATTCATGTGTCCGGCCATCCGGCGCGTGAGGAATTGACCCGAATGTATCAATGGGTGCGGCCGCAGATCGCGGTCCCCGTGCATGGCGAAGCGCGGCATCTGGCCGAGCACGCGCGGCTGGCCAAGACCTGTCAGGTGCCGCAGCAGATCGTCGGCGCCAATGGTGCCATGATCCGCCTGGCGCCGGCACCGGCGGAGATCGTCGACCATGTGACGGCCGGCTACCTCGCTCTCGATGGCGCACGGCTGATGCCGGTCGATAGCACGGTGCTGCGCTCTCGCCAGCGCCTGGCCTATAACGGTGCCGCGGCGGTGACCCTGGTCATCGGCGATGATGGGCTATTTCAGGGTCAGCCGATCATTTCCGCCCCCGGCGTACTTGACGAGGAGCAGGAGGAGGACAAGCTAGCAATTGTGATCGAGGCGTTGACGGACGCTTTACGGCGGCTGTCCGCCGCTGGCCGGCGAGATGACGAGGCGGTCAAGGAAGCCGCCCGGTTAGCGGTACGCCGAGCCTTTTCGCGTATGTTGGGGAAGAAACCAGTTACCCAGGTGCACCTGGTGCGCTTGCACTAGACAAGGAGGTCCCAATGTTCGAGCGCGTTACCGTGCACCCGTTCTTTCCTACTTATGTCTGGGTGCACGACCTGAAGCCTGAGATATATCAACCTCTTAATCAACGACTTCTGAAAGATATCGATGAAATGACGGCGCCCCGGCCGCCGTTGCCGCCGGGCAATCATAGCTGGCAGACCGAGCAGCGCCTGCACGAGATCGAGGAATTCGACCAGCTAACAGGGATTATCAACGGCGCGTGTAAAGGCGTTCTCGATCAAATCGAGATCGCCAACGATTCATTTATCATCACCGGATGTTGGGCGAATATGAGTCCACCCGGCGTTTTTCATATCGCCCATACGCATCCGAATAACTTCCTCAGCGGCGTCTACTATGCGCAGGTGCAGGAAGGCGCGGATAGCATCTCGTTTCACGAGCCGCGGACGCAGCAAGACATTATCTCGCCGACGACCACCCGCCTGAACAAGTACAACTCGCTCGTGCACCAGTTGAAGGTCAAACCCGGCCGGTTGGTCATCTTTCCTTCGTGGTTTGTCCACTCGGTCGGGCGGAACGAGAGCGACCGCCTGAGGGTCAGCGTGAGTTTCAATATGATGTTCTCATCCTACGCAGAAAAGATCAGCCAGCCGAAATGGAGCGGTATCCCCGTGCGCCGCAGGAGCAGCCCATGATCGGCCGGCTTAATCACGTGGCTATCGCGGTGCCGGATTTGGCCCAGGCGGCGACCCTGTATCGGGACGTGCTTGGCGCCGAGGTTTCCGATCCGGTGGATCAGCCGGCACACGGCGTCACGGTGGTTTTTGTCAACCTGCCAAACAGCAAGATCGAGTTGCTCGCGCCGCTTGGCGATGAATCGCCAATCGCCGGGTTCCTGCAACGCAATCCCGCCGGGGGCGTCCATCACCTATGCTTCGAGGTCGACGATATCGTCGCTGCCCGAGACACGCTGCAGGCGGCAGGCGCGCGGGTCCTGGGGGACGGCGAGCCAAAGATCGGCGCTCATGACAAACCGGTGCTATTTCTACATCCGAAGGACTTCTGCGGCACCCTGATTGAAATCGAGCAGGTCTGAGGGAGAGCGGCCATCAACTGGTTCAGCGGCATCTTGGTCTACGTGATCATCTGGTGGGTCGTGTTTTTCGCCGTCCTGCCGTGGGGCGTGCGGGTTCCTGAAAGCCACGAACCCGGCCATGCCACCAGCGCGCCGGAACGGCCGCTCCTCTGGCGCAAGGCGGCTATCACCAGCCTGATAGCGGCGATCTTTTGGCTCGGTGCCTACTATCTAATCCAGAGCGACCTAATTCCGGTACGGGTCACAACGGGCTAAATCCAGGGTCTGAAACCGGACAAAAAAATTGGCAAGTCCCCGAGGGGTACCTGCCATCGCTTAACCGCCCTGTATTCGTTTCTTATTGAGGTCTTTGCGCCTCCCTTGTGCCGCCTTTGACGGCTCCTCCCTAGACTCGGGTCGCGTCGCTTTTGGGCAACGCGAGTACAGGACAGGGAAACCTACCCCAAGTTGCCGCCCCCGTCACGCCGTAATTTCTGGCGGTGCCTATTCGGTTATTATCTCTTTGTTAAGCCCCTAGACCGAAGCTCAGCCCATGATCTGGCGCCCCATCCTTTGCCTCGTCTTAGCCTGGTTTACGCTGTCAGGTGTGACTGCGTCTCCGGTTGCGGCGCACGACAATCCGGTCGTAACCATAAGCAGGGCCGACTGCGATCGTCTTGTCGAGCATCAGCCGGCTCCGGACGTCGCCTATCAACCAGGTGTCGATGTGAATGGCCGTCCGGTGGCGCCCGCGGACCTCAACGGCAGCATCCAGATCGCGGTGCCCGAGACAATCCGCATCCCCATCGAGGTTGATCTATTCGATCGCTTTGGCATTCCGGCCAACCCGGACCTATTCGCCGCCGATGCCCAGGTGGGCGTGGTGACCTACCAGGATGGCCGGGCCTATTTCAACGGCCAGCCCTTGCAGGACGAGGCGGCCGCCGAGCTTTCCGCGCGCTGCCAGAAGGTCATGCGCGAAGGCCAGTAAGGCTGTCCCGGCATGGACATCGCCCGGGCCATCCCATATACATCTGCCACCCCCGCGTGGGCGCGAACGCGCGCCGATTCGTCCGGAACTCGAGGAGAGGCAATGCGCCTAACCGGCTATTTCATGCCGACGTTGAAGGAAACGCCGAGCGAGGCGCAGATCGTCTCGCACCGGCTGATGCTGCGCGCTGGCATGATCCGGCAGGCGAGCGCCGGGATTTACTCCTGGCTGCCCCTGGGCGTACGGGTGCTCAAGAATATCGAGCGCATTGTCCGCGAAGAGCAGGACCTTGCCGGCGCTCAGGAAGTGTTGATGCCGACGATCCAAGCGGCCGATCTATGGCAGAAATCCGGGCGCTACGATGCGTACGGGCCGGAGATGCTGCGTATCACCGACCGGCACGGGCGGGAGATGCTCTATGGGCCGACCAACGAGGAGCTGATCACCGACATTTTCCAGCATTCGGTCAAGAGTTACCGCGACGTGCCGAAGATGCTCTACCACATCCAGTGGAAGTTCCGCGACGAGGTGCGGCCGCGTTTCGGGATCATGCGCGGACGTGAATTCCTGATGAAGGACAACTATTCCTTCGATCTGGATTTTGCCGGTGCCAAAAAATCTTACAACAAGATGTTCGTATCTTACTTGCGGACGTTTGCGCGCCTCGGCCTGAAGGCTATCCCCATGGCGGCGGAAAGCGGGCCGATCGGCGGCGATCTGAGCCATGAGTTCATCATCTTGGCCGATACGGGCGAAAGCGCGGTTTATTGCCACCGCGATTTTATCGACTTCGACGTGCTCGGCCAGACCATCGACTACGACGGGGATCTTGAACCGATCGTCAACCATTGGACCAAGCTGTATGCCCGCACCGACGATATGCACGACCCAGCAGCCTTTGACAAACAGGTGCCCGCCGACAAGCAAATCAGCAATCGTGGCATCGAGGTCGGCCATATCTTTTATTTCGGCACCAAATACTCCGAGCCGCTAGGTGCGGTCGTGAGTTCGGCGGAGGGACAGCCCGTTCCGGTTCATATGGGGTCCTATGGTATCGGTGTGTCCCGTCTGGCCGGCGCCATCATCGAGGCGAGTCACGACGAGAACGGCATCATTTGGCCCGAATCCGTGGCGCCGTTCCACGTTGGCTTGATCAACCTGAAAGCATCCGACGCCGCATGCGCCAAGGTCTGCGATGACCTGTACGGCAAGCTGCGCGCCGCCGGGGTCGAGGTGCTCTACGATGACCGGGACGAACGGCCCGGCACCAAGTTCGCCAGCATGGATTTGATCGGCCTGCCGTGGCAACTCGTCGTCGGACCGCGCGGCGTCGATAAGGGTGTCGTGGAACTAAAACGGCGACGTAGCGGCGAGCGTGAGGAAATCTCCGCCGATGCCGCGATGGCGCGACTGACGGCGTAGCCGGACCCATGGTCTTCGGTGCCTTCGAGCGAATGGTGGCGATGCGCTATTTACGCGCCCGCCGGCAAGAGGGATTCGTCTCGGTGATTGCCGGCTTCTCTCTCGTCGGCATCGCCTTGGGTGTCGCCACCTTGATTATCGTCATGTCGGTGATGAACGGCTTCCGCCAGGAGTTGCTTGGCCGCATCCTGGGGGTCAATGGCCATCTGGCGGTTTACGGCGTTGAGGGACCGTTTCCGGATTACCAGGATGTGGTAACGCGCCTGCGCGCGATTCCGGGCGTACGCACGGTCAGTCCGCAAGTGCAGGGCCAGGTGCTGGTCACCGCCGCCGGCGCGGCTTCCGGCGCCTTGGTGCGCGGCGTCGAGCCCGCCGATCTGTTGGCCCGCGGCGAGATCGCGGGCAACATCGTGGCCGGTTCTCTCGATACCTTCGGCGGGGAGGACGACGCGGTGATCGCCATCGGCAGCCGCCTCGCCCAGCGATTGAGCATTGCCGTCGGCGATCCCCTAACAGTCGTGTCACCACAAGGGACAACGACGGTGATGGGTACATTGCCACGCATGAAGGCGTACCGCGTGATCGCCTTGTTCCAGGTCGGCATGTACGAATACGACAACACCTTCGCTTACATGCCCATGAGCGCGGCGCAGACGTTCTTTCGTCTGCCCAAACGGGTGAATGGTATTGAGGTGTTCGTCGACGACCCGGAAAATGTAGGCCAGGTGCGCGGGCACATTGCCTCGACCCTTGGACCGGGTTTTCGCAGCTTGGATTGGGAGCAATCGAACGCCAGTTTCTTCAATGCCATCCAGGTGGAACGCAACGTCATGTTCCTGATTCTCTCGCTGATCATTCTGGTGGCGGCATTCAATATCATTGCCGGGCTGATCATGCTGGTGAAGGACAAGGGCCGCGACATCGCCATCCTGCGCACCATGGGGGCGACACGCGGCATGATCTTGCGCATCTTCTTCATGAGCGGGGCCAGCATCGGCGTGGTCGGGACGATCGCCGGTTTTGCCCTCGGCTTGCTTTTCGCCGAAAACATCGAATCGATCCGTCAGGTTCTCCAGGGCCTGACCGGGACGGAGCTGTTCTCAGCCGAGATATATTTCCTCTCGCGCTTGCCGGCCGAAGTGGACCCGGTGGAAGTTACCCAGGTTGTCGCCATGGCCTTGTTCCTCTCGTTCCTGGCGCCGCTGTTTCCCGCGTGGCGGGCGGCCCGCCTCGATCCGGTCGAGGCGCTGCGGTATGAATGACGGTGGCGGCCTGGAGCTGGACGGCGTCTACAAGACGTTTTACCAGGGCAGCCGCGCTCTAGAAATCCTACGCGATGTGACCTTACAGGTTCGCTCGGGTGAACTGGTCTCTTTGGTGGGCCCGTCCGGGGCCGGTAAGTCGACCCTCCTGCACATCGCCGGCCTCCTGGAACAGCCGGATGGCGGCGAGGTGATGATCGGCGGACGGCCCTGCGCCGGCCTGGATGACAGCGCGCGCACGGCCCTGCGCCGAAGCACCGTCGGTTTCGTCTACCAGTTTCATCACCTGCTGCCCGAATTCTCTGCGTTGGAGAACCTGGTACTGCCGCAAATGATCGCCGGTACCGGCAAAGCCCAGGCCATCGACCGTGCCCGGTCGCTGCTCGATCAGGTTGGCTTGGCCGAGCGGGCCGATCATCGCCCCGCGCGTCTCTCCGGCGGGGAGCAACAGCGCGTGGCCATAGCCCGCGGCTTGGCGAATGCCCCGGCCATCCTTTTCGCCGACGAGCCGACCGGAAATCTGGACCCGCACACGGCGGAGGGCGTTTTCACCATGCTCCTAACGTTGGTTCGCGAGGCTGGCTTAGCGGCGTTGATCGCGACCCACAATCTGGACCTGGCACAGTCCATGGATAGAACCTTGCGCCTCGCCGACGGGCACGTAGTCTAAGTTACGTTTAAGGGGGAGAGGTGATGGAGGAGCTTGTCGAGCGGCTGGGGCGGGGGGAGGTTGTTATTCTTGACGGTGCCATGGGCACCGAGTTGCAGCGCCGTGGGGTTCCCATGGACCGGGTTGCCTGGAGTGGGGCGGCGATTGCCACGCATCCGCAGGTCGTTCGCGCGATCCACGAGGATTATATTCGTGCCGGCGCCGATATCATCATCACCAACACCTTCGGCGCCTCGCGCCATGTGCTCGAACCCGCCGGTCTGGGCGAGCGCGTTGGCGAGCTAAATCAGAGCGCCGTGGCGTTGGCGCGCGAGGCCTGCGAGGCGGCAGGCGATGGCCGGCCGCTGTACGTAGCAGGTTCGATCTCCAGCTTTCTACCCGAGAACGCGAAACTTGCCGAACTGCCGGCCGAGGTGGCCCGCGCGAACTACCGGGAGCAGGCAGAGAACCTGGCCGAGGCAGGCGCCGATCTCATCATCCTCGAGATGATGATGGATGCGGCAAATACGACCTATGCCATAGAGGCCGCGGCGGCCACGGGCCTGCCCGTTTGGGTCGGCTTCAGTTGCCGGCCGGCCGCGAACGGTGAGAGCATCGTTTTTTGGCAAAGCGGTCGCGATACGGAATTTGCCCCGGCGTTCGAAAAGGCAATGACCGCTGGCGGCGTTCTCGCGGGTGTTATGCACAGCGAGGTCGAGACTCTCGTCCCGGCCTTGTCCATCGTCTTGGCGCGCTGGCCGGGTCCAGTCGCGGCGTATGCTCATAGCGGCCATTTCGCCATGCCGGATTGGCAGTTCGTCGATGTCATTTCGCCGGAAGGGTATCTGGCAGTGGCGGAGCAATGGGTGGCAATGGGCGCGCAGGTTATCGGCGGTTGCTGCGGCATCGGCCCCGACCACATCCGGTTGCTGAAAGAGCGACTGCCGAAGCGGATTCCGCAAAAGACTGGCTGACACGCCGCCGCTGTCGTGGAATCCTCAGGTATGCCGCACGCCGGATTCGTTCATCTTCGCGTTCATTCCGCTTATTCGCTTCTTGAAGGGGCGATCAAGGTCCCCGACCTGATCGAACTTTGCCGCCGTCACGCCATGCCGGCCGTGGCGGTGACCGATAGTGGCAACCTGTTCGGCACTCTGGAATTCGCCTTCGCCGCCGAAGCCGCCGGTGTGCAGCCAATTATCGGCTGCCAGATCGGTTTGCGCCGCGATGAACCGGAGGTAGCGGGGGCGACCGGTGCCCGGCCAGCACCCGACCAACTTGTCGTCTTGGTGCAGAACAAACAGGGTTATCAAAACCTGATGAAGTTGGTTTCGCGTGCGTTCCTGGAGAGCGATCCGGGCGAACCACCGCAAATCGATACGGCCGATCTGAAGACCTTTGGCGACGGCCTTATCGCCCTGACCGGCGGGCCGGCGGGACCGGTCGGTCGCCGCTTGCTGGAGGGTCAGTTCGACGCGGCGGAGGCGTGTCTCGATACGCTAGCCGGAATCTTCCCTGGCCGCCTGTATGTGGAAATCATGCGCCATGGCATGGCCGAGGAGTCGCGCATCGAGGAGCGGCTGATCGATCTGGCCCATGCCCACGATCTGCCGTTGGTGGCGACAAATGAGGCGTACTTCGCCGAGGCCGAATTCTACGAAGCCCATGATGCGCTGTTGTGTATCGCCCAAGGCTCCTACGTAAGCGAGCGTGACCGGCGGCGCCTGACACCCGAACACCGCTTCAAGTCCGCCGCGGAGATGTTGGCGCTGTTCGCGGACCTGCCCGAGGCGACGGCTAACACCCTGACGATTGCCCGGCGGTGCGCTTATTTCCCGGAAGTTGTGAATCCGATCCTGCCGGCCTTCCCGTCTGAGGGCGGGCGCAGCGAAGCCGAGGAGTTGCGCCTACGCGCCGAGGCAGGCTTGCAACGCCGCCTGGACACCGAAGTGTTAACACCGGACATGGATGAGAGCGAGCGGGCCGCCGTTGCGCATCGTTACCATGAGCGGCGGGACTATGAGCTGGGTGTCATCGAGCAGATGGGTTTCCCCGGCTATTTCCTGGTCGTCGCCGACTTTATTCAGTGGGCCAAGCAGCAAGGTATTCCGGTCGGACCCGGCCGTGGTTCCGGCGCCGGCTCGATTGTCGCCTGGGCCTTGACCATCACGGATTTGGATCCCTTGCGTTGGGGTCTGCTCTTCGAGCGGTTCCTCAATCCGGAACGTATCTCGATGCCGGATTTCGACGTGGATTTCTGTCAGGACCGACGCGACGAAGTCATCCACTACGTGCAAGACAAGTACGGCCGCGACCGGGTAGCGCAGATCATCACCTTTGGAAAGTTGCAGGCGCGGGCGGCGCTGCGCGATGTGGGCCGGGTGTTGCAAATGCCCTATGGCCAGGTGGATCGCATCTGCAAGCTGGTGCCCAATAATCCGGCAAATCCCGTAACCTTGCGCGAAGCGATCGAGGGGGAGCCGCGGCTGCAAGAAATGCGGGCAGACGATGAGTCTGTCGCCCGCCTGTTGGCCATATCGCTGCAGGTCGAAGGGCTTTACCGCCACGCCTCCACCCATGCGGCCGGCGTGGTCATTGGCGACCGCCCGCTGGACGAACTGGTGCCCCTCTACCGCGATCCGCGTTCGGATATGCCGGTGACCCAATTCAACATGAAGTTCGTGGAAAGCGCCGGCCTGGTGAAATTCGATTTCCTCGGTCTGAAAACCCTCACCGTTTTGGCACGCGCCTGCGACCTGATTGGCGAGCGCGGCGACCCCCTGGATTTGTCGCGTATTCCCCTCGACGATACCCGGACGTACGACATGCTGGGCCATGGCGATACGGTGGGTGTGTTCCAATTGGAATCATCGGGCATGCGCGATGTCCTCAAACGGCTAAAGCCCGATTGCTTCGAGGACATCATTGCCGTGGTCGCTCTCTACCGGCCCGGACCCATGGACAGTATTCCCAGCTACATCAAGCGCAAACACGGGGAGGAGCCGGCCGACTATCTCTATTCGTCGCTCGAGGGCATCTTGAAAGAGACTTTCGGGGTGATGGTCTATCAGGAACAGGTCCTGCAAATTGCGCAGGAGCTGGCGGGCTATACGCTAGGCAGCGCCGACATACTGCGCCGAGCCATGGGTAAGAAAATAAAGTCGGAGATGGAGGCGCAGCGTAAAACTTTCATCGACGGCTCCGTCATGCGCGGTGTGCCGGAAGCAAAAGCGGCGCTGATCTTCGAGCAGATCAACAAATTCGCTGGCTACGGTTTCAATAAATGCCACGCGGCGCCGTATGCTTTGCTGGCTTATCAGACCGCCTATTTGAAGGCTAACTATCCGGTCGAATTCTTTGCCGCATCTATGACTCTCGATACGGGTAACACCGACAAGCTCAACGTCTTCCGTCAGGAACTTGACCGCCTGGGCGTCCCGTTGCTGCCGCCCGACATCACTCGCTCGCGCGCCGACTTCAGTGTCGAGAAGATTGAGCAGGATGCCGCCGAGGCGCCGCGTTACGGCATTCGCTATGCCCTGGGCGCCATAAAGAACGTGGGGGCTGCTGCCATGGCCGCTTTGGTGGCAGAGCGCGATACCAACGGCTCCTTTACGGACATGGCCGATTTCGCCAATCGGCTGGACCCCCGAGGTGTGAACAAGCGACAGCTTGAGAACCTGGCCTGTGCCGGCGCCTTCGACGGACTTAACCGCAACCGGCACAGTCTCTTCGCGGCGGCCGAAACCATCGTGCGCACGGCGGCGGCGGCGGCCAATGATCGCGACAGCGCGCAAGAGAGCTTGTTTGGCGGTAGCAGCGGCGCCGCACCCGCGCCCAGTCTGCCGCTTCCGCCGGTCGACGATTGGCCGGATATGCAACGCCTGCGCCAGGAGTTCGATGCCATTGGCTTTTACCTCTCCGCCCATCCTTTGGACGCCTATGGCAATAGTCTGGAGAGATTGCGGGTGGTGCGCGCCGGTGATCTGGCCGCTGTTTTCGGGCGCGAGTCGGGCCGCAAGAAAGTCGCCGGTATCCTGGTCGGCAAGCAGGAGCGGACCTCCCGCCAGGGCAATCGCTTCGCCTTTATTCAGATTTCCGACCCCAGCGGCCTGTTCGAGGTGGTGGTTTTCGCTGATGTGCTGGCCCGGACTCGGGAGGTGCTGGAGGCGGGTGAGCCGCTGCTGCTGACCGTGGAGGGGCGGGCGGATGGTGAGGATTTGCGCTTAATGGCGCAGGAAATCGAGCCCTTGGAGGCGGCCGTCGCCAATACCGCCGCCGGCCTGCGCTTGTTCCTCGACCAAGAGGGGACGCTGGACCGGCTCAAGAACGTGCTGGAGCGCGAAACGAAGGGGCGTGGCCGCGTGTCCCTGGTGCTGGACCTGGCAGATGGTCAGGAAGTGGAACTGGAGCTGCCGGGCGGCTATCGCCTGTCTCCGCCGGTGCGCCAAGCGCTGAAATCCTTGCCTGGGCTCGAGGTTCAGGACCTCTAGGAAACTCCATGGAAGCCAGGATTTTTCTTGCATTTGCGGGCTCTGGAGGGTATCACCCGGCCCACTCTTAATCACTCACGCGGGCTTCGCGGTCCCGGGGGAGACATCCCCGAGAATCGCTCCGGTGTCCGATTTCGGATGCAGCGCCCGCGGCGGATCAACCGGAGAAGACTGAATATGGCGCTTCCCACCTTTACTATGCGCGAGCTTCTGGAAGCTGGCGTTCATTTCGGCCACACCACCCGACGTTGGAATCCGAAGATGCGACCGTACATCTTCGGCATCCGCAACGGTGTGCACATTCTCGATCTCGAGCAGACGGTGCCGATGCTGCACCATGCCATCTCGTTCATTCGTGACATCGTTGCGGGCGGCGGCCGGGTGCTTTTCGTGGGCACCAAACGGCAGGCCAGCGAGAAGGTCGCCGAGGCCGCGAAACGCTGCGGGCAGTACTACGTCAATCACCGTTGGCTCGGTGGCATGCTGACCAACTGGAAGACCATCTCGCAGTCGATCAAGCGCTTGCGCGACGTCGAAAACCGGCTGGCCAGCGAGACCGAGGGGCTGACCAAGAAGGAATTGCTCAACCTGACGCGCGAGCGGGACAAGTTGGAGCGCGCCCTGGGCGGCATCAAGGAAATGGGCGGTCTACCGACAGTGCTGTTCGTCATCGACACGAACAAGGAACATATCGCGGTCGAAGAAGCCAAGGTCCTCGGCATTCCGGTCGTCGCGGTGCTGGATTCGAACTCGGACCCGGCGAACATCGATCATGCGATTCCGGGTAACGACGATGCCATTCGGGCCATTACCCTCTACTGCGACCTAATTTCCGAGGCAGTTCTCGACGGTATCCAGGTCGAGCTTACGGCTACGGGCAAGGACGTCGGTGAGGCGGACGAAACGCCCACCGAGGCTCTGCCAAAAGCTGAGAAAACTGAGAAAGTCGAGGCCGACAGCGCCGCAGCAGCGCCAAGTGCCGAACCGCCGAGTGACGCGGTGGCAGCAAAGCCCGCCGACGCGCCGGTCGCCAAGGCAGCCGCATCTCAATAGGCGACAACAAGAAACGTAGAAGGTTGAGTTATGGCTGAGATCACAGCAGCGCTGGTCAAGGACCTACGCGAGAAGTCCGGCGCCGGCATGATGGATTGCAAGAAGGCACTGACCGAGAACGCCGGCGACCTGGAGGCTGCGGTCGATTGGCTGCGTACGAAGGGCCTGGCGGCTGCGGCGAAGAAGGCTGGCCGTGTCGCCGCCGAGGGCCTTGTTGGCGTCTGCATCGAGGGGCGCCGCGGCGCCCTCGTTGAGGTTAACTCCGAGACCGATTTTATCGCCCGCAACGAGGCCTTTCAGGAATTCGTGAGTAATACGGCGACGGCAAGCCTAGGCGCGGGTGGCGACGTGGACGCGTTGCGTGCCAGTGCCTATTCGAATGGCGGGAAGACAATCGCGGAGGCGCTCACCGACCTGATCGCAAAGGTTGGCGAAAACATGGCCGTGCGGCGCACCGCGTGCTTGGAGATCACCAACGGAGTCGTGGCCTCTTACGTACACAATCAGGTTAGTGCCGAGGTTCCCAATCAGGGTAAGATCGGCGTCATCGTGGCACTCGAGTCCACCGGCGATGCCGAGAAGCTGCGGGCGTTCGGCAGGCAACTTGCCATGCACATTTCCTGGTCGGCGCCGCAGGCGACTGACGTAGCGGACGTGGACCCGGCAACGCTCGAGCGCGAGCGCAACGTCCTGATCGAACAGGCACGGGAAAGCGGCAAGCCGGAGAATATCATCGAAAAGATGTTGGAAGGCCGCCTGCGCAAGTACTATGAAGAGATCTGCTTGCTCGAACAGGCCTTCGTTATCGATGGCGAGACTAAGGTACGCAAAGTGCTTGAGAATATTAGCCAGGACGTCGGTGCACCGGTTAAGGTTGCCGGGTTCCACCGCTTCCAACTTGGCGAGGGTGTGCAGCGGGAAGAGGGCGATTTCGCAGCCGATGTGGCGGCCCAATTAGGCCGTTAAACGGACCGCCGGCAGATAACAGCGCCGGCATCGCTGGGAGAGGGCGTGGCCAGCAAGCCGAAATATAAACGTGTTTTGCTCAAGATTTCGGGCGAGGCGCTGATGGGCGACCGGGATTATGGCCTCGACCCGGAGGCGGTCTCCCGGATTGCCAAGGACGTTCTCTCAGTACACCGCATGGGCGTGCAGGTTTGTCTGGTCATCGGCGGCGGCAATATTTTCCGCGGCTTGTCCGGTGCCGCCAGCGGCATGGAGCGGGCGACCGCCGATTACATGGGCATGCTCGCCACCGTCATTAATTCCTTGGCCATGCAAAGCGCCCTCGAACGTCTCGACGTGGCTACGCGCGTCCAATCGGCCATTCCCATGGCCACCGTGGCGGAGCCCTATATACGGCGCCGCGCGGAGCGGCACCTGGAAAAGGGACGTGTTGTCATCTTCGGCGCCGGGACCGGTAATCCGTTCTTCACCACCGATACCGCGGCGGCATTGCGCGCCTCGGAGATGGCCTGCGATCTGTTGCTCAAGGGCACTAAGGTAGACGGCGTTTATGACGCCGATCCGGTCAAGGTGACGGGCGCTAAGCGCTTCGACCGCCTCAATTACATGGAGGTCTTGACCAAGGACCTCGGCGTGATGGACCATGCGGGAATTTCCCTCGCCCGGGAGAATGCGATTCCGATCGTCGTATTCTCTATCTATGAGCCCGGTGCGTTTGCCAAGGTGCTGTGCGGCGAGGGCCGCTACACCATTGTCAGTGACGAGGGCTGATTCATGGCCGATCCCGATCTCGATGACATTGCCCGGCGGATGGATGGCGCCAAGGAGGTGCTCCGCAAAGAGTTTGCCGGATTACGCACCGGACGGGCCTCGGCGGCGCTGCTGGAGCCGGTGATGGTCGAGGCCTATGGGGCCAGCATGCCGATCAATCAGGTCGGGACTGTCAGCGTTCCGGAATCGCGCATGGTCACCGTGCAGGTGTGGGACCGATCTTTGGTAGGCGCGGTCGAGAAGGCGATTCGCAATGCCGGCCTGGGCCTGAACCCGGCCGCCGACGGACAGCTTATGCGCGTGCCGATCCCGGCGCTCTCCGAGGAACGGCGCATCGAATTGACCAAAATCGCCGGAAAGTATACGGAGCAGTGCCGTATCGCCGTGCGCAACGTGCGGCGGGACGGTATGGAGACGCTCAAGCGCATGGAAAAGGCCCACGAGATATCCGAAGACGATCATCGCCTGTGGAGCGAAGAGATTCAGCGCCTGACCGATGAGCATATCAAGGCCATCGACGAGGCCTTGGCACATAAGGAGGAGGAGATCCTCCAAGTTTAATGTGATGGACGGAGTTCGCGAAGCCGCCGGCGCCGGAGCGCCAACTCACGTCGCGATCATCATGGATGGCAACGGACGCTGGGCCAATGCGCGCGGCTTGCCACGCACAGCCGGGCACCGCCAAGGCGCCGAAGCGGTGCGCCGGTCGGTCGAGGCTTCAATCGAGCTCGGTATCTCGTACCTCACTTTGTATGGTTTCTCGGTTGAGAACTGGAAACGCCCGGCGACCGAGATTGACGATCTGATGGGCTTGCTGCGCCGTTATTTGCAGGCTGAGCTAAACCGCTTACACAAAGAAAACGTTCGTCTGCGGGTGATCGGGGACCGAACGCGACTGCCAAAGGATGTGGCGCAACAGATCGGGGATGCCGAGACGCTGACACAGGCGGGCCACCGGCTTAATCTAACCATTGCCATAAGTTACGGTGGGCGACAGGACATCCTGGCCGCGGCGCGGACCTTAGCGAAGTCCGTGGCGGCGGGGCAGATGGATCCGGATGCCATCGATGAAGTCACCTTCTCCGCGGCTTTGTCTACCGCTGGCATACCCGATCCCGACATGCTCATTCGCACCAGTGGCGAACAACGGATCAGCAATTTCCTGCTCTGGCAGTCGGCGTACAGCGAGCTTGTGTTTTTCAACAAGCTTTGGCCGGACTTCAGCAAAGAAGATCTGGCCGAGGCGGTCCGGGAATTTCAAAAACGAGATCGGCGTTACGGTGCGGCTGTCGGCGCCAAGTAAATGGCCCGGCCTGCCGCTGCGGATCGTCTCGGCGCTGGTTCTGGCGCCTCCGGCCCTGGCGGCGTTGTATTTTGGCCCGCCGTACAGCGATATGCTCGTCTGTGGTATCGGGGCGCTGGTTGCGTGGGAGTGGGCCCGGCTATGCGGTCGCGGGACCCTTGGATTACCCGGCATTGCGCTGATCGCAGCCGTACTGATGGCAGGCATTACCGCGGCGCTGGGTCATTATTCGCTGGCGGGTTGGGTGATTGCCACCGGCACCGCCGCCGCTGCTCTCGCCGCCACGCGCGTGCGGCTGGAACGGCCGCTCTGGTACGCCATCGGAGGGGCGTATTTGGGATCGGCCGTGCTGGCTTTTCTGTGGCTGCGCGCCGATCCCGCGTCGGGACGCGCCGTGATACTCTGGCTCGTTGCCGTGGTCTGGGCGACGGATGTGGGCGCCTACGCGGCGGGCCGATCGATTGGCGGACCCCGGCTGGCCCCAGGGATCAGCCCAGGTAAGACTTGGGCAGGTCTGGCTGGCGGCGCCATGGCGGCCGCGGTTGCTGGTATCGTCGTGGCGCTGGCATTGGGGTCAGCGGATCTTGGTCCGCGGGAGCTCGGGCGTATTGCCGTCGCCAGCGCGGTACTTGCGGTTGTGGCTCAGGTAGGCGATCTTTTCGAGTCGCATCTGAAACGCCGGGTAGGCGCCAAGGATTCGAGCAACCTCATCCCCGGACATGGGGGGGTGTTTGATCGAATTGATGGTCTATTGGCTGCTGCTCTGGCGTTGGGTGGGGCGGTTCGTTTGACGGGGGGAATGGGAGACGCATGGCTGTAGCCGCACCGAGACGCGTTCCAAAGTCGGCACCGCGCCGGGTTACGGTTCTAGGGTCGACCGGTTCTGTCGGGCGTAACACCCTCGATCTTATCAGCCGCAATCTGGATCAATTCGAGGTCGAGGCGTTAACCGCAAACGGCCAGGTGGAGCGTCTGGCAGAGCAGGCCAAACAAGTTGGCGCCCGGCTGGCGGTGGTTGCCGACGAGAGCCGCTATCTCGATCTCAAGGAGGCGCTATCCGGGAGCGGCATCGAAGCCGCCGCAGGTCAGGCGGCGGTGACGGAAGCGGCGGCCCGCCCGTCGGATTGGGTGATGGCCGCTATTGTCGGCGCCGCCGGTTTGGCGCCGACCATGGCGGCAGTGCGCCGGGGTGCCATCGTGGCGCTGGCCAATAAGGAAACCCTGGTATGCGCCGGCCCACTGATGACCACGGAAGTGATGCGAAGCCAGGCCACCCTGCTGCCCGTCGATTCCGAACACAATGCCATCTTCCAGGTGCTGGATGCCCAGCGGCCGGCGGCCGTGGATCGCATTGTTCTAACCGCCTCGGGCGGGCCATTCCGAACTCTGTCGAGGGAGGCGATGGCCGATGTGACCCCCGCCCAGGCGGTGGCACACCCGAACTGGGACATGGGGGCCAAGATCTCCGTCGATTCCGCTACCATGATGAACAAGGGCCTCGAAGTTATTGAGGCCCAACATCTTTTTGGTATAGGGCCTGAGCGGATCGACGTGCTGGTCCACCCGCAATCGGTCATTCATTCCATGGTTTCCTATGTGGATGGCTCGGTTCTTGCCCAATTGGGTCAACCGGATATGCGCACGCCGATTGCCTATACCCTGGCCTGGCCGGAACGGATGGCGGTGCCGATAGATCGGCTGGATCTGGCGGCTGTGGGCCAGTTGACCTTCGAGGAACCTGATCCGGTGAGATTCCCGACACTGCGCCTGGCCCGCGAAGCCTTGCAGGCCGGCGGTAGCGCCCCCACTATTTTGAATGCGGCAAACGAAATCGCGGTGCGGGCTTTTCTGGAGGGGCGCATTGGTTTTCTGGACATTGCCAAGGTGGTCGAAGACACTCTTTTGAGCCTGCCGGCGTCCCCGCTGCAATCGCTGGAGGACGTCTGGAGCGTCGACCGGGAGGCGCGGGCGGTCGCCTCCGGTCAGATGTAAAAAATAATAAGGAATATCAACCTGTTAATGCTTGATTTGATGGAATTATACCGACGTGAGTCGGCGGACTATGGTCCTTGTTCGCGCCCCGGTTTTACGGGTAAATTGCGCCTTCCGACGCGGCGCGCTGGCATCATCGCAGGACCCATTTAATGGACGTTTTCAGCGGACTATATACCTTTGCCGTGCCCACGATGTTTAGCGGCATTGTGACCTACGTCCTGCCTTTTCTGGCCATCCTGACAGTATTGGTTTTTGTGCACGAGATGGGGCACTTCCTGGTGGCCCGCCGCAATGGGGTCCGCGTCGAGGTGTTTTCCATAGGTTTTGGTCCAGAGCTGTTCGGTTGGACCGACCGGGCCAAGACACGCTGGAAATTTAGCCTTATCCCACTGGGTGGGTATGTGCGCATGTTCGGCGACGCCAACGCCGCTAGCCAGCCGTCGGGCGATCAGGCCGAGCTGACCGCCGAGGAACGGGCGGTGTCCTTTCATTGTAAGCGCCTAAGCCAACGATCCTGGATCGTTGCGGCGGGACCCTTGGCTAATTTCCTATTTGCCGTGATTCTACTTGCCGGGTTGTTTGCGACAGTGGGCCAACGCTTCACGCCCCCGATTGTTGGTGACGTCGCGGCGGATAGTGCGGCTGCCGAAGCCGGTATTTTGCCAGGCGATCGCTTCGTTAGCATTAATGGCAGCGCCATCGACCGGTTTGAGGATGTGCAGCGGATCATCCGGCAGAAGCCCGAGTTGCAAGTCGAGGTCGTTGTCCTGCGGGATGGTCAGGAGGTCGTTCTTTCGGCAATTCCGACACTTACCGAGTTGACTGATAATTTCGGTAACCAGCATAAGATCGGCTTGCTTGGCGTGAGCGGAAGCGCTGTCGAATTCGTCAGGCACGATCCACTGACCGCGGTGTGGCGGGCGGGGGGCGAAACGGTCTCCCTTACCGTGGGCACGCTGCAGGCGGTGGGACAAATCATCGTTGGCGCACGGAGCACGGAGGAGCTCGGCGGGCCGCTGCGGATTGCCCAGATGTCAGGGCAAATGGCTGAGTTGGGCCTTGTCACAGTGATATGGTTCATGGCCGTATTATCGATTAACCTAGGCCTGATCAATTTGTTCCCGATCCCGATGCTTGATGGCGGACATCTGCTATTTTACGGGATCGAGGCCGTGCGGGGCCGGCCTCTTGGGGATCGGGCGCAGGAGTACGGTTTTCGAATTGGTCTGGCGTTGGTATTCAGCTTGATACTGTTCGTCACCTGGAATGATCTGGTACACCTAGAGGTGTTCGACTTCATTCGTGGGCTGGTGACTTAGCCGCGGCACAAAAGGGGGCGTGCCGCAGGGTGTGGGGGACTAGCTGTCGAGGCATGACGGCTTTTGGGGGTCTAAGAAATTGTTCTGGGGACGACGAATACGAACAGTCGGTGTGCTGCTCGTCTTGTGCCTTGTGTGGGGTGCGGCGGCAGCCCGACCGGCCTTGGCTCAGACGGACCAGAGTGGCGGCATCATCAATGAAATCCGCATCGAGGGAACCCAACGCATAGAGCCGGAAACCGTCCGCTCCTATATGCGGATTAATCCGGGCGATTCTTTTGATCCCATTCGCCTCGACAAGTCTCTGAAAAATATTTTCAGCACCGGGTTGTTTGCCGATGTAACGCTGCGCCGTGAAGGCGACGCATTGATCGTCTCCGTCGTTGAGAATCCGATTATCAACCGTATCGCGTTCGAGGGGAACGATCAGCTCGATGACGATGCCCTGCGGGCCGAAGTGACGCTGCGGCCGCGCATCGTATTCACCAGGACCAAGGCACAAAGCGACTCGCAACGGTTGCTCGAGATTTATCGCCGATCGGGCCGTTACGCCGCGACTGTCGAGCCCAAGGTCATACAGCTACCGCAAAATCGCGTCGACCTTGTGTTCGAGATCAATGAAGGGCCGTTGACCGAGATCAGCGCGATCAACTTTATTGGCAATCGCGAGTTTTCGGATTCGAGCTTGCGCGACGAGATCACAACCAGTGAATCCGCCTTTTGGCGCATTCTGTCGTCAACGGATACATACGATCCGGACAGGCTCTCTTTCGACCGCGAGCTGCTGCGCCGCTTCTATCTACATGAAGGATATGCTGATTTCCGCGTCACGTCGGTGGTTGCAGAGCTTACCCCCGATCGTGCGGGTTTCATCGTTACCTTCACGTTGGAGGAGGGTAAGCGCTACAAATTCGGAAATATTGGGGTCACGACCACCTTGCGTAACCTCGACCCGGAGACATTGCAGGAGCATGTTCTGGCGGAAGAAGAGGAATGGTATGACGCCAAGGCAGTTGAGGATACCGTCAGTAATTTGAGCGAGGCCGTCGGCAATCTCGGTTATGCCTTTGTCGACATTCGGCCCCGCGCCGACAGCGACCCCGAAGCACTTACAATCGGGATAAATTTTGAGATTAAGGAAGGGCCGAAGGTTTTTGTCGAACGCATTGATATTTCGGGAAATAACCGCACCCTTGACCAAGTGGTTCGACGTGAATTCCGATTGGTTGAAGGGGACGCTTTCAATAGCGCCAAACTACGCCGGTCACGGCAGAGAGTTCAGAACCTCGGCTTCTTCAGCACCGTCGATGTGCAAAACAATGCCGGCAGCAGCGCCGATAAAACCGTGATCTCTGTCGAGGTGGAGGAACAGTCCACGGGCGATCTGTCTTTCGGTGCCGGCTTCTCGACGGACGCGGGTCCGGTCGGCAATATAAGCATACGCGAGCGAAATCTGCTCGGGCGTGGCCAGGACCTTAGGCTGGGCTTTACGCTCTCCGGTTCCGACTCGCAGCTCGATTTGAGTTTCACGGAACCATACTTCCTCGGGCGGGATCTGGCGGCTGGTTTCGACGCGTTCCGAACAACGACAAACAAAAGACGGCGCGCCTTCGAGCTTGAACGAGTTGGCGGGTCGTTGCGCTCCGGTTTCAACTACACCGAAAACCTGCGTCAGGTCGTTCGGTATACCCTGGAACAAAACACAATCTCTAACGTGGACTCGGATGCATCGCTGTTGATCCAGGAGGAAGTGGGAACATTTCTGGAGTCAGGTTTTTCGCAAGAACTCACCTACGATACGCGTGACAGTCGCTTCGATCCGCGCGAGGGCATTGCTCTGCGGTTGCGGAACGACATAACCGGTCTTGGCGGCGACATTCGATACCTGAAATCGTCGGTGGGCGGTGAGTACCACTATTCGTTCATTGAGGATTGGACTATCAGCGCCGATGTTGAAGTCGGCAATATTATCGGCCTTGGCCAAGATACGTTAATCAGCGATCGCCACTTTGTTGGGGGCAACAACTGCCGCGGGTTTCAGTTTGCCGGGATCGGCCCTCGTGACGGTCCGACCGAGGACCCCCTGGGGGCCAAGCAGTTCTATACAGGGACCCTCGCGCTGGGATTCCCGTTGGGCCTGCCCGAGGAATTCGATATTCGTGGCCGTATTTTCACCGATGTCTGTTCCGCCTGGGGCCTGGACCGGACCAATGCCAATGTTTTGGACGAAGAGACACCGCGTGTCTCGGTTGGCGCCGGGTTCTCCTGGCAGTCGCCGTTCGGTCCGATTATCATTGATCTTGGATATGCGGTTCTCAAGGAAGATTTCGATCAGACCGAGTTGTTTAGCTTTAGTTTTGGAACTCAGTTCTAATCACTATATTTAAGGTTATGGCAAGGATACCTCTCTCTATTCGCCACTGCATTGCGGCGGCGCTGATGGCCGCGGTTACAGCCGTATCCGGCGGGCAACCGGCTTTGGCCCAGAACGCCGAAGCGCCGATGTTGGCTATCATCGATGTGCAGAAGATCCTTCGGGAGTCCGTGGCTGTTAAATCGCTGACCGCTAAGATCGAGGAGCAGCGCACCAAGTACCAGGATGAGTTGCGGGCCGAGGAGGAATCCTTGCGTACCGCTGATCAGGAGTTGGCGCGGCAGCGAACCATTCTATCCGCCGAGGCGTATACGCAGAAGCGGAAGGATCTTGAGCAGCAGGTCGCAACCTTGCAGCGCCAGGTCCAGGAACGAAAAAAGGGCCTGGATCAACTATTTGGCCAAGGAATATCGCAGGTGCAGAACGAGTTGGCCAATGTGGCAAAAGAAATTGCCGAGGAACGTGGCCTCGATCTGATTCTCTCGCGGGCTACCGTCGTGATCGTCAAGCCGAAATTCGATATCTCGAATGAGGCGTTGGAGCGCCTGAATGCGCGTCTGACCACCGTGGCGCTGCCGGCGTCGCAAAACTAGATCGCCCATGGCTGACCCACGCTTCTTTCGGGCAGCGAACCCGCTAACACTACGCGAAATTGCGCAGGTAGCTTCGGCGGAGCTTAGTAAGGGCGCGGACCCGGAGCGACGCATGCGCGACGTGGCGCCGCTGGATGCCGCTGGCGAAAACGATGTGAGTTTTCTCGACAATACGCGGTATCTGGATACTTTTCGGTCCAGCAAGGCTGGCGCCTGTGTGGTGGGGCCGCAGCACGCCGAGCATGCGCCCAAGGGCATGGTACTGCTGATTACGACCAAGCCATATCGCGGGTATGCCGAGGTGGCGCGGGCCTTTTACCCGCCGCAGCCACGGCATGAGGGGCGGCACCAGACCGCCACTGTCGATTCCACCGCCCGCATCGGATCGGGTACCGAGATCGGTGCGGGCGCAGTGATCGGTGCACGGGTGGAAATCGGACCGGACTGCCTCGTCGGCCCTAATGCTGTCATTGCGGACGGGGTGGTGGTTGGCGCGGGCACCGAGATCGGCGCCAATGTCTATTTGGGCCACTGCCTGATCGGCGCGCGCTGTCAGATCCACGCTGGGGTCTGCATTGGAAATCGGGGATTCGGCTTTGCCATGGATGCCGATGGCGTGCTCGACGTGCCCCAACTGGGCCGGGTTATTGTCGAGGATGATGTGGAGGTTGGCG
Source organism: Kiloniellaceae bacterium (assembly GCA_021776055.1). GTDB lineage: Bacteria > Pseudomonadota > Alphaproteobacteria > Kiloniellales > J153 > JAJFGI01. The sequence goes on from JAJFGP010000010.1 coordinate 32,305, forward strand.
CGAATTCCACCATCGATCGGGGCGCTGGGCCGGATACAGTGATCGGCGCGGGTTCGAAGATTGATAATCTGGTGCAGATCGGGCACAACGTGCGGCTGGGGCGACAGTGTGTGCTGATCGCCCAGTGTGGCATTGCTGGCAGTACGAAATTAGAGGATCACGTCGTCGTGGCCGCTCAGGTCGGGGTTGCGGGTCATTTGACCATTGGCAAAGGGGCGCAGATAGCCGCAAAGAGCGGGGTCATGCGGGATGTTCCACCGGGCCAAACGGTGGGAGGCGTTCCGGCCATTCTTTTGCGAGACTACTTCCGTCTGTGCACTATTTGGCAGCGTCAGCTCAAAGCGAGGGGCAAGCGTGATGATTGAGAGTCGTGTGACGCGAGAGGTCGTGAAATCCATCGATATCCTGCGGATCATGGAAATGATCCCGCATCGATATCCGTTTCTCATGATCGACCGCGTGATCGATTTGCAGCCGGACGTGAGCGCGGTTGGCGTCAAGAACGTGTCGATCAACGAGTTCTTCTTTCAAGGACACTTCCCGCGCCAGCCCGTGATGCCCGGTGTGCTCATTATCGAAGCCATGGCGCAGACCGCTGCCGTCCTTGTGGTGGAGACCCTGGAAGGCGCGGCCGCCGGTAAGCTCGTCTATTTCATGACCGTTGAGGATGGCCGGTTTCGCAAGCCCGTGGTTCCGGGAGATACCCTGCACATACACGTGAGCAAGGTGCGCAACCGCGGCAATGTCTGGAAGTTCAACGGCGAAGCCAAGGTGAACGGAGTGCTGATGGCTCAGGCACGGTTTTCGGCCATGATCATGGACGATTGATGGCGCAGGTGCATGCCTCCGCGATCGTCGACCCCAAAGCCAAACTCAGCGAGGGCGTCCGGATCGGTCCGTACTGTGTCGTCGGGGCAGATGTCGATCTTGGCTCGGACGTGGTCCTGCACAGCCATGTGGTGATCGAGGGGCGCACCCGCATTGGCGCTCGCAGCCAGATCTTTCCGTTCGCATCTATCGGCCATCAGCCGCAGGACCTGAAATACAGCGGCGAGCCGTCCGAGCTGATTATTGGCGAGGATACTTTGGTGCGCGAGCATGTCACCATGAATCCGGGCACCAAAGGCGGTGGCATGATCACCCGGGTCGGCGACCATTGCCTCTTCATGATGGGGGCGCATGTCGCGCATGATTGTCAGATCGGCGATCATGTCATTTTAGCAAACAACGCCACGTTGGGCGGGCATGTTGTCGTGGAGGATTACGCGATCATCGGCGGTCTGTCGGCGGTCCATCAATTTGTTCGCATCGGCCGGCATGCCATTATCGGCGGCATGTCCGGGATCGAGCATGACGTCATCCCCTATGGCATGGCCCTGGGCGAGCGGGCGAGCTTGCACGGCCTCAATGTTATCGGCCTCAAACGGAACGGTTTCGACCGTGGTCAGATTCAGGCATTGAACAGCGCTTATCAGATGCTGTTCGCTGATGACGATACTTTAGCGGAACGGGTCGGCCGTCTGGACGCGAAGCTAGGGCAGGCCAAGGGCGTCGAGGACATCGTTGCGTTCGTTCGCGGTGACTCGTCGCGCGCCCTTTGTCGACCCAAACTCGGCCCCAAACTCGGCGATGACGGGTAAGCTTGGTATTTTGGCCGGCAGCGGCGATCTGCCGCAGCGGCTAGTTCAAGTATGTCGCGCCTCGGGTCGCGATGTTTTTGTCTTGGCATTCGAGGGACAAACGGACCCGCAGACCACGGTCGGCGTCGAACACGCCTGGACCCGCCTAGGGTCGACATCCGCGGCGTTAAAGTTGCTGCGTGAAGCCGGCGTCGCCGATGTCGTGATGATCGGTCCCATGATCCGCCCCAGCCTGCGCGACCTACGTCTGGACCCCCTGAGCGTGAAGGTGTTGGCAAAGGCTGGCACCAATGCGCTGGGAGACGACGGCTTGCTGCGTGCCATCGTCGGCACGTTGGAAGGCAAGGGGTTTCGCGTCCTCGGCGCCGACAATGTATTGGGTGATATGATGGCACCAGGCGGGGTCTATGGACGGCATGCGCCTGATGCGCAGGCGAAGGAAGATATCGCCCGCGGCATCACCGTGGCCGGCGCCCTTGGAGCGCACGATGTCGGGCAGGCCGTGGTTGTGCAACAAGGTTTCGTGCTTGGGGTCGAGGCGGTAGAGGGTACGGAGAGCCTTTTGGAGCGCTGCGCCGTGCTGCGTCGTGGCGGGCCCGGCGGCGTCTTGGTCAAGCTGCGCAAGCCGCAGCAGGACGCGCGTGTCGATTTACCGACCATCGGGGTGCACACGGTGACTCAGGCAGCGGCGGCCGGCCTGCGCGGTATCGCCGTCCAGACGGGCGGGGCCCTGGTTGTAGATCGCTCTGCTGTCGTCGATGCCGCCGATGCCGCCGGCCTCTTCGTAATCGGAGTGCAGGTCGGCGAATGACAGCGAGCGCCGCTGGCGGCGGCCAGGCCTCGCCTCTGATTTTCCTGATTGCCGGTGAGCCGTCCGGCGACCTGCTGGGCGCGCGGTTGATGGCCGCGTTGCGTGCCGAGACCGGTGGCGCGGTCCGTTTTGCCGGCATCGGCGGCGAGCGCATGATTGCCGAGGGCCTGGATAGCCTGATTCCCATAGATGAACTGGCGATCATGGGCGTCTTCGAGATCGTGCCGCACGCCCTTCGAATCATCCAGCATATCCGGCAAACGGCCGCGGTCGTGCGTACGATGCGGCCCGCGGCGGTGGTGACGATCGATTCGCCCAGCTTTAGCCTTGAGGTAAGCCTGCGGCTGCGTGGCCTGGGCATGCCGCTCGTTCACTACGTGGCGCCCTCGGTCTGGGCGTGGAAACCCTGGCGGGCGGCAAAGATGGCGCGCCATGTGGATCATCTGCTCACGTTGCTGCCTTTTGAAGCGCCGTACTTCGAGAAGCACGGCTTGGCCACCACGTTCGTCGGCCACCCGGCGGTGGAAATGAAGAACCATACTGCCGATCCAATTGCATTTCGCACGGTGCACGCAATCGACGCCGCGGCCCCGGTGATCTGCGTGCTGCCCGGCAGCCGTCGCGGCGAGGTCCGTCGTCTGGCGCCGATCTTTGGCGCGACCTTGGGGCGTCTTGCGGAGCGTTTTCCAGGCTTGCGGGCAGTGACGCCGACCGTATCCACCGTTGCCGCCGAGGTATCCGCATTGGCACCCACCTGGCCCGTGCCGACCACCGTCCTCACGGAGCCCGCGGAAAAAGCGGAGGCCTTCGCCGCGTCCGATGTGGCGCTGGCAGCTTCGGGCACCGTGGCGGTGGAACTGGCCGTGGCGGGAGTGGCCAGCGTCATCGGCTATCGCGTGTCGCCCATGACGGCGTTTATCGCGCGCCGGGTTGTAAAGTCACGATATGCAAGCCTGCCGAACATTTTGCTGGGGCGGGAGGTGCAGCCCGAGTTGATACAAGAAAAGTGTACACCGGATAATCTGGCGGCGGCGTTGGGTGCCCTGCTGGAGGACCCAAAGGCTCGCTCGGCCCAGGTCGAGGCGGCCGGCGAGGCAATCCGGTTGCTGACTCCAGGCGGTACGCCGCCAAGCCGCCGGGCGGCACAGACCGTATTGAGTCTGATCGGTGCAGAGCCTAAATAGGAAGAAGGTATACAAGGAGAAACCATGACCGAGACAACGACGGCGGACCGGTTCCGCCTGCTGCACACCATGATCCGGGTCAAGGACTTGGACAAGTCCATCGACTTCTACACCCAGCACCTGGGTATGAAGGTGTTGACCCGGAAGGATTATCCCACGGGCGAATTCACCCTGGTCTTCTTAGGTTATGGCGATGAGGCCACCAATACGGTCATCGAGCTGACCCATAATTGGGGTCAGAAAGAGCCCTACGATCTGGGTGACGGGTTCGGTCACCTAGCGGTCGGCGTGCCCGATATCTATGGGACCTGCACGGAGCTGGAGAAAGCCGGAGTCAAGATTCCGCGCCCGCCCGGGCCGATGAAGCATGGCGGCAGTGTCATCGCCTTCGTCGAGGATCCCGACGGCTACAAGATAGAATTGATCGAGCGCGGATAGCCACAAGCCGTGCCCATCATCCCCGGCGGTCTACGGGAATAAATTCGCGCTTCGTCTCGCCGATGTAGAGCTGGCGCGGCCGGCTGATGCGGTGGTCTGGGTCCTCGATCATTTCCTTCCACTGAGCAACCCAGCCCACCGTCCGTGCAAGCGCGAACAGGACCGTAAACATGGATGTCGGGAAGCCCATGGCCTGGAGAATGATTCCGGAATAGAAATCCACGTTGGGGAAGAGCTTGCGGCTGACGAAATAGTCGTCCTCCAGGGCAATTCGCTCCAGCTCCATGGCCAGATCGAGCAGCGGCTCGTCTTGATGGTTCAGCTCCTCCAGCACCTCATGGCAGCTCTTGCGCAAGACCGCCGCGCGCGGATCGTAATTCTTGTAAACGCGGTGACCAAAGCCCATTAGCCGGAACGGGTCGTCTTTGTCCTTGGCCCGCTTGAGGAACTCGGGGATACGCTCCTTGGAGCCGATTTCTTGCAGCATCTTGAGCACTGCTTCATTGGCGCCGCCATGTGCCGGACCCCAGAGCGAGGCGATACCCGCGGCGATGCAGGCGAATGGGTTGGCGCCGCTCGACCCGGCGATGCGGACGGTCGAGGTCGAAGCGTTCTGTTCGTGATCGGCGTGCAAAATGAAGATTCGGTCCATCGCTCGCGCCAATGACGGGCTAACCTTGTACTCCTCGGCCGGCACGGCAAAGGTCATGTGCAGGAAGTTGGCGGCAAAGCTGAGATCGTTGCGGGGATACACGAACGGCTGGCCAATCGAATACTTGTAGGCCATGGCGGCAATCGTCGGCATCTTGGCAACCAGGCGGTGGGACGCGACCATACGCTGATGCGGATCGCTGATATCCGTTGAATCATGATAGAAAGCCGACAGCGCCCCGACCACGCCCACCATGATCGCCATCGGATGCGAATCCCGGCGAAAACCCCGATAGAAGTAGAGCATCTGCTCGTGCAGCATGGTGTGGTAGGTGATGGAATTTTCGAAGCCCCGGCGCTCCGCCGCTGTCGGCAGGTGGCCGTTCAACAGCAGATAGCACACTTCCATGTAGTCGCTGTGCTCTGCCAGGTCCTCGATGGCATAGCCATGATGCATAAGCACGCCCTCGTCCCCGTCGATAAAAGTGAGGGTCGAATCGCAGCTTGCGGTTGAGGTGTAGCCGGGGTCGTACGTGAAGAAACCGGTATCCGCGTAGAGCCGGCGCACGTCGATGACGCGCGGGCCGGTGGTGCCCTCCATGATAGGCATTTCCCAAGATCGGCCGCTGCTATTGTCGGTTAAGGTAACGGTGTTCTTACTTGAGGCGGCTTTCTCTGCGGGGGGGCTCGTTGGCATATCGCCGATTCCTCGTACTGAGTGGGAGGGCCTGAAACGCTTGGAGAATAGGTGCGCTGCAGCATAAACCCTCTTGCCGAGTCGATCAAACTGGCGAGGCCAACATGGCTAGCACCGAGCTAAACGCCTGGCGTTGGGCCTGTTTGATCGGTTATGCGCGCGAGGCACTCGGTACGGCCAAGGATCGCCATGACGTCGAAAAGGCCCGGAGACGACCCCGATCCGGTCAGGGCTGCACGTAAGGGTTGTGCAAGCTGTCCTAACTTGAGGTCCAGTTGCTCGGCCGTTTGCCGCACGGTTGCCTCCAGGTTGGCTTCCGTCCAGTCATCCACGGCTTGCAAAAACGGAAGCACATGGGCCAAACGCTGATGTCCGCCGTCGGCGAGTATCTTCGAAGCCTTTGGCGATAGGGTGAGGGGGCGCGTAGCGGCGTAGAAAAATGCGTTTTCCGCTAGCTCCTTTAGGTTTCGCGCCCGCGTCTTCAACCCGCTCATGCCCCGTCGCAGATGTGCGTCCGCCGTTCCGTCGAGTGGCCGGCCGAGCGTGCTTTCCAGACGAGGCTTGACCGCCTCAACTAGGTAAGCATCGTCTGCTTCACGCAGGTAGTGGGCATTCAAATTGTCCAACTTGGCGAAATCGAAGCGGGACGCCGACTTGCCCACACCGCCCAGGTCGAACCAGGAGACGGCTTGCTCGATCGAGATGATCTCGTCGTCGCCGTGTCCCCAACCCAAACGGAGCAGATAGTTGCACAGCGCCTCCGGCAGATAGCCCATGTCACGGTAAGCCTCGACACCCAAGGCGCCGTGGCGCTTCGATAACTTGGCGCCATCCGGTCCGTGGATGAGCGGTATATGCGCAAACGCCGGTGCCGACCAGCCAAGCGCCTGATACATCAATGTTTGGCGAAAGGCGTTGGTCAGATGATCGTCGCCCCGGATGACGTGAGAAATATCCATATCGTGGTCGTCCACGACGACCGAAAGCATATACGTCGGCGTTCCATCGGCGCGGAGCAGGACCATGTCGTCAAGCTGATCGTTGCCGACCGTAACGCGTCCCTGCACCAGATCGTCGATGACCGTTTCGCCGGTCTGCGGGGCCTTCAGGCGGATGACCGGCTTGGCGTCAGCCGGCGCCGTCGCCGGATCGCGGTCGCGCCAGCGCCCGTCATAGCGTATCGGGCGTCCCTCGGCCCGGGCCAGGCGCCGCATTTCCTCCAACTCCTCGGGCGTACAGAAGCAGCGATAGGCGTTGTCGGTTGCCAGCAGGGTGCCGGCTACCTCGGCATGGCGGGCGGCCCGTGCAAACTGGTACACGACCTCGTCATCCCAGGTCAGGCCGAGCCAGCGCATACCGTCCAGGATCGCCTCGACGGCCTCATCCGTGGAGCGCTTGCGGTCCGTATCCTCGACGCGCAGTCGGAAAATGCCCCCATGATGGCGGGCATACAGCCAGTTGAACAGCG
>JAJFGP010000091.1 GCA_021776055.1 Kiloniellaceae bacterium
GGCCGTCCTTTGACCGGCCTCTTGCTCTTTCAAAACTCCGACAATCTGTTCCTCGGTGAACCGCGATCGCTTCATCTGTCCGTCTCCCTATCATCCGACGGACTCTACTCATTCTTGGAGGAGTTTGCGGGGCTCAGGTCACCAGCGAAGTAGACCACCGCCTCCCCTAAAGATTTCTATGCGAATATAGAGAGGTTCATATCAAGCCCCTATGGCACACACCTCTTCAGAGTTGTATGTGCCTGATCTTTTTGGATTCCGCTATATATGGCTAGACGAAATTGGATTTGGTTGCGTGGGCATGCAACCACCTATATTTGCTGTTTTGCACACGCCGCCGGAATGCTGACCTCAAGCGACCCAATTGAGGATCCGCAATCACGGATGCAGTATATGGGCTTTGGCAGCTTCCTGCAGAACTTCTGTGAAGCCATATCGGAGCGCCGACGCGGTGTCGTAGCGGTCTAAGAAATTGCCTGCGGGATCGGCTGGTCCGGGTAGAAGCGCTGACGGCGCAGGCCCTCCGAGAAGTGGTCGATCGATTGCTTCCAACTTCCATCCGGCCAGTGATAGCAAGCCAGCCCCAGGTCGGGCCGGTAGACGGCCGTATAGACGGTGCCGAAGCCGCGCCCGTAGGCGGTGGTATAGAGCGGCGGTCGCAGGAAGCATTCGGTCAGGCGCTCCGGCGTCATGGTCTGGTCCTGCAAACGGAAGTAGAGAAAACGCTCCCGCTCCAAGGTCGCGGTGGCCCGGGCGAAGCGGTGCCAATCGATGTGCAGTTGATGGTTCGCGGCGATCGGCAGCTGGGTAATCTGGGTTTCGCCATCGGGCGAGAGCAGTGCCGTGGCGAAAGCGCCGGATTTATCTACCATGGTCACGTTGTAGGCCATATGGCTGGGCACCCGCCGCAATACTTCGACCGCATCGGCCGTGGTATCGCAGAACTCCAGGATATAGCGGATGATCACGGGAATGCCGAAGCCATCCCCGACCACGCGGCGACCCCCGAAGGTCAGGCTGACCGCCAGCCCGGCTTCATTGATGCCGTCTAGGGCACCCCAAAGACAGTCGACCATGGCGAGAACTGCCCGGCCGTTCCAGCGGCTGAGCATGATGACACCCTCGCACAGGGCTGGGCTGTAGTCGTAATTGCGGATGAGGATCGGCTCGTCGCCGGGCCATACCGCTTGGCTGCACCCGGTGATATACGGCGGCGGGCGATAGAGGCTCAGAAACCGTGCGGCCGTATCGCCACCGCCGGCCATTTCGCACAGCCGGTCATAGGTGGGCAGGATCTCGGGCATGAACTTGGCCAACTGGACGCGGCATTGCCGGTAGGTCGGCCGCGCCTCAATCCCCTCGCTGAGGAACCAATGGCGATACGCCGGCCAGTGCTCATGAAACACCGCACCCCACTTCGCGCCGGGGCGATCTTCGGCAATGGCTCTGAACTGGAGCTCCACGAAACCCGTGCCCCGCGCGAAAAGTGGTCGGTTCGGCTTACCTAGACGATTTCAACCTTAATAAATCTTGAACGCACCCGGCTGTAACACCGGACCGGGGACCGTCGCCCCGGACTCCAGCGGTCGCCCGACGAAACGGCTTCGGATGCCATCGATCCACATCTTCGCTCGATCGTTAAGCTGGAAATTCTTACTCATCAAGCGGCCACGGGTAATCAGAATGCCCAAATCGGCACCCTCGTACCGATAATCGCCGGGACCGCTGATGCGCAGGAAAAAGGCTTCCCGCTCGCTTTCCACCGCCCGCCGATGATAGTCGAAGCGTGAATAGGAGACCGCGCCGTCGTCTTCCAAATGCCAGATACCGCTGGCCGGCGCATGGGCCACGATATCCACGGTCTCCTCGGTGTGCTTGATGATCAGCTGGCTCCAACTATCGATATTGTCCGGATCCGCCCAGCGGTCGTTCAAGCCCTTCACGTCGAAATCGAAGTCGACACCGCTGAATTCCAAAAGGTGGAATAGGAACAGCGGCGCATCCGCGTGGGCGAAGGCGGCGTGGTTGGTCATGGAGCTGGCGCCTGTGACCCGCGGGTTCAACTCGCCCAGCCACATGTCCCCGGTTTCATTATCGATCAGGAAATCCAACTCGAAATAGCCGCGATAACCTTCCCGGCGCAACTGCTCGCCGAATTTGAACGTCTTGTCGCGCGCCTGCGCGCGCAGCTCGGGTGTGAACGAGTCGGCGAAGATCTCGTTGCCGGCCCAACCGCCTTTGTAGGGGGTCAGCTCCTTGAAGCCAACGATTTCCGTCATCAGCGGTCCGACGATGGTGCCGGCCTTGGTAGTACAGGCCTCGATCGCGGCCTGCCGGCACTTGATCTGCTTCATGATCTTCACCTCGCCGGCGGTAACAATCTCGTCGGCATGGCGTTTCCAATCGCGCTCGCTGGAAATGAAGAACGTGGTATGGCCAGAATCGCCGTAAGCGGTTTGGATCACCAGCTTTTCGCCCAGCTTGCGCGATTTCTTGCGCATGTCCTCATAGCTGGTCACCTTGGCAAGCACGTTGGGGACACTGCGTACACCGGCTTTGTCGCCAACGCGGACAGTGGCGATCTTGTTGTCCAGCTTGTTACGAGTCCGCGCCTTTGGGAACCAGACCTGCAGGCCCAGCTCGCGCGCCAGCTTCTCCGTCGACTCGTCGAACATGAGGAAGACGGCCTTCGGCCGTTTGCCACGGCCTTTTATGTAATCGATCACCTCCTTATGCTGCAGAAGGTAATTGTTGATGTCCTCGATGCTTTCGAATTCTGGGTGCGGCCCCGGCGATGGAATGAAGACATTGGGATGGCGCCCGTCGTAACAATCGAGATAGTTGATGTACTTAAAATTCTTCACCCATTCATCCATGCCGAGCAGATTGAAGTTGGTGGCGCTGATGAAATAGATCGGTGTTTCGTTGCGGTGAAAGAACCGGCGAATCTCCGAAATATTCTTCAGCTTTTTTCTTTTTTTCCCAGCCATTCCTGAACCTCCCAACTTCTCTGTTTGTGCGCCCTATTCAGCGGCGGTGCGCACGTTCTCGGACAGCGCATTCAGCGCCTCCTCGGTAAATACGCGCATTCCCAGATCCGCACGGTAACCGTGAATTTCCTTCACATCCAAGGCGCGCATGAAGGCGATGATTTCCTCCGAAATAACCTGCCCCGGCACCAGAATCGGAAATCCCGGCGGGTACGGAATAATGAACGAGGTAGAGACAAGCTCCCGCCCTTTGCCGATCGCTGTCTCGATTGCTCGCGTCTCGATCGGGAAGTACTCACACTTCGATTCCTCGTACGCGAGGAAGTAGGCGGCCCGCAGATCGCCCTCCGGTGTATCCACGCCTTTGCCCGGCCGGAAGGCGTCGTGGAAGCGGCTGAAGTCGGGCAACGGCGGCAGGTCCTCCATTAGCGACCTGACCTTCCGCTGGAAGGATTTCCGCTCCATGGCGCTGGCATCCTCCTGCTCGCTGTCTAGATCCTGAGCGACGCGCACCAGCACCTCGATCAAGTACGCCACCGACGAGCGGGTCGTCCCGATATGTGTCATGAACAGGACTGTATTGCGCGAGGTCTTGTTGATCTGAATGCCAAAGCGATCCATGAGGATGTCGTTCTTGAAGGAATCGCCATCCAGACCGGTGCCGCCAACGGTCAAGGATACGCGCGTCGCGTCCAAGGCAAACTCGCCCTGCGCCCACTCATCCCATATATCGGTCCAGCCGTGCTCCGGGTCCCAGTACGAGGTGATACCTGAATCACGGTACTCGGCCGGTATCATCTCGCCGACCGTTAGCACCTTGAAATACTTCTTCAGCAAGGGATGAGAGTCGATCGCCTTGCGCATGGTCATGGCGGCCTCGACCTGCTTTTGGATTAACTCGAAGCCCTCAAGCTCGACTTGTCGGCGGCCAACATCGAGGGAGGCGATGATCTGATAATTCGGCGACGTCGAGGTGTGGGTCATGTAGGCTTCGTGGAAGGCCTGCTCCACCTCGCCGCGGAAGTCCTGGTCGGCCACGTGGATCATGGATCCCTGGCGCAGCGAGGTCAGGGTCTTGTGCGTCGACTGGGTGGCATAGACGCGGATACGCACCTTGTCCGGATCAGGCAGCAGGCGCGTGGTAATGAGCGTTTTCTCGTCCGCGTCTTTGAGAGTCTTCTGCTGCGCCTCGAACGCCTTCCGGTAGGCCGGGTCGCGGTAGCGCTCGCGCAGGGTCTGCGCCGCATGCATACCCGTTCGTTGTCGATAGGTGGGGCCGAAACGGGCGAAGGCAAACCATGCCTCGTCCCATAAGAATACCAAGTCCGGTTTGATCGCCAGGCATTCTTCCATGAACCGCTCGACGTTGTAGACGATGCCATCGAAGGTGCAGTTGGTGAGCAGCAGCATGCGCACCCGGTCAAGCTTACCGGCCCGCCGCAGCTCGAGAAGCTGCCGTTTGATCGAGGCCAGGGGCACTGCACCGTACATCGAGTATTGATGCAGCGGATAGCTGTCCAGATAGATCACCTGGGCGCCGGCCAGCACCATGCCGTAGTGGTGCGACTTGTGGCAGTCGCGATCCACCAGCACGATGTCGCCCGGGCGTATGACCGCCTGCACCACGATCTTGTTGCAGGTGGACGTGCCGTTGGTAGCGAAATACGTACGCTTGGCCCCGAAGGCACGTGCCGCCAGTTCCTGCGCCTTCTTGATGGGCCCGTGCGGTTCAAGCAATGAGTCCAATCCGCCCGAGGTGGCCGAGGTCTCGGCGAGGAAGATGTTCATGCCATAGAAATCGCCCATATCGCGGATCCAGTGCGAGCGAGCAATGGACTTGCCACGACTGATTGGTAGAGCGTGAAAAACGCCGGTCGGCTGTTTTGAATACTCTTTCAGGGCCGTGAAGAACGGTGTTTGATAGCGCGCGTTCACGCCGCGCAGGATATTCAGGTGCAGTTCGACGTAGTCTTCCTGGTTGTAGAATACGCGCAGGCAGCCGCCCAGATCGCGGCCGGCGATGTCTTCCACCGAACGGTCGGTGACGAGGAACACATCCAGCTCCGGCCGCACTTTCCTGATCAGGCGACAAAGCTCCGGGCCATAATCGTCGGGATCAATCTCTTCAATATCCTCGTCGTCGCCGACGCGATTTAGGTAACGGTGCAGGATCTTCAAGTTGTTTACGGATTTGAGCTGAAAGTCGTAGCGGACGACGACCGACTGCACATTGTGGTTCAGCAGCACGGCAATCAGCGCGTCCTCAAGGCTGGGAACGACGACCGGCTCGTAGATGAACTTGTCATCTGGCCCGCGCATCTCACGCAGCGCCTTACATTGCTTCTCTTCCTGCACTGACGAGAGATCGTCGACGATCAGGACTTCGAAGTACGGCCGGGCGTGCGCCCTTTCCTCCTGAGTTTCGACCGCCTCTTCCTCCGCCGGGCCATCAGCGTCCCAGTCTGCGACGGCCGTGGCAATCTTACCGCGGTAGGAGCCACTGAGCAGCGCCCGGACGACACGCGTAACCACTCGCGTGAAGGCCTCATGGTCGGCTTCGACCAGCAACCGGCGCAGGTGTTCCATGCCGCGCTTGCCGGGAAAGGCCCAATATATCTCGATCGGATCCAGGCTCTCCAAGATCAGCCGAGCCTTTTCGACTTGCTGGACATTCGGGCGACCTTCTTCGGCTTTCGCAAGCGCGGCCGCGGCTGACTTTAGGGTGGTCCAGCGATCGCTTCTCAACTGGGTGGCGCTGTAATAGTCGCTCAGCGAATGCTGTGGTTGTTTCTTTCCAGATTCGCCCAAGGCAACCTCCCTCCGATCGTTCGCCTTCTGGTTACCGCACTGCCCGCGAGACCGGGCGTCTTAGCCGTGCGAGACCTTCCCTCCCGCTGGAGCACCAATATCGCCCAGTGGGTCGACCGCCCCGGGTATTGCCGCATCCAATCCGGCGCGACTACCGCGAGTCGGCATCTCCAGCGGACCCAGGGTATGCAAATACGCGTCTATCCCGGAGTTCCGATCGTAAACGCGGAAATCCACATCCCGATCGCGGAAGCCTTTCAAGACCTGGCCAAGGCCGCGCACACCCGTCTCGCGCTGCCGTCGCACATAGCGCAGGTCGACCTCGATGGGGATCACCTCCTCCTGCCCTGCCGCCTCGTAAAGCACGGTCCCGGCTGGATCTATGACACACGATTGGCCGACACCACCGGCGTCCAGGCCATTGATGTCGAAGACATAGCATTGGAACTGCGCCGCCGTGGCCCGGGCGATGGCCATTTCCACGTGGCGGTCGATGGTCGACGTCAGAACCGGGTGCAGCAAAACCTCGACGCCGGCGGCGGTCAAGGTGCGCGTCGTCTCGGGGAACCAAATGTCATAGCAAATGGACAATCCGAACCGGCCGATCTCGGGCACGTCGAAAATGCAAAACTCCGATCCCGCTGCCACATGCGCCTCATAAGGCCGAAACGGGAACATCTTGCGGTAGCGGGCAATCACCTCGCCTTGCGGGTTGATTACCAGCGCCGTGTTGTACAGCTTGCCATCCGCCCCCTTCTCGAAGATGGAACCGGGGATCAGCCACACGCCGTGCTTCGCGGCGGCGGCCTGCAATGCATGCTCGGCCTCGCCCGGTAAAGTCACCGGATCCTTCGGCACCGGCCCGCAAAGAGCCAACTCGCTGAACAGGACCATCTGGACCCATGGAAAGCGCGCCATGGTGACGTCCAGCTTGTGGATCACCGTCTCGATGTTGCTTTTCATGGCTGGCACATGAATCTGGACGCCGGCTATTGCGAAAGGAACCATGGACTCCTCGGTTACAGTTGTGGCGCAGCCGTCGGCGACGGCTGTCGTTCTCGGGCTAGGTGGCAGCAGACTACCACGCATGGCCTTGAACGCCACCATGGCCCGGTCGGCCCGAGCACCACCCAGCTTCTTAAGCCAGCCCTGTCGATTGAGCCTTTGCAAGCCCTTTGTGCCCCTTTCTTGCTTCACATGGCGGAGTATCTCGCCGACTCAGCGGGTCACTGCCAAATCCCACAGGGCTGCCTCGAGGATATCCAGGCCCTGACGCCGAATAATCCCGTGCTTATAGCGGACATAGGCGAACACATGCCGCAGCCAAATAAAAAACCGAATGGGTCGAGGTTGGCCGCGCCGTCTAAATTCAGCTGGCAAGTGCAAGTCTTTCTTGTCCATATTGGCTAGTGAGACGCGGCGATACCGGGGTGACGATGCGCGGAAACACCTTAATCGATGAATCGATGACTGACCACTTCAGGCGGATTGCCGTTGTCACAGGCGACCATTCCCTTCCCGACCCGACAAAACGAGATGGTCGGTACCACGAAGAAGACCTAGCAACCCATGCGGCAATGGTTGCGGCGTTTGGTAGTCTCGCGGGATACGAATTCCGGGTCCACACGGAGCATGCCGAGCTTTTTGAGCGATTGGCGGCCGATCGCCCGGACTTGGTAGTCAACTTCTGCGACACCGGTTTTCTCAATGTGCCGACACAGGAGTTGCACCTGCCGGCGCGCCTGGAGTTGATGGACATTCCTTATACCGGGGCGCCGCCGGCGACCATGATCGTCTGCTACGACAAGGCCATCGTGCGCCTGGTCGCCCAGTCGCTCGGTGTGCCAGTGCCGCGGGAAGCCTACATCCCGGCCGACATGCCACTCGACACCGTTCCCGACCTCTATCCCGCATTGATCAAGCCGAACACGGCGGATGGAAGTGTGGGCATCACCAAGGATGCCGTGGTGCGTGACCGCCCGGAGGCGCTCGATTACCTGGGTTGGCTACGAACCACCCTGCCGGGCCGCGACGCGCTCATGCAGGAATTTCTGCCCGGAGCCGAGTACGGGGTCGGTCTGATCGGCAATCCCGAGGCAGGGTTGCGCATGCTGCCGCCACTCGAAGTCGATTTTTCGGGCTTGCCAGCAGGACTAAGTCCGATCCTGTCTTTCGAATCAAAGGCGATTCCCGATTCGCCTTATTGGACGGATATCAAGTTCAAGCGTGCGGAACTGACACCCGAGCAGGAGGCCCGCCTCGGGATCTGGACCAAGACCCTGTTCAAGCGGCTTGGCCTGCGCGACTACGGCCGCTTCGATTTCCGCGTCGCCGCCGACGGCGAACCGAAACTCATGGAGATCAACCCCAACCCGGCCTGGGCGAACGACGGCAAGCTCGCGTTCATGGCAGGATTCGCCGGGATCGAATACTGCGACATGTTGCGCTTGGTCCTGGAGGCTGCAATCGCGCGCGTCGAAGGCGCGGGTTAACCGGTCACACTAGCGCGCGCGGGAAGGCCATTACCCAATCACGCCGTGTGACTATCTCGTCGCCTTCGTAGACCACCAGATCGCCAGTGAACTGGAACGCCTGTACGGTCGCCGCCAGACGGGTCCGGCATTCAATCCGCACCGACCAATCCCCGCGGCGCAGCAGTGTGGTCTGGTCGAATTCTGCCTGCGCCGAAAGCGGATCATTCTCAATAATCCGGTAGCGCTTGAGCAGCGTGTAGCCGAGGTCGAGGTCGATCTCCTCGAGCCGCGCCAGGGAAGCGCCGCCGAATTCCCCGGCGTCGCTGTGCAGCGTGTAAACGACCTCGTTGGTCGTCAAGTCGGTCTCCAACCTGCGCCGCATGGCCAATTGCCGCAATTTCTTGTGGGTAATGCCTGGCGCAGCTACTGGCTCTTCGAATTGCCGCAGCGCCTTGTCCTCGGGACGGGGCGGGCGTACCGGCAGCTCAAGCGCGCTCTGTCCGGTGCGCACACCGATCACCGCGGCCTCGGGCGATGGCCACGCGATCGGCCAATAGCTGCTGGACAATGACAATCGGATCCGATGGCCTGACGGAAAGGCGTGGGCGATGTCGTTGAGCTGCAAGCGCACGCGGGTCCATTGACCAGGCACAAGCGGTTCCGGCGTCTCGTGGCCGCCACGGTGCGTCAGGTTGAGCAGGCCGTAGCTGACCCTGAGTGCGGAGCCGTCGGGCGCCACGTCGCAGAGTCGCGCCGCCAGTAGAGCAATCGGTTTGTCGCAGCGCAGCTCGACGGTAATCACCGGCGCCCCGAGGATTTCCGTCCGATCGTTTAGCGGATCACTATCAAAGACCAGCGATCCGCCGTCATCGGTCCGCTGGTCCCGCGACATCTCTCCCTCGGCGCCAAAGCCGCACCATTCGCCGCCGCGCAGGCCCGTGGTCTGCGGCGACGAGAACGAAAGCTCGCTGGGTGTCGCCTCGTCGAACCAAAGGTGACCGGGATTCAAATAGAGGCAGAGCGGTTGGATTCGCTCGCTCGGCCAGGTGTCCTCCGCGACCCAACGACCCGGCCAAGTCTCGTATTGCGGTTGCGGTGCCACGCTTTCCTGCATCCAGACCCGGTACGCCGGCTCGTCCATGATCCCGGTATCGCGGCCCTTGAGCCACTGGTCCCACCAACGCACCGCTTCCTGCAGGAAGCCGATCGCGGGTCCCGGCACGCCGTCGTGCGGAAAGACATGGGCCCAAGGTCCGACCAGACCTTTCTTGGGACCGGTCAGATTGGCCATCAAGCGAGGCACCGCGTTCGAATAGCCATCGGCCCAGCCACCAATGGCATAGACCGGGCATTCGATTGCGCCGTAGTCCTCGCAGACCGAGCCGTGCTTCCAATAATCGTCGCGCCACTGGTGCTGCATCCACAGCGCTGGGAATGGCTCCAGCGCATCGAGACGCTCGAGCCACATCTCCCGCCAGCGCTCGCCGACAATATGTGGGTCCGGCGGTAGGGCGGAATAGAGCGTCAGGATCGAGCCCCATTGCATGTTCTCATTGATCAGGCAACCGCCCATGTAGTGCGCATCGTCGGCGTAGCGGTCGTCGGTCGAGCAGAGCGTGATGATCGCTTTGAGCGCCGGTGGACGCAGCGCCGCGACCTGTAACGCGTTAAAGCCGCCCCATGAGATGCCCATCATCCCGACCGCGCCCGAACACCAGCTTTGCGCCGCGATCCAAGCGATTATTTCCAGCGCGTCCTTATGCTCCTGGAGCGTGTACTCATCCTGCAACACACCCTCTGAATCGCCGGAGCCGCGCAAATCGACGCGCACCGCAGCATAGCCACTCATGGCGAAGTACCCGTGAATCGGCTCGTCGCGCACGCGCATGAAGTCCCGCTTACGGTAGGGAATGTACTCCAGGATGGCCGGTACCGGCTCGGCTTCGGCAATCATCGGCATCCAGATTCGCGCGGCAATCCGGCAGCCGTCGGACATGGGAATCCAAACGTTCTCGATCTCGCGTATCTTGACTAGGCTGGCTTCGTTCATCGGGTTCTCTTATGAGAAGACGCTTTGGAATGAGGCGTTGGCGGGCCGGGCCTCGTCAGCCTGTGGCATTCACTTTCAGTTTGCGACCGCGCCGCGGCAGGAGTTGCTGAGTCGACCAGTAGGCGAGCGCCAGCTTTTCGCGCACGGCACAGCCGGTCTCAAGGTCCCAGCAATTGACGATGCCGAGGCGAAAGCCACCCGGCGGCATAGAGTGCTGTGCCGGTGGACGATCATCATGGAAGGTGATCTGAATGCTTGACACCTGGGGGGTCTGGCGCAACTCGGAGACGAGGTCCCTGGGCGGGTGAACGTATTGCACGCCATGCGCACCGAAAAGCACCACGCTATAACCCTCACGACGGTCGCTGTCGTCAAAATCCCAAGAGCCCTTGGCATATAGGCTTACGAGCACATCGGTCCAGCCGGCCCCGTAGATATCCGGCCACTGGTCGGAAAAGCGTAGGTGTGCCTCTATGATTCTGGCGCCGATGGTTTCAAAGTTGAGCATGCCTGTGTAGCCGGCCAGGTGCCGGCGGGTCCAGTCGCCGCAATAGCTCTCGATCTCGGGCCGCGCGTCCGCCAGCACGGTCCAGTAGTCGAACATGCCGCCTTCCAGCGGCTGTCCAATGACGTGCCGCCACCATTTTGGCTCGCCGTCGACCACGGCGGCGTCGCTGCTGACGTGCTCACCCTCGAACAGCGGCATCCAGAAATGGCCAGGCCGTTGGTTGTGCTCGTATTCCTTCAGTGTTCGCATGACGCGGGTGCCCGCACCCATGCCGCGCATATTGTAGATCGGCTTGCTGAAAACCGGAAAATTTGGCGGATCGAGCCCATGTGGGCCGCAGGGCAGACCTTGGCTCTCGATGACTGAAAGTTTGTTGTATACCCACTTGTGCGCGGGAAACCATGACCAAGCATCTCCGTCCTCGGTTGGGATGCGAACGTCCTCCGGACA
This sequence comes from Kiloniellaceae bacterium, assembly GCA_021776055.1. Taxonomy (GTDB): domain Bacteria; phylum Pseudomonadota; class Alphaproteobacteria; order Kiloniellales; family J153; genus JAJFGI01. The sequence goes on from JAJFGP010000091.1 coordinate 11,281, forward strand.
GGCAACCTTCTCGAAATACTGCATGCGCCAGGGGTCGGTTTCACGGATCGGCATTGGCTCGCACTCCCAAGGATCGCGGCTCGGACATCGGGTTGCCTGGCGCTGTTTTTATGTGCGGCGCGCGAGACAAGAACGGAGGGTATGATAATTTGTCGAGGCGTCTTCGGAAATGCGAAAGTTCGCTTTCGTCGCTAGGCCTCGCCACCAAGGCCGTCGACTACGTCACGGGCCCTTCCTCCGCCGCGGACTTGGCCGCGGGGTCCATGGGCGAGACTGTTTGCGCGGTGAGTAGAGATTCCGTAAAGGCGGCCCGCTCCTCCTCCGGTGCCCGCGCGCGCATCCGCAGGCGGTAGATGGTAAAAAGCGCCATCGCTGCGTGTACGAACGCGGTGTAGCCGAACAAACCGTCGGGGCCCGCAAATGCCATGGTGCCGGATGCAACCATGGGGCCGATCACCGCGCCGATCGCATAGACGAGGAGAAGGCCGCTTGCCACTTCGACATAATCTTCCGGCGGCACGAAGTCGTTCGTATGGGCGACGGCGAGGGCATAAAGCGGAAAGGCGAACACGCCGAAGAGAAACGAGAAAGCGAGAATCCCGCGACCCCAGAAATCATTGAAAACGACCATGCCGACACCCGCCAGCGCCCCGGCCAGGCAGGCGCCGATAATGACCTTGCGGCGATCAATCATGTCCGAGGCGCGTCCGAGCGGCCATTGCCCCAGCGCGCCGGCGATCACCGTCACGCTCATGAAGAAGGCAATACCTGCGACGTTCATACCACTTTGCTGAGCGAAGACCGGGCCTAGCGCCCAGAAAGAGCCGTTGACCAGTCCGACCGCCAGACATCCGGCAAAGCCTACGGGCGACATTTCAAAAAGGCGCCGGATGCGGATGCGGACGTCGCCAAGCGGCGCCGGCGCCGGCGCCCTGGTCATGGCCACCGGCACGGCGGCAATCGAAACAAGGATCGAGGCCAAAGCGAACAGCGGGAAGGCGGCTGGATCGTAAAGTGTGATCATCAATTGGCCGAGCGTGAGAACCGATAGGTTGATGATCGTGTACACCGAAAAAATGGAGCCCCGCGTTTCGTTGGTCGAACGCTCGTTGAGCCAGCTCTCGATGATCATGTAGAGCACGGCGAAACAGAACCCGGTCGCCGCTCGGAGAAGCCACCAAGCGATCGGGCTCGGCACCAGGGCGTGCACGAGCGCGGTCGTCGATGCGATCGAGACCATGGCCGTAAAGGCCCGAATATGCCCAACCCGGCGGACCACGCGGGGGCCAAGTATGCAGCCGGCGGCAAAGCCGAGAAAATACGACGAGCCCATTATGCCGACCTCCAGGGTCGAGAACGCCTCGATGTTGGCGCGGATCGGCAGCAACGTGCCCTGGAGGCCGTTGCCCATAAGAAGAAACGCAACACTCAGAAGTAGGGCAGCAATAGGTGCAAGTGGAGCTGTCATCGTTCCAGTAAGCCGCTGTCGTTGACGTGAGCTGGAAATCGCGGCCGCGCGTTTCCGGGCTCGCCGCGCCCCAATAGGACAGTAAATTCAGGCGCCAGACAACCGGCCAACGGAATGGACACGAAACCACGTCACTTGCCTATAGAAGGCGGGGCTGCGCAAATTACCCCGTCACGAGGGGGTCCGAATAGACTGATCGACAGCGAATTTCAGGCGGTTTTTCGGCTGGGTATGGTGAAAATGGAACTGATCGACGCGAAGTCCGTTAGTGGCAGACTGCCGGCCGGCTTGCGAGTCGCGATCGTCCTTTTGAGCGTCTCCTTGACGGCCTGCGCCGAGCTGCGTTCGTTTGGCATTGGGGACGACAGAGCCGAAATCGAGAATCGCGAAACGGCTGCGGAGCCCGTGATTGAGCCAGCGCCCGGCGCCGCCTACGACGTCATGATCGTCGGCGTGCCCGAGCCGAATCTTCTGACGTTGCTAGAGGGCTCGTCCCAATTGGTCACCCTTAAGGGCCGGCCACCCGCGACCCCGGGTGCCCTAGGGCAACGGGCAAAAGGCGACGTCGAACGCCTGCAAACTGCCCTACGGTCTGAAGGCTTCTATGCAGCCGAGGTCCAGTACAACATTGACCGCGGCGTCACGCCGATCATGATCGTTGTCGAGGTGTCTACCGGTATTCAGTATCTGCTCGCCGAATACGACATGCGTTATGAGGGGTCCCCGTCGCCCAAGGCGGACGTGCAACCAAGCCTCGGGGACCTGGGCCTGCATATCGGTATGCCGGCCCGGGCGCCGGCCATTTTGGCGGCCCAGAGTGCGTTCCTTGATATCCTGGCGAACCGGGGCCATCCCCTGGCTAAGGTGCTGGACCGCAAGACAATAATCGATCACGGCACACGGACGATGACGGTCTCGTTGGCGGCGGACACCGGCCCCGCCGCCCGTTTCGGCGCCGTGACCATCGAGGGGTTGAGCACTGTCGACAAGGACTACGTGCGCAGCAAATTTACCTGGACGGAGGGCGACCGATATGACCGCGCCAAGGTTGAGGCAACGCGCGGCGCACTCTCCGACGCTGGGCTGTTTGCCTCGGTCGCCATCACAGCAGAGAAAAGGGTCGGTACGGATGGCACCCTTCCCATGACAATCACGCTGGTTGAGGGTAAGCACCGTTCGATCGGCTTCGGAGCAAGCTATTCCACCAGCGAGGGTTTTGGCGGCGAGGTGTTCTGGGAGCATCGCAATCTGTTCGGGCGCAACGAACAGCTGCGCCTGACACTCACCGCCGCCGAGATCGAACAGGTCCTAGAGGCGGATTTTCAGAAACCCGGTTTCCTTCAACGCGATCAAGATCTGTTGGCCAACGTCGCGGTGAGCAACCGCACCACCGATGCCTTCGACGAGCAGAGCGTAAGCGGCTTTGTCGGCCTGGAGCGTCCTTGGAGCGAGAACTGGCGGGTGAGCGGCGGAGTATCCGGTGAGTACAGCATTCTCGAGGATGAGGAGGGCGAAGAAACCATCCAGCTCTTAGGTTTGCCTGTCAGGAGCGCTTGGGATACGACCGGCGATCTTTTGAATCCGGTAAAAGGCACGCGGTTGAATTTGGCCTTGACCCCTTACGCCGGAAAGGGCGATGACAACCTGCTCTTTGCCGTCTCGACTGCCACAGGGTCCGCATACTACGCCGTAGATCGCGAACAACGCTTCGTTCTCGCCGGACGCGCAAAAATAGGCACGATCGTGGGGGAAGAGACTGAATCCGTCCCCGCCAACAAGCGGTTCTATGCCGGTGGTGGCGGCTCGATCCGGGGATTCGCGTTCCAGAGCGTTGGCCCGCTCGACGCTGAAAATGACCCGCTCGGCGGCCGCTCGATTTTGGAGCTCAACGCCGAAGTCCGCATCCGACTAACCGAGCGGTTCGGTCTCGTCCCATTCATCGACGGGGGCACGGTCTCCGATTCTTCCTATCCGGATTTCGACGAGGCCTTCCGCTGGGCAGCCGGGCTCGGCGGCCGCTATTTCACTGATTTTGGTCCGCTGCGCTTTGACATTGCCGTGCCGCTTAACAAACGCAATATAGATGATGAGTTCCAATTCTACATCAGCCTCGGCCAGGCATTCTGAACAACGGACGGACATGAAATGACAAGGCGCGTGGGACGCCGGCTCGCCATCGGCGGCGGCGTACTGTTGGCCACCATAGGTCTGCTCGTTTTTGGAGCCTACGGCCTGGCACAGAGCGCGATGGGGCGGGACTGGATCGCGCGGACCGCCGCGGCGGCGCTGAGCACCCCGGGAGAGATCGAGGTCTCCATTGACCGGCTTGAGGGTCAGCTGCCCCAGGAGATCCGGCTGTCGGGACTTTCGATCCGGGACGGGACGGGCCGGTGGCTCAACGCCTCTGCCGTAGAGCTCGATTGGCAACCGCTCGCGCTCGTCTCCGGCAAGCTCCACATAACCGCACTACGCATCGGCGACCTAGAGGTCGCGCGCCCGCCCGTGGCCGCCGAGCGGCAGGCCGACGACGGCCCCCGCAGCCTTCCCTCCCTGCCCTTGCGCGTCACGATCGAACAGCTTTCGGTCGAGGACGTAACTCTCGGAACGACCGTGTTGGGGCAGGCCGCCTCGTTCCGCATTGCCGGGAGGGCTGCCTCCGGAGACGCCGATAGACTCACCTCCTCCCTGGTCATAGAGCGCACCGACGGCACCACCCTCGGCCGTGCCGACGTGAGCGCTGTCTACGCGCCCCGTGACGACCGTTTGACCCTCGACATCGACGTCAACGAGCCCGCCGGTGGCCTCATCGCGCGGGCACTTGACCTGCCGGAGCTACCCGCTGTTGCGGTACATCTTTCGGGCGACGGCACCCTCGGGGACTGGGGTGGAGACGTGACGGCCTCGCTCGGCGATCTTGGCTCGCTGGCGGCGCATTTGGCGCTCAGCCGACAGGATGGCACGCAATTCCGGTTTGCCGGGACTGCCCTGTCCGCGCGGCCGGCCGAACAGATGCCCTGGCGCCTTCTCGCCGGCGACCTCGATTTTGAGATGGAAGGCCAATGGACCCGCGATCTTCTGACGGTAACGCGCGCGCAACTCGACGCGCCAGCCATCCGGCTGGGTATCGACGGCCGTCTGGCGCTCACCGATCTCACGGTCGATGCCCGCGCAACAGCGCGCATCAAGGACCCGGGGGTGGCCGAAACTTTAATTCCTGGCGCCGCTGCCGATGGGATCGACTTGCAAGCCGGAGCAAACGGCCATGTGCTTCAGCCGAACATAACCGCGGCCGCGTCGATCCAGCGGCTCACTGCACCGGGCATCGACGCCCGGCAGGTAACGGGCCGGTTCACCTTCGTGCCTGACCGCCCGCTGGATCAAGGGCCTGCGATGGGCGCCCTCACGGCAGATGGGGAGGTCGAAGACCTGACGGCCGAGGCCTTGGCCGACCTCGAGCCCCTGCTCGGCCGGCGCTTCGCCTGGCGCCTCGCGGGCACGCTCGATCTCGACAACGGTTTGCTGGACGCAAGCGAGTTGTTCGCACAGGCCGGGACGACCGAGGTTGCGGGAGCCGGTACCTTCGGGTTGGCCGACGGCACGGCCGACGCCGATGTGCAGATTATGATGGGCGATCTTGCCGGGCTGAGCCCTCTTCTCGACATCGGCGTGCAGGGCCGCGGAGATATCGCGGCGCAGGTGAAGGCAACTGATTTCGGCGCACAAGTGAGCGCCAAGCTGGCCGGCACGCTCGACGAGGTCCGGCTCGACGACGCGGTCGCCGGCGCCCTGGTTGGCGGGCGCGCGGCCGTGGCTGCCGATCTGGCGCTCCGTCCAGACGCTGGGCTGACGCTTGCCAACGTCAGAGTCGAGTCTCCGGCCGCCCGTCTCATTGGCGACGCGGCGCTCACCGACGGCTTCGAGCGGATCGATGCCAGCTATGGTTTGATGGTCGCGGATACCTCGGTGCTCTCCGATCCGTTGGGGTTTCGGATCGCCGGCCGCACGGACATCCAGGGCCAAGCGGAGGGACGAGTTGGCAATCCTAGCTTCAACGGCCGGCTTGTCCTGACGGATGCCCGGGTCGAGGACGTCGATATGGACCGGATCGACGGGACATACAGTGCGCAAGACCTGCCGAATACCCCGCGCGGCCACGTCGCGCTGAGCGCCGTCCCACCAACCGGACAGCTTGAGGCCAGCGCCGACTATGTCTTCGCCGATCCCGAGATCCGGTTGACGAACCTGCGGCTGCGCAGCCAGCGGACGGCGGCGGAAGGAACGCTGACGGTGCCAACTGGTGGAACCCCCTTGAAGGGCTCGTTGAGCATCAAGGCCGACAGCCTGTCCCCCTGGCTCACCCTGGCCGGGCTGGACGGCAGTGGCGTCGCGACCGCCGACCTTCGTCTCTCGGGCGACGGCCGGCGGCAGGCTGCTGATCTCAAGGGCAGTTTGACGAACCTGACCTGGCAATCCGACGACGACCAGGTGCTGCGGGCCGAGAGCGCGGCGGTCACTTTGCGCACGACCGATCTGATGGAATCGCTCGCAGGCCGTGCTGTTATAGAGGCGGCAGCGGTCACACTGGGCGAACTTCGGCTCGACCGACTTTCGCTGAGCGCCGAGGGCGATAGATCGGCGGTGGCGCTACGGCTGCAAACAACAGGCGCCTTCCGCGATCCGCTTGCCTTGGATGCGACCGGCCGCCTGCGGGTCGAGCAAAACGAACTCTCGCTCGATCTCGAGACAGCCGTAGGACAGGCATTTGGGAATGCCCTGAAGTTGCGCGATCCTGCCAAGATAACCTACCGGCCGGACGCATTCGACTTGAGCCGGCTCGCTCTGGACTTCGGTCCGGCCCGCCTAAGCGCAAGTGCCCGGATCGATTCCAGCCGCGTCTCCGGCAACCTCATCATCGACGGATTGCCGATCGCAAGCCTCGCGTCGCTCTCGCCGACGGGCGGCGTGACCGGGGTTGTGACCGGTGCGGTCACGATCGACGGGCCGCGCGCCAACCCATCCGGCAAAGGACGCCTCGATGGAACCAACCTGAAGATCGAGGCGGCTGACGGTGTGCCGCCGCTCGGATTGACCATTTCGGGCGATTGGCGTGATCGACGCCTGAAAATTACCGGCCGCCTCACCGGAACACCCGGGCGCGACGCCGAACTCGATGCCGATTTACCGCTGCGCCTCGATGCGGATCGTCTGGCGCTCACGGTATCCGCCGACGAACCAATCTCCGCACGGCTGTCCTGGCAGGGCGACATGGCGTCGGTGTGGTCTCTCGTGCCGCTGGCAACGCACCAGGTGGCGGGCGCGGCCGAGATCACCGGGACACTGGCGGGCAGCCTGGCCGCGCCGGAGGTCTCCGGGTCGTTGCGGCTGACCGAGGGCGAATACGAGAATCTAGAGATCGGCACAATCCTAAAAGATGTCGAGATCGCCCTCGACGTCGAGGACAATCGGGCCGTGCTGACCCAGTTCACTGGAAATGACGGCGCGAAGGGACGGCTCTCGGCGACCGGAGAGGTCGCCATCGCCCCTGAGCAGGGATATCCCTTCAAACTCCAAACCAACATGACGGAATTTGCCTTGGTTCGGCGGGACGACGTGACCGCCGTATCCGATGGGCACCTGGTGTTCGAGGGGTCTCCGGAACGCGCATCGCTGACTGGGGAATTCGAGACACGCTCCGTCGAAGTGCGGATC
>JAJFGP010000092.1 GCA_021776055.1 Kiloniellaceae bacterium
GGCACCCCCCGCGAGTTCACCACCATTACGGTGACCGACGGCATCGCCATGGGCCATGCGGGCATGAAGTCGTCCCTGGTTAGCCGCGATCTGATTGCCGATTCCATCGAGCTGACCATGCGCGGTCATTGCTATGACGCCCTGGTCGGCCTGGCCGGCTGCGATAAGTCCTTGCCGGGCATGATGATGGCCATGGTGCGTCTTAACGTGCCGTCGGTATTCATGTACGGCGGCTCGATCCTACCGGGGCGTTACAAGGGCAAGGACATCACCGTCCAGGACGTCTTCGAGGCGGTCGGGAGCCATTCCGGCGGGCGCATGAGCGACGAGGAACTGCACGCTATCGAATGTGTAGCCTGCCCCTCGGCTGGTTCCTGCGGCGGCCAGTTCACGGCGAACACCATGGCCTGTGTATCGGAGGCGATCGGCCTGGCCCTGCCGGGTTCGGCCGGGGCGCCGGCGCCCTACGAGTCCCGCGATGCCTATGCCGAGGCCTCGGGCGAGGCGGTGATGGCCCTGGTGGCAAGTGGCATCCGCCCGCGTGACGTCGTCACCCGCAAGGCCTTGGAAAACGCGGCCCGGGTGGTTGCGGCCTCCGGTGGCTCCACCAATGCCGGTTTGCACCTGCCGGCAATTGCCCACGAGGTGGGCATTGATTTCGATCTGCATGAGGTAACGAGGATTTTCCGCGAGACCCCCTATATCGCCGATCTAAAGCCGGGCGGCCGCTATGTGGCCAAGGACATGTTCGAGATCGGCGGTGTCCCGGTGCTGATGAAGGCGCTACTCGACGGCGGCTATATGCATGGCGACTGCATCACCGTGAACGGCAAGACCATCGCCGAGAATTTGGCCGATGTGGTGTTCCCGACCGATCAGGACGTAATCCTGCCGACCGCGCGGCCGCTCACCCCGACCGGCGGGGTTGTCGGCTTGCGCGGCAATCTATCGCCCGAAGGCGCCATCGTGAAGGTTGCCGGCATGAAGATCCTCAAGTTCCGCGGTCCGGCACGGGTCTTCGAGTGCGAGGAAGATGCCTATGCCGCCGTCGAGCGGCGCGATTATAAGGACGGCGAGGTCATCGTCATCCGCTACGAGGGGCCAAAGGGCGGTCCCGGCATGCGCGAGATGCTGTCGACCACCGCGGCGATTTATGGCCAGGGCATGGGGGACAAAGTCGCGCTCATCACCGATGGCCGCTTCTCGGGTGCTACCCGTGGCTTTTGCGTTGGCCACGTGGGGCCGGAAGCGGCGGTGGGCGGCCCCATCGGCCTGTTGCGCGACGGCGATGTGATCGAGATCGATGCCGAGACCGGTGTCCTGAACGTCGACCTAAGCGAGGCCGAGTTGGCCGAGCGGCGCAAGGCCTGGACTCCTCGCCAGCATGACTACCAGTCCGGCGCCCTGTGGCGTTACGCACAGACGGTCGGCCCCGCGTACCAAGGTGCTGTGACCCATCCCGGCGGAAAGGCCGAGACCCACGTCTATGCCGACATCTGAGTCGCCGATATCCGGGGTAGCGGCCGCGCAATACCGCACCGGTGTGATCTGTCTGGTCTCGGCGACCTTCTTTACCAGTCTCGCCGGGATCCTTGTACGCTTGATTGAGGAGGCGGGGGGCTGGCAGATTCTGTTCTACCGGTCGCTAGCCTTCGTCACCGCCATGCTGATCTTCATTAGTTTGCGGCATCGCGGGCGCACCCTGACGGCATTCACCAGCGGCGGGGTTCCCGGCCTAGTGGTAACGCTGTCGTTAACGGCCGCCTTTATCCTGTTCATCTTCGCGCTGCTGGAAACGACGGTGGCCAACGTCGTCTTCACCGTCAGCCTGTCGCCCTTCTTCGCCGCCCTGTTCGCTTGGTTGGCCATGCGTGAAAAGGTGGCACCGGCGACCTTGGCGGCCATGGCTCTGTCGTTGGTCGGCATCAGCTTCATGTTCGGGGATGGCCTGGCGAGCGGCACGGTCTTGGGCAACCTGCTGGCGCTTGGGTGTGCTCTCGGCTACTCGGCGGCAATCGTGGCCATGCGCAAGGGGCGGTCCGTGGATATGATTCCGTCCATCTGCCTTGCCGGTGTGGGCAGTGCGATCATTGCCGCCATTGCCGCGCCGGACTTGACCATCAGCCGGCATGATTTGGGTGTCGCCGTTTTTCTGGGTGTTATGCAATTGGCGCTGCAATATGTCTTGATCGCCACGGCCACCCGCTATGTTCCGGCGGCGGAGGTGGCTCTGATCGGCCGGTTAACACTAATCATGGCGCCGCTCTGGGTGTGGCTTTTCGTCAACGAGGTGCCCAGCGCGCTGACCCTGGCGGGCGGTGCGATCGTCCTGCTGGCCGTTACCGGACAGGGTGTCTTCGCCTTACGCCGCGCCCGCCGCGCGCCCGCTTAAACCCGGAGACAATCCAGCATGGCCCGCATCGCCATTGGCGGCTTTCAGCACGAGACCAATACTTTTGCTCCGTCGCCCGCGACGTTCGATGATTTTGCCCGCGCCGGAGCCTGGCCGGGCCTAACCCGTGGCGGGGCGATGTTCGAGGTGACGGCCGGATTTAACATTCCCATTGCCGGATTTATCGAGACGGCGCGCGCCGACGGGCACGAGCTGCTGCCGCTGTCATGGGCGCAGGCGACACCGTCGGCACCGGTGACCGAAGACGCCTTCAACCGAATTGCCGGACAAATCGTCGCTGACCTCAAGGATTTGCGTCATGTCGACGCGGTTTATCTGGACCTGCACGGCGCCATGGTTTGCGCGCATACGGAGGATGGCGAAGGAGAACTCTTGCGCCTGGTGCGCGCCGTCGTCGGCCCGGACGTGCCCATCGTGGTTAGTCTGGATTTACATGCCAACGTGACGCCGCAGATGATAGCCTTGTCCGACCGCTTGATTGCCTTCCGCACCTATCCCCATGTGGATATGGCGGAGACGGGGGCTCGATCAGCGGTCCAGGTTGCTTCGCTTTTGCGCGATGGCGCCGCGCGCGCCAAGGCATTCCGGCAGATTCCATTTCTTATCCCGGTACAAACCGGGTGCACCATGATCGAGCCGGCCAAGAGCCTATACGCGCGCCTGCCGGAGATCGAGCGGGGTCCGGTTGCCAGCGTCTCCATCGCCGCCGGATTCGCGCCGGCGGATATCCATTATTGCGGTCCGTCGGTGATGGCCTATGCCGCCGACACCGCGACCGCGGAACGCACGGCGAACGACTTGGCGCACGAGATCGAAGCTAAGGAATCCGCCTTCGTCGGCAAGGTATGGCCTATGCAAGAAGCCGTGGCCCATGCCATCGCTCGAGGCGCGAAAGCCGGGCGCCCGATTATCCTGGCCGATTCCCAGGACAACCCGGGCGCCGGTGCCAATTCGGATACGGTTGGCTTGCTCGGCGAATTGATCCGACAGGACGCGCGCGATGCGGTGCTGGGCTTGCTGTATGATCCGGAGGCGGCCCTGGCCGCGCACGCGGCGGGCGAGGGAGCGGAGATTACCTATCCGCTGGGTGCCAAGTCGGGCCTGCCCGGTCACGAGCCGCTGCGTGCCACCTACCATGTGGAGCGGATCGGCGACGGCGCCGTCACCGGCACCGGACCGTTCTACATAGGTGCGCGGATGCAGCTTGGGCCCATGGCCTTGCTGCGCGTCAATGGCGTGGCCGTGGTCGTGGCCTCGCGCAAGAACCAGGCGGCGGATCAATCGATGTTTCGGCATCTGGGTGTCGAACCGGCGGCGCAAAAAATCCTAGCTCTGAAAAGCTCGGTACATTTCCGCGCCGATTTCCAACCGATCGCTGAAGAAATACTGGTGGTCGCCGCGCCGGGGCCGAATCCCTTGGACTACCGAGAGCTGCCGTATCGCAACCTGCGCCCCGGTTTGCGTCTCACCCCCATGGGTCCGGCTTTTCCAAATAGAGATTAAGGCGCACGCTCGCGTAAATGTGCGTGGCCGACCGGCGCCGCACCGCCCAAGTAGCCAGAAAACCAGTGGCGGAGGCGAGTATGGTTGAACGACGGCGTATTCTTACAGGCACGGCGGCTCTTGCTGGCGTGGCCTTGGTTGGGCCCTCTCTTGCGTGGGCTGCCTTGCGACCAACATCGACGCAAGTCCTTGGTCCGTTCTATCCGGTCACGCTGCCGGCGGATCGGGACACGGATTTGACCTTAGTTGCCGGCCGTGACGGCCGCGCCGATGGTCAGGTTGTCGACTTGGCCGGGCAAATCCTGAACGCCGATGGCGTCCCGGTATCGGGGGCTCGCGTAGAGATTTGGCAAGCAAACAGCCACGGCCGGTATGCTCATCCCCGCGATCGATCGGATTCGGCGTTGGACCCGGATTTCCAGGGGTACGGCGTGGTGGCGACGGATTCCGAAGGACGCTACGGCTTTCGCACCATCAAGCCGGCGGCTTATCCGACCGGGGCCGGCGGCTGGGTGCGCCCCCCGCATATCCATTTCGCGGTGACGGGGCGGAATGATCGGCTGATTACGCAGATGTATTTTCCGAACGAGCCGCTGAATGACGTGGACCGCCTGCTCAACGGTGCGGACAATCGCGACGGTCTGATTGCCGCGGTTACGCCGACCGGCGACGTCCTCGGCGCGACATGGGATATCGTTTTGGCGCGGGGTTAGGCCGCGTCGTCCAGCGTGCACCAGATCGGGGTGTGGTCCGAGGCTTTCTCCTTACCGCGCGGTCCCCGGTCGATCTCGCAAGCGTTCAGACGGTCGGCGGCTTGCGGCGATAGCAGTAGGTGGTCGATGCGCAGGCCCTGATCGGCGCTCCAGGCGATCCCCTGATAGTCCCAATAGGTGTAGGCATGGGTCGTGGGGTGCAGGGTGCGGAAGGCCTCGGTCAGGCCGAGGTTGAGGATGGCGCGAAAAGCCATCCGCGTCTCGGGCTTGTAGAGGGCATCGTTCACCCATCCTGTCGGATTGTGGACGTCCTCCGGCATGGGAATGACGTTGTAGTCGCCACCCAGGACCAGCGGTTGTTCCGCTTCCAGCAAATTCAGGGCGTGCGCGCGTAGGCGGGCCATCCACCGCAGCTTGTAAGGGTATTTGTCGGAGTCCACCGGGTTGCCATTGGGCAGATAGATCGAGGCGACACGTATCCCGCAGGTCGTGCCCTCGACATAGCGCGCCTGCTCGTCCTCCGGCTCGCCCGGCAGGCGGGTGACGGTATCCGTGATCGGCTGGCGCGAGAGGATGGCGACGCCGTTATAGGCCTTCTGTCCGACAACCTCGGCATGATAGCCGTGCCCCTGCAATTCGAGCAGCGGGAAATTCTCGGTAATGCACTTGATCTCTTGCAGCAGCAGCACATCCGTCTGCGTTTCCTCCAGCCAGGCGAGCACGTGCGGCAGGCGAACTTTGATCGAATTGACGTTCCAGGTGGCGATCTTGACCATGACGGCGGGGCTCGCGGAAAAACGGGGAAACGATATCCCGTTCTAGCAGACCCGGGCGCTATCGATCACCCCATGATTACACGGAAAAAGAAGAACCGCAGCCGCAGGACGATGTGGCGTTGGGATTTTTTACTTGAAAAGCGGCACCAATCAGGTCCTCGACGAAGTCGATCTCGGACCCGGCCAGCAGGCCCAGGGAGGCCTCGTCGATTACCGCCGTAACGCCATCGCGCGCGAAGGTGCGGTCGTCCGGGTTCACCGCGTCGTCGAAGGCAAAACTGTACTGGAACCCGGCGCAGCCGCCGCCGTTGACGGTGACACGAAGCATCAGGCCGGGGCGCTCCTCGTCGGCCAGCATGGTGGCCAGGCGTTGAGCCGCGCGGGCGCTAAGCGAGATCGCCCCTTGCTCGACAGTCCCGGTCGAATCGCTCATGGTCATAGCTCCCTTTGGCCCAATGCCGCCTCGCACACAATATAGCATAGATGCGGGCGGTACACCTTATCTGGGGAGCCGGCGGCCGCGGTCAACGACCTTGGGAGCGGAAAATTTTTCCAGGAAAATCAAGGCCTTGCTTGATCAACGTGTCAGGCCAGCCAGGACAATGACCGGCCAGAGCCATTTAGCCGCTTATGCGTGCCAGGCAAGAAACAGCCGGGGCAGGGCGCGGCCGGAGCCGGAAAGCCCTACCCGAAGCAGCTTTCAGCGGGACCGGGACCGGGTCATCCATAGCGTCGCCTTCCGCCGCCTGAAGCATAAAACCCAGGTTTTCGTCTACCATGAGGGGGACCACTACCGGACCCGCCTGACTCATTCGATCGAGGTTGCCCAGATCGCTCGGAGCATCAGCCGGGCTCTGGGCCTGGATGAGGATCTGGCCGAGGCACTGGCCCTGGCTCACGACTTGGGCCATACCCCCTTCGGCCATGCAGGCGAGGAGGCGCTGGATGAAGCCATGGCGCCGTATGGCGGTTTCGACCACAACGAGCAGACGTTCCGCGTTCTGACCACGCTGGAGCGCCGCTATGCCGAGTTCGATGGTCTCAATCTGACCTGGGAAACCCTTGAAGGCGTGGTCAAGCACAACGGCCCGCTGGGACCCGCCGCAGATGTGCCGCGCAGCATCGCCGACTTTTGCCGCACCTTCGACCTGGAGGTCGACACCCATGCCGGCGCCGAGGCGCAGGTGGCGGCGCTGGCCGACGACATCGCGTACAACAACCACGATATCGACGATGGCCTGCGGGCCGGCTTGTTCACGGTGCACGATCTGGACGACGTACCTCTTGTCGGGTCGATGTTCGACCAGGTCGCGGTGCGATACCCCGGACTCGAAGAGCCCCGCCTCATCCACGAGTCCGTGCGCCGCCTGATGGATCACATGGTCAACGATTTATTGACCGAGACGCGGCAGCGCTTGGCGACGCTGGACCCAAAAAATGCCCAGGATATCCGCGATGCGGGTGGGCCGATGGTTGCCTTTTCCGAACGGATGCGCGACAACGACCGGGCCCTCAAGGCGTTCCTGTTCGCGCGCATGTATCGGCACGATCGGGTCGTTCACATGATCACGGCGGCGCGTGGCGTGGTGCAGGAGCTTTTCGACCTTTATATGACCGACGCCAATCGCATGCCCGCCGAATGGCAGGCGGATGTCGCGAACCGGGACGATGTGTCGCGGGCGCGGGTCGTTGCCGACTACATCGCCGGCATGACGGACCGCTTTGCCCTGGTTGAACACCACCGGCTAACAGGCAACGAGACGAAGCTGTAAATGAACCCGTTCAAAGATTTAAAAGCCGTCGTTGTAACCGCGCTGGAGGATATGGCGCGGGATGGGGCGTTGCCAGCGGGTCTCGATTTCGAGCGTGTCGGGGTCGATCCGCCGCGCGATGCCGCGCATGGTGACGTGGCGACCAATGCCGCCATGGTATTGGCCAAACCGGCCGCCATGAAACCGCGCGACCTGGCCGAAGGGCTGGCCGCGCGATTGCGCGAGGCGGCGCACGTGCAGGTCGTCGAAATTGCCGGACCGGGGTTCATCAATCTGCGCCTTGATCCGGCTTATTGGCAGGGCTGCCTTGCTGGAATCTTGCGCGCCGGAACCTCGTATGGGCGCTCCGATCTGGGGGCTGGCCAGCCGGTTAACGTCGAGTACGTCTCGGCCAATCCCACCGGGCCGCTGACGGTCGCCCATGCCCGCGGTGCCGTGGTCGGCGATGCGGTGGCGTCCGTGCTGGCCGCGGTCGGCTACAAGGTCACGCGAGAATACTACATCAACGATGCCGGGACTCAGGTCGACGTGCTGGCACGCTCGGCTTATCTGCGATACCGCGAGGCTCTGGGCGAGACGATCGGCGAAATCCCCTCTGGCTACTATCCGGGTGAATACCTCAAAGATGTCGGCGCTGCCCTGGCGGCGCGCGATGGCGACAAATGGCTGGTAACCGAGGAAGAGGCATGGCTGCCGGTGGTCCGGCGCTTTGCCATTGATACTCTGATGACGCGGGTCCGCGAAGACCTGGCGGCATTGGGCGTGCGGCAGGATGTATTCACGTCCGAGGCGTCGCTGGTCGAGGCCGGTGGAAGCGACGCAGTGGTCCGTACGCTGGAGGCGCGCGACTTGGTTTATACCGGCACCCTGGAGCCACCCAAAGGCAAGGTTCTGGACGATTGGGAGCCTCGGCCGCAGATGCTCTTTCGGGCCACTCGCTTTGGCGATGACGTGGACCGGCCGCTGCGCAAGTCGGATGGTACATGGACGTATTTCACCGCCGACATGGCCAACCACCTGGACAAGTACCGGCGTGGTGGCGAGGTCATGATCGATGTCTGGGGCGCCGATCATGGCGGTTATGTCAAACGCATGAAGGCGGCGGTCGAGGCGTTGACCGAGGGGAAAGGGCACCTGGAGGTCCTGATTTGCCAGATGGTCAAGCTGTTGCGCGACGGTGAGCCGGTGAAGATGTCAAAGCGCGCCGGCACTTTCGTCACCTTGCGTGAGGTGATCGACGAGGTCGGCAAGGACGTGGTGCGCTTCATCATGCTCACCCGCAAGAACGACGCGCCGCTGGAATTCGATCTGACGAAGGTGATGGAGCAAAGCCGCGATAACCCGGTTTTCTATGTGCAGTATGCCCACGCCCGGGCACGGTCGGTGCTGCGCCTGGCCGCCACGGAGCTGCCGGACCTCGACCAGGCCCCGGCGGCGTTGGCGACGGTGCCTCTGGCTCGCTTGACCGACTCGACCGAGCTTGGTCTGATTAAACACTTGTCCCTTTGGCCGCGCTTGCTGGAGGGGGCCGCCGAGGCCTACGAGCCACATCGGGTCGCGTTCTACCTCTACGACCTGGCGGCGGCATTCCACGGCTTGTGGACCAAGGGCAAGGACGAGGCGCGGTTGCGCTTCCTCGTGGCCGATGACGCCGAGGTGACGGCGGCGCGTTTGGCATTGGTACAAGGAACGGCCTTGGTCATTGCCGCGGGCTTGTCTATCTTCGGTGTCGAGCCGGTTGAGGAGATGAGGTAATGTCGTCAGATCAACAGCCGGGTAAACTGCGGCTTATCGCCGAGCCTGGCCAACGCCTGGACACAAGCGACCAGGACGGTGAGGCCCGACACGAACCCCATTTCCAGCGAGAGACACATCGGATGGCTGGCGACCCTGACGAAGATCTTCGCATCCATCGTATCGGCAGTGCCGATCCAATGGAGGAGTTGTCCGACATGGAAGAGGACGGCGATCTAGACGACGAAGAGGAAGGTGAGGACGAGGCAAAAGAGCCGCGTGGCCGGCTTCTGCCGATTGCAACGGCGATGCTTGCCCTGCTCGGTTTCGCCGGCATCATCTGGTACGCCTATCAGTGGGGCGCCGGCGGTGTTGCGCCGGAAGAATTGCCGGTAATCCGGGCCGAGGCGGGCCCGAGCAAGATTCGCCCCGAGAGTCCCGGCGGCCTCGAGGTGCCCTATCAAGAGACATTGGCGCTGAACGACGTGCAGCCCGATCCCGCAAAGCCGCAGGTGGAGCGACTTCTGCCGCCGCCGGAGACGCCGTTGCCGCTGCCCAAGACCACAGCACCCGTCGAAACGCCGCCGCCCAGCACCGCCGAGACAGTGCCCGAACCGGCGACATCCACGGCACCGGCGGCACCTGAAACGACGGTTAAATCGGTCCCCCCGGTGCCCGAACCACCGAAGGCAGAACCAGCCGCTCCAGCGGCGCCGACACAGACTACAGCGACTCAGACTGCCGCGGCTCCAAGCGACGGCTTTGTCCTGCAACTGGCCTCGCTGAAAGCCAAGGAGCGGGCGCCGGCGGAGTGGTCGCGCTTGCAAAAGAGTTACCCGACTTTGCTTGGTAGCCGGCAACTGCTGGTGCTGCCGGTGGACTTGGCGGGTCGTGGCACCTTTTATCGGGTGCAGGCCGGGTATTTCCCAGACCGGGCTGCGGCGGAGGCGGTGTGCAAGCAGCTCAAGGCTAAGAGCCAGGACTGCCTTGTGACGAAGCGCTAGGTTTCAGTGGCGCCACAGGCAGTTATCTTCGGCTGTGAAGGCCTGATTGTAACCGATTGGGAACGCGATTTCTTCACGCGGATCAATCCTCTCGGTTTTATCCTTTTCGCCCGCAATTGCGAGACCCCGGATCAGGTGCGCACCTTGGTCGCCGATTTGCGCGCCTGTGTTGGCCGCGCCGATGCGCCGGTGCTCATCGATCAGGAAGGCGGCCGGGTCGCGCGGTTGAAACCACCGCATTGGCGCGCCGCCCCGGCGCCCGCCCGTTTCGGCGCGATAGCCGAGGCGGACCGGGATCACGCCTGTCGGGCGGCCGAGCTAAACGCGCGGCTGCTGGCCGCCGAGGTTAGGGATTTGGGCATTACGGTGGATTGCGTACCGCTTCTCGATTTGCGGATCGCGGGGGCGGATGCGGTTATCGGCGACCGGGCGTTCTCCACCGATGCGGATCTGATTGCCGTTCTTGGGCGGGCGGTATGCGATGGAATGCTGGCCGGCGGTGTCATGCCCGTGGTGAAACACATGCCCGGACACGGTCGGGCGCAGGTCGATAGCCACCATGCCCTGCCGGTCGTCGATACCTCCAAGAGCGAGCTTGAGGCTACCGATTTCCGCCCCTTCGCTGCCTTGGCCGATGCGCCGTGGGGTATGACCGCGCACGTGGTCTACACGGCGATTGACCCGCAGGCGCCAGCGACTACCTCGCGCCGGATCATCGACGAGGTGATCCGGGGCTTCATCGGCTTTGATGGGGTGCTGGTATCGGACGATCTTTCCATGCAGGCCTTGCAGGGTGGATTGGCGGACCGGGCCGCGGCGTCACTCGCGGCCGGGTGCGATATCGCCCTGCATTGCAATGGTAAAGCGGCGGAAATGACGGCCGTGGCCGAGGCCGTGCCGGCGTTGACGGACGCGGCCCAGCGCCGCCTAGCGGCCGCGGTGGTCCGTCTCGGGCTCCCGCCAAGCGTGGATATACCGGCGATGCAAGCCCAACTCGATACTCTCATGGCCGGGTGAGCGCGGTATGTTGATGGACTTCGATCTGGCGGGTACCGTTTACACGGCGTCCACCTGGATTCTACCGGTTCTGATTGCCATTACCTTTCATGAGGCCGCGCATGGCTTTGTCGCCTGGCAACTGGGCGACGATACCGCCTATCAACAGGGGCGGGTGACCTTCAATCCCCTGCGGCATGTCGATATGTGGGGCACGATCATCGTTCCGGGCTTGCTGTTGCTGTCACCGGCGCCGTTCCTATTCGGCTGGGCCAAGCCGGTGCCGGTGGCCTTCCACCGCCTGCGCCGCCCGCGCAGCGGCATGGTCAAGGTCGCGGCCGCCGGGCCGGCGATCAATCTGGCCCTGGCCTTCGTCTCGGCGCTTCTCATCAATGTGGCCTCGATTTTCCCAGAGCAGTTTGCGTTTTGGCTGACGCTCAATCTGGAGCATTCGGTGCTCATCAACCTTCTGCTCGCCGTTTTCAATATGCTACCGTTGCCACCGCTCGATGGCGGCCGGGTCGCGGTTGGCTTGCTGCCTAAGTTTCTGGCCTTGCCATTGGCCCGGTTGGATCGGTATGGACTCCTTATCGTCATCGGCGGAGTCTTCCTTTTGCCCATGTTGGGCGATGCCATCGGTGTCGATCTGAACGTCTTCTACTGGCTAATCTGGCGCCCGATACAGATGATATTGCCGTTTTTCTGGGCTTTAGGGGGCGTTGGCTGAGAGATGCACACATGAGTGATACAACTGCCTTTGAAGATCCCGCAGGTCCGCCGACGAAGGCTGGGGGCGACTTCCTGCTGGACCTTGAGGGCTATGAGGGCCCGATCGATGCTCTATTGCAGTTGGCCCGCGACCAGAAGGTCGATCTGACCAAAATCTCCATCCTGGCCCTGGCGGACCAGTATTTGGAGTTTGTCAGCGAGGCGCGGAAACTGCGTCTGGAACTGGCGGCCGACTATCTGGTGATGGCGGCGTGGCTGGCCTACCTGAAATCGCGGCTGCTGTTGCCCGAGCCCCGCCAGGATGGCGACGAGCCGAGCGGCGCCGAGATGGCGGCCGCATTGAAATTCCAGCTCCAGCGCCTACAGGCCATGCAGGACGCCGGAGTGAAGCTCATGGCCCTGCCGCAACTTGGCCGCGATATGTTCAAGCGTGGCGAGCCGGCGCCGCTGCGCGTGGTCAGCAATGTGACCTACGAGGCCACCCTGTACGATCTGCTGAAAGCCTATGGACGCAGCCGTCAGGGGGCAGTGGCGGTGGCCAATCTGGTGCTCGATCCGGGCGATCTCTATTCCGTCGACGATGCTATGCAGCGCTTGGGGAAGATGCTGGGCGCCTTGCCCGCATGGCGGACCCTTACGAGTTTTCTGCCGGCCGAGTTGCGCGGCGGTCTGCGCTTCCGTTCAGGTGTCGCCGCCACATTCGCGGCGACCCTGGAGATGTGCCGCGCCGGCAAGGTGATGATCCGCCAGGACGGCCATTTTCAACCGATCTATGTGCGCGACCAACCAGAACCAGCGGGTGAGCCATGAGCAGCGACCGTTTTAACCAAATTCGCCTGGTCGAGGCGCTGTTATTCGCCTCGGCGGAACCCCTGGGTGCCACGCAGATTAGCCGCCATTTGCCGGAGGATACGGACCTGGACTCCCTGATGGAGGAGTTGAGCGGCCTGTATGCCAATCGCGGCATGAATTTGGTGCGCGTCGGGCAGCGCTGGGCCTTCCGTACGGCAGCGGACGTGGCCCCGATGATGCAGATAGAGACCACGGTGGCCCGCAAACTATCCCGGGCCGCGGTCGAGACGCTCGCCATCGTCGCCTATCATCAGCCGGTGACCCGCGCCGAGATCGAGGAGATTAGGGGGGTGGCCCTGTCGCGCGGAACGCTCGATACCCTGCTCGAAGCCAGCTGGATCAAGCCGCGCGGCCGCCGGCGCACGCCGGGCCGGCCCGTGACCTGGGGCACGACGGATATGTTTCTCGATCATTTTGGCCTGGAAAGCCTGGATAGCCTGCCGGGCGTTGCCGAGCTGAAGGCCGCCGGACTGATCGACACCCGGCCGGCGATCACCGCCCTGGGCGATCGTGGCCATCTGTTGGCGCCCGGCGAGGCCGGCGTGGATACGGATGATTTGGCCGATGCCGAGGACGACGATGATCTGGATGGCGAGCTGCCTTTGTCCGCAGGCTTCGGTGACGATTTGCTGGCCGACCCGTCATTGGACGAGGAAGTCGCCGCCAGTGCGTCCGGAGACGAGGAGCCGGATGACCATCCGGACGAAGAATCGAACGAGGGCTTAGACGAAGACGAGGATGGGGACGAGGATGACGACCTCGATCCAGGCGAACCCGTCGATGCCCGGGTAGGGTCGCAACCGGACCATGGGACCCGACCGGACCACTAGAGTATGAGCGCTCTTGCCTTCGAGCGGGTTAGCCATGCCTACGGCCAGGTATTGGCGGTCGACGACATCTCCCTGTCGATTGAACGGGAGGAGTTGGTCTGTCTGCTGGGCCCGTCCGGCTGCGGCAAGACCACCGCACTGAGGGTTGCCGCCGGTCTTGAGCCTTTGCAGCAGGGCCGGATCATGATGAACGACCGGATTGTCGCCGACGGCATGGTCGATGTGCCGCCGGAGCAGCGCAGCGTCGGTCTGGTCTTCCAGGATTACGCGCTTTTCCCGCATCTCAGCGTGACCGAGAACGTGGCCTTCGGGTTGGCCGGCCGCGGCGCCGCCGAGCGCAAGGCCGGGGCCTTGGCCGCCCTAACTCAAGTCGGGATGCGCGAATACGCTACGGCCTATCCCCATCTCCTCTCTGGCGGCCAGCAACAGCGGGTCGCCTTGGCGCGGGCACTGGCGCCCAAGCCGTCCGTAATGCTGCTGGACGAGCCCTTTTCCGGCTTGGACCGGCAGCTGCGCAATCAGGTGCGTGACGAGGCCTTGCATGTGCTGAAGGAGAGTGGGGCGGCCACCCTCATGGTCACCCACGACCCGGAGGAGGCGATGTTCATGGCCGATCGGGTCGCCCTTATGCGGGACGGCCGAATTGCCCAGGTGGGGCCGCCAAGCGAGCTGTATCTCGCCCCAAAGGATGCCTTTGTGGCTGGCTTTTTCGGCGAGGTGAACCGTATCGATGGGACGGTCGACGGCGGCCAGGTGGCAACGCCGTTCGGTGCCCTGGAGGCTAAGGGTCTGGCCAGCGGCACCCCGGTCGAGGTCCTAATTCGGCCTGAGGCGCTGCGTTTGGAGGCAATTCCCGCCGCCGGGCATCCCGGTGGCGCGGTAGCGCGGGTCCTGGCGGCACGTATGTTGGGGCGCAGCAGCCTGATCCACCTGAGTGTGGCGGCGGCAAACGGCCACGATCTCCACCTGCATGCGCGCATTCCCGGCCGATATCTGCCGGCGGAAGCGGCGGAGATGAGTGTTTCCCTGGATCGCAGCCAGGCTTTCGTCTTTGCCGCTGCGGGGCCAACGCCGGACCACTGATCCCTGGCTCTACAAATATTTGCCGCAAGCCTTTGATCTTCCACCTTAAGATACCACCTAAGGGACTACGCCCGTGAGGCGTTGCGGCGGGCGGGCCTTTTTGCGATAGTCCGCCTTCAATTGGCCGACACCTAGGCATTCAGAAGGGCGCGAAATGGGCACTTTTAGTATCTGGCACTGGCTCATCGTTCTCGCGGTGGTGCTGGTCCTATTCGGCGGCGGCGGCAAGATCCCGAAGCTCATGCGTGACATGGGACAGGGCATCAACGCCTTTAAGAAGGGCCTCAAGGAAGAGGACAAGGACAAAGCAAAGGGCAAGGCGGACGCCGACCCCCACAAACCTATCGAAAACGAGTCGACCGCCTCCGCCAGGGTCGAGGAAAAGGACAAGGCGGCAAACGGCTGAACCCACCCGGTCAGTGGGTCCGCCGCCGGGCCACCTTGAGCCGTCGGGTCACCTTGCAATGAAGCGCCGGCATGTTTGACATCGGATGGTCCGAAATGGCGGTGATTGCGCTGATCGCGCTCGTCATTATTGGACCGAAAGATCTGCCGAAAGTTATGCGCTCTGCCGCCCATTGGGCGCGCAAGGCCCGTGGTCTTGCGCGGGAATTCCAATCCGGCGTCGACGACATGATCCGCGAAGCCGATATGGATGATGCCCGCAAGGTAGTGGATTCCGCCCGCTCGCTGGATGTGCGTAAGGCCATCGGCGACGCGGTCGACCCCACCGGTGATTTGCGCGACGAGGCGAGCGACATCGAGAAAACGGCGCAGGACGCGGGTACCGTTGAGAAAATCGATGGCGACGGCGAGGATGTTGCGCCGAAAACCGAAACTGAAGTGGGCCCAGAGCCCAACATCGCACCGCCGCATTCGCTGACCCCGCCGAAAGAAACCGCGGAAGCCCCGCCAATTTCCGAACCGGCGGGCCAATCCACGACTCAGTCCACGGCGGCGGACGATGACGCCGGCAAGCAGGCGCCATGACCGTGGCCGACGACTCAGCCGACGGCCATAAAATGCCCTTGCTCGATCACCTGATCGAGCTGCGGCGGCGGCTGCTTTACAGTGCAATCACCCTATTAGTCGCCTTTCTCATCTGCTTCTTTTTTGCCGAGGAACTTTTCAATTTCCTGGTTCAGCCACTCGCCAACATCCTAACGGACCGCGCTGGCGTGCAAGGCGCCCGGCGGCTGATCTTCACGGACCTAACCGAGGTCTTCTTCACATACGTCAAGGTTGCCTTTTTCTTCGGTGCCTTTATCTCCTGCCCGATTTTTCTGACGCAGATCTGGTTGTTCGTCGCCCCTGGCCTGTATAAGAACGAGAAATCGGCTCTGGCCCCGTTTCTTGCCGCTTCGCCGGCGTTGTTCTTCGCCGGTGGTGCGCTGGTTTACTTCGTATTGTTCCCCTTGGCCTGGGAATTCTTCCTGAGTTTCGAGACGCCGGGTGGCAACGGTACCTTGCCGATCGAGTTGGAGGCCAAGGTCAACGAATACCTGTCCTTGGTCATGAAGTTGATCTTTGCGTTCGGGCTTAGCTTTCAGTTGCCGATTATTATGACCCTGATGGCGCGCGTGGGTTTGATCACCTCCAAGGGCATGGCCGCGAAACGCAAGTATGCCATCGTCGGTGTCTTCATCATCGCCGCCATCTTCACGCCGCCCGATCCGTTGAGTCAGATCAGCTTGGCTGTGCCGATTATCCTTCTCTACGAGATCTCCATCTACATGGCCAAGCTGGTCGAAAAAAAGAAGGCTAAGGCGGCTAAGGATGATAATGAGGCGGACGACGACACCGGTTCCGACCTAACAGAATCCTGAATCGTCTCTGGGCCCACCCGACGTCGGCGTGGACGACGCGGTGCTAAGGCCGTATAAGGGCGGCCAGAATCGCGCCAAACGTCCGATTCGCGAGTGGCTATGTTCGACCTGAAATGGATCCGTGAAAGTCCCGATGAGTTCGACCGGGGCCTTACCCGTCGTGGCCTGCAGCCTGCGGCGGCACGGGTTCTTGATCTCGACGCGCGCCGGCGCAAGGTCCAGACGCGGCTGCAGGAGCTACAGACAAAACGCAACGAAGCGTCGAAGGCAATCGGCGAGGCGAAACGCCAGGGCCAGGATGCCGCGGCGCAAATGGCAGAGGTTGCCCAAGTCAAAGAAGACATGGCCGCCGCCGAGGGCGAGGAGCGAGCGCTTGCCGGCGAGCTCGACGATCTGCTCGCCGGGTTGCCGAATACGCCGGGTGCTGACGTTCCGGACGGCGCCGACGAGCACGCCAATGTTTGCCTACGTACCCACGGCGAAGCCCCGCGATTCAATTTCGAGGCACGTGAGCACTACGAACTAGGCGAAGCCCTTGGCATGATGGACTTCGCCGCGGCGGCGAAGCTCTCCGGCGCCCGCTTTGTGGTGATGCGGCAGGCCATTGCTCGCCTGCATCGGGCTTTGGGGCAGTTCATGATCGATCTGCACACCATCGAGCACGGCTATATGGAGACCAACCCGCCGTATCTGGTCCGCGATCACGTGCTCTACGGCACCGGGCAACTTCCCAAATTCGGGGAGGACCTGTTTCGCACGACCGATGATTTCTGGCTGATTCCGACGGCTGAGGTCCCGCTGACCAACTTGGCGGCGGACGAAATCCTCGACCCGGAGGCGTTGCCCATGCGGGTAACGGCGCTCACACCCTGTTTTCGCTCCGAGGCAGGAGCGGCGGGGAAGGATACGCGCGGTATGCTGCGCCAGCACCAATTCGAAAAGGTGGAAATGGTCTCTGTCGTTCATCCCGACAAATCGGACGATGAACTGGAGCGGATGACCAAGTGCGCCGAGACGGTGCTCCAGCGCCTGGGCCTGCACTATCGCGTTGTTGTGTTGTGCACCGGGGATATGGGCTTTGCGGCACGCAAGACCTTCGATATCGAGGTCTGGTTGCCGGGACAGGGCGCGTATCGGGAAATTTCGAGCTGTTCGACCTGCGGGGATTTTCAGGCCCGGCGCATGAAGGCGCGCTTTCGCCCGGCGGGAGAGAAGGGCACCCGCTATGTGCATACCCTGAACGGATCCGGCGTGGCGGTGGGCCGCTGCCTGATTGCCGTGATGGAAAACTATCAGCGTGACGACGGCAGTATCGCTATCCCTGAGGCCCTGCAGCCGTACATGGGCGGACTATCGGTGATTGCCCCAGATGGATAGGCGGACGATAGACCTGAAAAAGGCGCGGATCCTCGTCACCAACGACGATGGCATCCACGCCCCGGGTTTGCGGATTCTGGAACGCATTGCGCGCAGCCTATCGCCGGACGTTTGGGTGGTAGCACCCGAGACCGAGCAGAGCGCGACCAGCCACTCGCTGACCCTGCGCCGCCCGTTGCGCTCGCGCCGCTTGGGGCCCCGCCGGTTTTCGGTGGATGGCACGCCGACCGATTGTGTCCTGGTGGCGCGTCACGACCTGGTGACCGGACGGCCGCCGGACATTGTGCTCTCGGGCATCAATCACGGCGGCAATCTGGGTGAGGACGTCACGTATTCAGGCACGGTCGCCGCGGCCATGGAGGCGGCACTGCTGGGGATTCGGGCGGTGGCTTTCAGTCAGACGCGCGACGGCGACAAACCGATCTCCTGGGCGACGGCACAGAAATTTGCGCCCGGTATCCTGCGCCGGCTCGCCGCCATTCGTTGGTCGCGGGATATGCTGGTGAACGTGAATTTTCCGGCGTTGCCGCCGGCAAAGGTGCGCGGTGTGCGGTCCTGCCGCCAGGGCCGGCGCGACTTAGGCACATCGGTCAGTCGCGGTGTGGATCCGGGCGGCCGGCCTTACATCTGGGTCGGTAATTTCCGAAGTGATGCCAGCTCCGGGCGCAATACAGACTTGAGCGTGGTGGCCGATGGCGGTATCTCGGTAACACCCCTGCACCTGGATTTGACGCACAAGAGCACGTTGCGCGATTTGAACGAGGTGTTCGCATGACCATTGCGGCCCGCAAGATTCGCTTGATCATGCAGCTCCGCCGCGCGGGGATCAACGACACGGACGTGCTATCCGCCATCGAGCGGATTCCGCGTGAGGCCTTTGTCCCGGAAAGCTTCCTCGATCAGGCCTATGAGGATCTGGCGTTGCCCATCGGCCAGGGCCAGACCCTAAGCCAGCCACAGGTCGTGGCGACGATGACCCAGGCCTTGCGGGCCGATCGCCGCCTGAAGGTGCTGGAGATCGGGACCGGCTCCGGCTATCAGGCGGCTGTTCTGGCGCAACTTTGCCGGCGTCTCTATACGATTGAGCGCCACCGTGAATTGTTGTCGGTTGCGGAAGAACGGTTCGCGAGGCTGCGCTTACACAACATCACCTGTCGCGCCGGGGACGGCAGCAAAGGTTGGCCCGAGCAGGCACCGTTCAGCCGCATCATCGTGACGGCCGCGGCGCAAGAGCTGCCGGCGCCATTGCTCGATCAATTGGCGCCGGGCGGTATCCTCATCGCGCCCATCGGCCGGCCGGGTGCGATGCAGGAGCTTGTGCGCATGTCCCGCCGCGATACAGGTTTTACCGAGGAATCCCTGGGGCAGGTGCGCTTCGTCCCGCTTGTGGAAGGACCAACATCGGTTGGCGGCGCGCGAAAAACTGCTATAGAGGCGGCTGTGGACGCGCAGCGCACAGGGTCATGAGCAGGCAAACGCACAAACAATTGGGCGGGATCGGCCGATCTTTTTGTTGGCTGACGTTGGCGGCAACGCTCCTGGCCGGATGTGTTGGTGGTGGACCTGTTCTACGGCAGGCCGGCCCAACCCCGCCAGACCCGCCGCCACTCCCCTTACGTAAGCCAATCGTCCAGGTTGAGCCATCCCGGCAACCGGTCGTAACCGCCGCTGCTGTGCCGGTACGCCCGGCCGTGGCGCCGGCGGCTACCCTCGTCGGCTATTCCGTGCGATCCGGGGATACGGTCTTCGGTATCGGCCGGCGTCTCAGCGTACCCCTGCGCAGCATTATCGATGCCAACGGTTTGCAGCCGCCCTACACCCTGCGGACCGGACAGGTTCTGCGCATTCCCAACCCACGCAAGCACGTGATTGCCAAGGGCGATACGGTCTATGGCATCGCGCGCCGGTATCAGGTGAACCTGACCGAGCTGGTCCGGCTCAATCACATACCCGCGCCGTTCACCATCGCGCCCGGCCAGGACCTGATTCTTCCGGTACCCGCGCGGCCGCAAACGCAGGTCGCCAAAGCGACGCAACCGGCTGTGCCACCTAGCGCCGTGGTGGCCGACAATGGCTCGACGGTACCGTCCACGGCGGCGGTAAGCAGCAAAACCTTGAGCCCGAACACTCAGACGGCGGCGCTCCGCCCCCCACCGGCACCGGCAAGTTTGCCACCGACCACCGCCCCACGGCGGGCCCCGGCGGCGATTCCCGTACCCCCGCCGCGCGGCGGCAGCACCTTCCTTTGGCCGGTGAATGGTAGGGTTGTGACATCTTTTGGACCAGGACGGGGCGGCTTACACAACGACGGCATCAACATCGCGGCACCGCGTGGCACGCCCGTGCGGGCGGCCGACAATGGCGTGGTGGCCTATGTGGGGAACGAGTTACGTGGCTTCGGCAACCTGGTGCTCATCAAGCACGCGGAAGGCTGGGTCACGGCTTACGCCCACAACGAAAAGCTGATGGTCCGTCGCGGCGACAAGGTAGCCCGTGGGCAAGCCATCGCCCAGGTAGGCAGCAGCGGCAACGTAGCCCAACCGCAGCTGCATTTCGAAATCCGCAAGGGCGCCCGTGCGGTTAATCCGAACACTCTGCTCGCTCGGCAAAAGGCGTCGCTGGGGAATTAGCGGTCCCGTCCAGATCCACACCGGCAAAGTCGGTGAACGCCAGGGCTTGATCCTGTGCGGGCGTTGGTGCGGTGCTATTCAAAGCACACTCCGACCTCTATGATATTCCGACTAATCGCCTCGGTTTATACGCGGGGAGGAATACGCCGATGAAACTTTTGTCGGTCAATGTTTCGCTACCCAAAGAGATAACGCACAACGGCAAGAACGTAACCACGGGCATTTTCAAAGAACCCGTGGACGGCAGAGTCATGCTCCGGACATTGAACCTCGACGGTGACGGTCAAGCCGACCTGATTGGACATGGCGGCATATACAGGGCGGTCTATGTGTACACTTTCGAGAATTATGGGTACTGGGAAAACGAGCTGGGCCGCACGGATTTCACTTACGGTCAGTTTGGCGAGAATTTGACCGTTAAGGGCATGCTCGATGACACTGTTCGTGTCGGCGACGTCTTCCGTGTGGGCGGCGCGTTGGTCGAGGTCTCGCAGCCGCGCGTACCGTGTTTCAAGCTCGCGATCAAAATGGGCATCGAGGGATTTGAACACGCGCTGTTGTCGAGTAACCGGACCGGATTCTATTTCCGTGTTCTCAAAGAAGGTGACGTGGGTGCCGGCGATCACTTCGAACAGGTGGAAGCCGACCGCGAGCGCATGACCGTCGCCGAGGTGAACGATCTGCTGTATTTCGATCTGGGAAATTTGGAGGGAACCAGGAACGCGCTTCGGATCAAGGCGCTATCGCCGGGTTGGCGCGGGTCTTTTGAGGAGCGGTTGGCAAAGGCTGACGCATCGGGTCAGGCACAGGAAGGATTTCGCACGCTGGTTGTCGACCGCAAGGTCCCCGAGAGCGACGCCATTACGTCATTTTACCTCGTGCCCGAGGACGGCAAACCGCTGGCCCCCTTCCTTCCCGGTCAGTTTCTTCCCATGCGGCTGGATATTCCGGGCCAACCCAGGCCACTAACCCGCACCTATTCTCTTTCGGATAGCGCCAACCCGGAATGTTACCGGCTGAGCATCAAACGTGAGCCGCCGCCCAAGGATCGACCCGACCTGCCGCCGGGCTTGTCCTCCAATTACTTTCACGATCGCATTGAGGTGGGCAGCAAAATTCGTACAAAATCTCCGCGCGGCAAATTCTTTCTCGATGCGAAAGGCGAGGGTCCGGTGGCCCTGGTGAGTGCCGGGGTTGGGCTGACACCGATGATCAGCATGTTGAATGCGATTGTCGAAGCGCGCTCGGGTCGGCCCACGTGGTTCATTCACGGTGCCCGTAACGGCCGAGAACTTGCCATGAGCGACCATGTGCGCCGACTTGCGGCCGAAAACGACAATGTGAATGGTCATTTCCGCTTTAGCCGGCCTGGTCCGGAGGACGTGGCGGGCCGCGACTATGATAGCACGGGCCGTGTCGACGGAGACCTCCTCAGCCAGACACTTCCGAGCAACGATGTCGATGTCTACTTTTGCGGACCAACGCCGTTCATGAAGTCCCTATTCAATGATTTGCTGGCCTGGGGCGTGTCGGAAGACCGCATCCACTATGAGTTCTTTGGACCGGCGTCAGCGCTGAAAGAGGGGGATGAACCCAAGGCGGCGGGCGGTGGCAACGTGGAATCGGCGACCGACCTCAAAGTGACGTTCGCGCGCTCGGGGGTGACCGCAAATTGGAATCCGTCATTCGGCACCCTGTTGGATATGGCGGAGGGGCTGGGGCTCAGTCCCGACTACAGCTGTCGCTCGGGCATCTGCAGCACCTGCATGTGCCAGTTGGTCGAGGGTCAAGTGGATTACGTTGAGGAACCCGTGAGCGAACCTGACCCAGGCCATGTATTGATCTGTTGCTCGCGGCCAAAGGGCGACCTCGTGATCGACGTGTGAACACAGAATTGGGGAACGGCCATGGCGAACAAATTCGACGCAATCATCATCGGCACCGGCCAGGCTGGACCGTCGCTTGCTCAACGAATGACCGGCGAGGGGATGAAGACGGCCATCATCGAACGGAAGCTGTTCGGCGGCACATGTGTGAATGTCGGGTGCATCCCGACCAAAACGCTCGTGGCAAGCGCACGGTCCGCCTACATGGCCCGGCGCGCTGCGGATTTCGGCGTGGCTATCGACGGATCGATTGCCGTCGACATGAAGAAGGTCAAAGCCCGCAAGGATGCCATTGTCAGGAAATCGAATGAAGGTGTGACGAATTGGCTCAAGAACATGGAGAACCTGACCGTGTTCGAAGGCCATGGCTGCTTGGAAAGCGCCACGTCGGTTCGGGTCAACGATGAATTGCTCGAGGCCGATAAGATCATACTCAACGTGGGCGGCCGCGCTTTCGTCCCGGATATACCGGGGCTGGATAAAGTCGACTACCTCACGAACTCCAACATGATGGACGTGGATTTCTTGCCCGAACACCTGATCGTCATCGGCGGAAGTTATATCGGGCTGGAATTCGCACAGATGTACCGGCGCTTCGGCAGTCGCGTCACGGTCGTGGAAATGGGTGACCGGCTGATCGCCCGCGATGACGAAGATGTCTCGGCCGAGGTGAAGGGAATACTGGAGGCAGAGGGCATCGATATCCGCCTCAACGCATCATGCATTGCCGCAGCAAAACGTGGCGATCAGGTAGTGATCACCGCCGATTGCGAGCCGGGGAAGGAGGAAATCGCCGGAAGCCACGTGCTCTTGGCCGTCGGCCGTCGCCCCAATACGGATGATTTGGGACTCGACAAGGCGGGCGTGAAGATGGATGGGCGCGGGTTCATCGTCGTGGACGATCAACTGGCCACCAACGTGCCGGGAATCTGGGCCATCGGCGATGTGAATGGTCGCGGCGCGTTTACGCACACGTCTTACAATGACTACGAAATACTCGTCGCAAACATGTTCGACGACGACAAGCGCCGGGTCAGCGACCGGATCACCGCCTATGGGCTGTTCATCGACCCACCGCTTGGCCGTGTTGGCGCAACCGAACAACAGGCGCTGGAATCGGGGCGCAAGATCCTTGTCGGCAAGATGATGATGGAGCGCGTGGGCCGGGCCCGAGAACGCGGCGAAACCCAGGGATTCATGAAAATTTTAATCGATGCCGACACAAAACGAATTCTCGGTGCCGCCATCCTGGGGATCGGCGGCGACGAAATTGTCCATTCCTTGCTTGATACGATGTACGCGGGCGCGCCCTACACCGTCATTCAGCGCGCCGTACATATTCACCCGACGGTAACGGAGCTCATCCCGACAATGCTGGGCAATCTCAAACCTTTGAACTAGACCCGAACCTAATCCAGCCGCTTACCCAACCGCCCCGCGAGATCTTGGATGAATTGCCAGGCAACGCGGCCGGAGCGGCCGCCGCGGGTTATCGACCATTCGTTGCCCTCGGCGTGTAGCGCCGCTGTCTCGACGTCCAGACCATGGTGTCGAGCGTATCCCTCGATCATGGCGAAGTAAGTGTCCTGGTCGCAGTTGTGAAAGCCGAGCCACAAGCCGAAGCGATCCGATAGGCTCACCTTTTCCTCGACCGCTTCGGAGGCGTGGATCGCCGTCGAGCGTTCATTCTCGATCATATCGCGCGGCATCAGGTGGCGGCGGTTGGAAGTAGCGTAAAGGATGACGTTATCGGGCCGTCCCTCGATGCCGCCTTCCAATACGGCCTTCAAGGACTTGTAGCTGGCATCCGCGCCATCGAAACTGAGATCGTCGCAGAACAGGATACAGCGGCGTCTGGCTGCGCGCAGATTCTGGAGAAGGTGGGGCAGGGAGGGGATGTCTTCCCGGTGAATCTCTACCAACACCAAACGATTCGCGGCCTTGCCCTTCGCCTCATCGTTGACGCGAGCATGCACGGCCTTGACCAGTGAGCTTTTGCCCATCCCGCGGGCGCCCCACAACAGGGCGTTGTTGGCCGGCAGAGCGGCGGCGAAACGCCGGGTGTTTTCCAGGAGAATATCCGCCTGGCGGTCGATGCCCTTGAGCAGGACGTAGTCAACCCGATTGACCTCCGGGACCGCTTCCAGGCCATCCCGTTCGGCCCGCCAGACGAAGGCGTCCGCGCTGTCGAGAGAGGCTGAGTCCGGCGTCGCGGGGGCGAGCCGATCCAAGGCGTCGGCGACGCGCTGGAGCAGGGGAATCAAGTCCGGGGATTTGGGCACGATCACGGCTCTTTGGTTGGGTGATTTTCTGATTGAAACCCGCGCTGCACAGCGGGCGCCGAGCCTAGCTCTGGCGGCCCTTGCCGTCAATGCGCCGGCCGCATCGCAACCCAGTTTGGCGGCCCCGTTGCAATTCGCGGATGGACCGGTATAGTCCGCCCGACCGCCACTAGAGCGGTCTCGAAACTTGCCCAAGGAATGCCCGATGTTTGTCTCGCCGGCCTATGCACAAGATGCGGGAGATGGGGGCTCCGGCCTCGTCTCGTTACTACCGCTCGTCCTCATCTTCGTGGTCTTCTATTTCCTGCTGATCCGGCCGCAGCAGAAGAAGATGAAGGCGCATCGCACCCTGGTCGAAGGGGTTCGCCGGGGCGACCGTGTGGTCACCGCCGGGGGCCTGATCGGGTCGGTCAGCAAAGTTGTCAGCGACACCGAATTGCAGGTCGAGGTCTCCGAAGGCGTTCGCGTTCGCGTTGTACGCAGCACCATCCAGGACGTCCTGTCAAAGACCGAGCCGGCCGACAAGGGCAAGGGTGGCGGCAAGGAAGACAGCGCCCCGGCGGCGCCGGCAAACGATGCCCAAAAGGGCGGGTTCAGCGCTGGCCTGTCCAAGATCCTGGGCGTGAAGTCCGACAAGTAACCGCATGGTTCAATTTCCAAAATGGCAGGTAGCGCTGGTTCTAGCCGTGCTGTTTATTGGCGCGATTTTTGCCGCGCCAAACCTGCTGAGCCGCGAGACAGCGGAAAACCTGCCGGCCTGGGTTCCGAGTGAGCAAATCAATCTTGGTCTGGACCTGCAGGGCGGGTCTTACCTCCTTTTGGAG
>JAJFGP010000093.1 GCA_021776055.1 Kiloniellaceae bacterium
TTGGCCCTCGCCACCGATATTGAACAACCCGGCGTGGAAGGCGACAGCAACGGCAAGACCGGTAAAAATAAAATTGGTGGCGTAATAGAGGGTGTACCCGATCCCCTCCTCGTATCCGAAGGCGCCGCGCACCATGATCGCAACAGCCTGCAAAGGGTCTTCGCCGATGGCCAGAATGATCAGGCCGGATACCAGCAGTGCCAGACAGAGATTGAGGACTGGAATCAGGCCGATGTCGATCCAGCGCGGCAACTCGCCGTTCATGGCGCCCGGCTTTCCATGGCGCCCTCATGCGCGTTCGTCATCATTAGCCCCAAGCCGCGGGCGTCGGCGTCAGCGCCACTTACTTCACCAACAATACGGCCTTCGAACATGACCAGGATACGGTCGCTAAGGGCCATGATCTCATCCAGCTCGACCGAGACCAAAAGGATGGCGCAACCGCGATCGCGCAGGCGCGTCAGCTGCCCGTGGATGAATTCGATGGCGCCGATATCCACGCCGCGCGTCGGCTGCCCGACCAGCAGGACACGCGGGTCACGGTCGATTTCCCGCGCCAGGATGAGTTTCTGCTGGTTGCCGCCGGATAGCTTCCTGGAGCCGATCTCCGGGTTTGGCGGGCGCACATCGAAGCGCTCCATCAGATCGCCGCAATGGGCATCCACAGCGGCGTAGTCCAGGAACAGGCCGCGATTGTACGCAGCCTCCCGCTGGTAGCCGAGAATGCCGGATTCCGCGGCCGTAAACGCCGCGACCAAGCCCAGGCGCTGCCGATCCTCCGGCACGTGGGCAAGGCGGAGACGGCGCATTTCCTCCGCATCGCATGGTGCCGCCGGCGTGATCTCGCGGCCTTCAATAACGATACGACCGGCGGTCGGCGGGCGAATGCCGGCGAGAACTTCCAGCAACTCGCTTTGCCCATTGCCGGAGACACCGGCGATGCCGACAATTTCACCGGCTTTGATATCGAAGCTCACGTCTTTAACCCGGTTCACGCCCAGATGA
Organism: Kiloniellaceae bacterium; assembly: GCA_021776055.1. GTDB lineage: Bacteria > Pseudomonadota > Alphaproteobacteria > Kiloniellales > J153 > JAJFGI01. The sequence continues at coordinate 1,006 of JAJFGP010000093.1, forward strand.
TCACGCACCGAGAGATGTTCGACCGTCAACGCCACCGCGCCGGCCGCGTCGTGCTGCTGGGCCACCGAGGCGCGCACCTTGCGGCCAACCATGAGTTCAGCCAGTTCTTCTTTCGAGGTTTCCCGGGTGATCCGGTCGGCCACCACCTCGCCATGACGCATTACCGAGACCGTGTCGGTCACCGCCATCACTTCACCTAGTTTGTGGGTGATTAGAATGACGGTCACGCCCTGTACCTTGAGGGCAGCGAGAATGCGAAAGAGCTGGGTCGTCTCCTGCGGTGTCAAAACCCCGGTCGGTTCGTCGAGAATGAGAATTCGGGCGTTGCGATAAAGTGCCTTGAGAATTTCAACACGCTGCAGCTCCCCCACCGGCAGGTCGCCGACGACAGCGTCCGGGTTGACAGCCAAGCCGTACTCCTGAGCCAGGCGAGCTAGTTCGCTGCGCGCTTTCTGGATGCTGCTGTGGAGCAGCGCTCCCGATTCCGCGCCCATCATAATATTTTCGAGGACCGTGAAGGTATCGACCAGCATGAAGTGCTGATGCACCATGCCGATACCCGCCGCGATGGCGTCATGCGACGACTTGATCTCGACCGGCTTGCCGGCAACGCGAATCTCACCCGCATCGGCGTGATAGAAGCCGTAGAGGATGCTCATCAAAGTGGATTTGCCGGCACCGTTCTCGCCGACGATGCCGTGAATGGTTCCCGCATCGATGCGCATGGACACATCGTGGTTGGCGCGCACTGCCCCGAATGACTTGTCGATACCGCGCAGCTCGATAGCCGCCGGAGGGTCCGTACCCTCCGGCGTTACGGCGCCATGATGCGCGCCGCGTTGCATGGCCATCGAATTGCGCTCACCTGCCTAGTTCGGACAGGAACTGTCACTCATATAGTCGTGCACCTTGATCTTACCGGCGATGATATCGGCCTTTGCCTGCTCGACCTTGGTTTTCATATCGTCGCTGATCAGGGCCTTGTTGTTGTCATCAAGAGCCCAATCAACGCCGCTTTCGGCAAGCCCGAGCACCTGGATGCCCGGCTTCCAAGTCCCGTCCATCGCCGTCTTGAAGGCGTTGTAGGCGGCGACATCGACGCGCTTGACCATGGACGTGAGCATGGTGCCCGGATGCAGGTAGTTCTGGTTGGAATCGACGCCGATCGCCAACTTGCCACCATCCTTGGCAGCCTGATAGACGCCCGTGCCGGTACCGCCCGCGGCGGCATAGACTACGTCGACGCCGCGATCGAATTGCCCCTTGGTCAGCTCCGCGCCACGGCCCGGATTGTTCCACGCCGAGGGTGTGTCACCGGTCATGTTTTGAATGACCTCGGCATTGGCATTGACGTGCTTGGCACCCGCGGCATAGCCACAAGCGAATCTACGGATCAACGGGATATCCATACCGCCGACAAAGCCGACCTTGCCGGTCTTCGAGGCCATGACCGCCAACATACCCACGAGGAACGATCCCTCGTGCTCCTTGAAGACCACCGACTGAACGTTGGGCAGATCGACCACGCCGTCGATGATTGAAAAGCGCGTGTTGGGAAACTCCTTGGCCACCGCCTCAATCGCCGGGGCCTGCGCGAAGCCGACACCCAGGATGGGATTGGCGCCACGCTGGGCCATCTTGCGAATGGCCTGCTCGCGCTGGGTCTCGTTGGTGACCTCGAATTCCCGGTATTTCACGCCGGTTTCGGTACGGAACCGTTCCACACCGTCGAAGACGCCCTGATTGAACGACTTGTCAAACTTGCCGCCCATGTCGAAGACAACCGCCGGATCAATCTCCGCGGCCGTCGCGCCAAAGGCAGCCATCAGCACCACCGCCGCCGTGACGGAACGTGTTAAGGCCTTCATTTTCATTACCTCCCTGTTCGTCTGCGTTCGAAGGCGTGCATCATGATCGGGGACTACCGGCCTCCGGCGGTCATTCCCCGTAAGGAATCCAAATATTCTTCACTTGCGTGGCGTGGCGCAGAAAGGCGCGGCCTTCGCCGCACGCCGGGTCGAGCCAATCGCACCCGTCACTATCGATGATCCACGTCTGCTTGATATCGCCGGCCGAGGCGTGCTCCACAGCCGCGGCATTCGCAGCCGCGGCATTCGCAGCCGGGCCGGCGTACCAGACGGCATCTACCTCGTCGTGTTCGGCCAAGGTTTGCATCAGCGCATCGCGGGCGCCGGTGACAACGTTGACGACGCCACCGGGAACATCCGAGGTATCCAGCACCTGATAGAAATCGGTCGCCGACAAGGGATGGCGTGGTGACGGAATGACGACCACCCGATTACCCACGGCAATTGCCGGCGCCACCAAGGAAACGAAGGCAAGCAGCGGATGTGCATCCGGGCACGCCATGCCAACGATGCCCAGCGGCTCGTTCATCGCCAGGGTCACGCCGCGCAACGGCGGCGCATGCACCGCCCCGTCGAACTTGTCGGCCCAGGCCGCATAGGTGAATAACCGCGAGACGGCGGCATCCACTTCGCGCCCTGCCGCCTTGGGCGTCGCGCCGGTCATGGCCCGGATGCGGTCGCGGAACTCCGCCGTCCGGGCGGAGAGGTTCTCGGCAACGTAGTAGAGCACCTGAGCGCGGGCGTGCGCCGTGGCGCCACTCCACGCTTGCGCTTTCCGCGCCGCCTCAACGGCATCGCGGATGTCTTTGCGATTGCCCTCGCCGACCGAGCCAAGCGACGTCCCACCGACAGCCGTCACAGGCAGGCTGTAGCCGCCGTCGGCGCGCACCTGACGGCCGCCGATGTAAAGCTTAGCCGTGCGATCGACAGCCGGGATATTTTTCGGCGCCGTTGCGGTCTTGCGGCCACCTCGGGCCGGTGCCGTGCGACGCTTTGGCTGGGCTGCCGGTGTCATGTACTCGTACATGCCTTCGCGGCCACCCTCGCGGCCGAAGCCGGACTCACGGTAACCGCCAAAACCGCAGGCGGCATCGAACTGGTTAGTCGAATTGACCCAGACAACCCCGGCCTTGAGCTTGGGCGCTATGTCGAGGGCGAGGTTGATGTTCTCGGTCCAAATGCTCGCGGCCAGGCCATAGCGGCTGTTATTGGCGAGCGCGACCGCCTCGTCGGGCGTTCGAAACGTCATCGCCACCAGAACCGGTCCGAAGACCTCCTCTTGCGCGACGGTTGCCGACGGCGTCACCTCGGTCAACAAGGTCGGCGGGTAGAAGCAACCGCTTTTCGGCATGTCCAGTTGCGGTTGCCATAGCTTGGCCCCTTCATCCACCCCTTGCGCGACCAGCGTTTCGATGCGGCGCAGTTGGTCGGGATGCACGATGGCACCGATATCGACGGACTTGTCCATCGGGTTGCCGACGCGCAGGCGGGCCATACGCTCGCGCACCTTGACATACAGCCGGTCGGCCACACCTTCGTGCGTCAACAGGCGCGAGCCGGCGCAGCAGACCTGCCCCTGGTTGAACCAGATGGCATCCACCAGGCCCTCAACGGCGCTGTCCATATCGGCATCGTCGAAAACGATAAAGGGTGATTTTCCACCAAGTTCCAGGGACAGCTTCTTTCCCTGCCCCGCCGTCGCGGCGCGAATGCGGCGGCCGACCTCCGTCGAGCCGGTGAAGGCCACCTTATCTATGCCTGTATGGGCGACAAGCATTTCGCCACTGCGGCCATCGCCGGTGATGATGTTGAGCACGCCCGGCGGCAAGCCAGCCTCTTGCGCCAACTCGGCGAAAAGCAGGGCGGTCAGGCTGGTGTATTCGGCGGGCTTGAGAACCACCGTGTTGCCGGCCGCGAGCGCCGGCGCCACTTTCCAGGCAAGCATGAGTAACGGGAAGTTCCACGGAATAACCTGGCCGACCACACCGAGCGAACGCTGATCCGGGAACTCGCTGTCCATGAGTTGGGCCCAGCCAGCGTGATGATAGAAGTGGCGGGCGACCAGCGGGATGTCGATGTCCCGGGTCTCGCGGATCGGCTTGCCGTTATCCAGGGTTTCCAACGTCGCCAGCAATCGCGAATTCTTTTGCACCAGCCGCGCCAGCGCATAGAGATGGCGGGCCCGGCCGTGCCCACCGAGAGCCGCCCAGCCGCCCTGCGCCGCGCGCGCGGCACGCACCGCCGCGTCCACGTCCGCCTTGCCGGCCTGAGCGAGTGTCGCCAACGTCGTGCCGGTCGCCGGATCGCGTGTCTCGAAGCGCTCGGCGGATTTGGCCGGGCGCCAGGCACCGCCGACGAACAGACCGAATCCGTCCGCGTGCGCCGCGAGCCAAGCGTCAGCATGGTCGCGCGCTTCGGGTGCCGGACCGTAGTCCATGGTATCGAGAATTTCGACGATGCTCATGGATCGGCCCTCAAGCCATCGGCTGGCGATAGACCGCCGCATAGCGGCCGGTGGTGTGATGGTCGAGTTGCCGCTCGATATCGGTAAGCAGGCTGGAAGCACCGAAGCGGAAAAGCGTGGGTTCGAGCCAGTCGCGCCCCAGTTCCTCCTTCATCAAAATGAGATAGGCCAGGGCGTCCTTAGCGGTGGAGATACCGCCAGCGGGTTTAAACCCGATGCGATGGCCGCTGCGCGTCTGGTAGTCGCGGATCATGCGAGTCATTACCAAGCTGATCGGCAGTGTCGCGTTCACGCTTTCCTTGCCCGTCGAGGTCTTGATGAAATCGGCCCCCGCCATCATGCAAACAACCGAGGCGCGGGCGACGTTGCGCAGGGTGCCCAGATCGCCGGTGCCGAGAATTGTCTTCATATGTGCCGGACCGCAGGCCTCGCGAAAGGCGCGCACTTCATCATAGAGCGCCGGCCAGTCGCCGGTAAGCACATGGCCACGGGTAATCACGATATCGATCTCGCGCGCACCGGCATGCACCGACGCCTCGATCTCGCGCAGGCGCAGATCGAAGGGGGACAGGCCGGCGGGAAAGCCGGTGGAAACCGCGGCCACGGGAATGCCCGAGCCGGCCAGCGCCGCCACCGCCGTCTCGACCATGGTGTGGTAGACACAGACGGCACCGACGGTTAGCGATACGTCACCGGCACCCAGCGCCTCAAGCACTGCGCGGCGCACCGGCTGGCGCGCCTTGGCGCACAAGCGGCGTACACGACCGGGCGTATCGTCACCGGCAAGCGTGGTTAGATCAATGCACGAAACGGCTTTCAGCAGCCAGGCGGCCTGCCAGGCCTTCTTCACTGTGCGCCGCTTTACCAAGGTGGCGGTGCGCCGTTCCACGGCGCTGCGGTTGACCTGCAGCCCGGCAATCCAGTCGAGGTCGAGGGCCATGCCGGCGTTGCGTCCCTCGCGCCCCGGCTGTTTGCGCAGTGGCAGACTCTCCAGTTGGGCGCTCATCGGGCCGCTCGCTGTTTGCCGTTTACGTTGACCGCCGGAAGCGCATCGAGCCGCACAGCGATACGGCGGGCGTCCGCCTCACCGAGAACCAAATCGGTGATCACCCCGGTTCTCGCGGCCGCCATGATGGCCTCCGCCTTGTCGCCGCCACCGACCACGGCAATCACCCGGCGGCCACGTATATCGTCAATGGTCAGGCCCAATGTGCGCCGATTGATCTCGGCATCGACGGGTATGCCGTTCGCATCGACGAAGCTGCCCATGACGTCGCCGACCGCGCCCTTGGCGCGTAGCTCGCGCCATTCCGCCTCGCCGACCATGCCGACCTGGCGCACGTGCGCATCGCCGATGACCGTGCCGATGCCGATGACGAAGACGTCCGCCCGGCTGGCCAGACAAACCAGGTCCTGGACGCTCTTCTGCGCCAGCAACAGGTCCTTCTCCTCGGCGCTGGTGGCAATGTAAGGGACCGGCAGGAAATAACCCTCGCCACCGGTGCGTTCGACCAGACGATGCACCACATCGAACGGATTGGCCGCCAGATTGCGCGTCAGGCTGCCGGAGACCGAGACGAACTTGAGATCCGGCCGATTGAGCGGCGGCAGACTTTTGACCATGGCGGCCAGTGAACGGCCCTTGCCGACGCCGAACATGGTCGGGCCGGCGCCTTCGATCAGGCCATGTAGGAAGCGGGCGGCGGCAACGCCCACGGATACAAAATCGGTCGCGGCTTCGCCCTCGTCGCCGACGGACGGCGCGACAATGCAGTGATCCAAGCCGAGACGCGCGGCAAGGCGCGCCTCCAACTCCAGGCACTCGGCCGGCGCCCCATCGATGAAGACGCGCACAAGGCCTTGACTGTGGGCCAAGGCGATAAGGCGATGGGCCTTAGCCGGCGAAACCTTCAGGCGGGCGGCAATCTGACTTTGCGTATGGCCGCCGATATGGGACAGCCAGGCCGCCCGCGCCGCCAAACTGAGGTCCTGATCCTCTAATTCTCGCCGTCGTCCCGCCATGACTTACAGCCCGCTGCCAGGCTCTCATGAATATTTTTGTGAGTCTTGCAATTTTTTTCACGTTGAGCCTGTTCGCCCCGGTTGTCAAGGGACATGCCGGGCTGTCGGGCTATTTGCCAGCCGCGCGCACCAACTTGTGCGGCGTGGCTGCCCGCGACGGCGCCTCGTGGACCATGGTGTAGGCATAATCGACGCCCATGCCGTAGGCGCCGGAATGTTCGGTCACGACACTCAGGACCGCATCGTAAGTCTCGCGACGCGCCCAGTCGCGCTGCCATTCAAGCAGCGTCTGCTGCCACGTCATGGGCCGCACGCCAGCCTGGATCATGCGATCCATTGCGGCGCGATGCGCAACTTCGCTGGTTCCTCCACAGGCGTCCTCGACGACATAAACCTGGTAGCCGTCGGCCATGGCCGAAAAGGCGCAGAGGTTGATGCAGACCTCGGTCCAGAGACCCGAGAGGATCAGCTTCTTGCGCTTGGTCCCGCCAATCGCCTCGCGGACATTGACATCATCCCAGGAATTCATGGAGGTGCGCTCGATCAAGTCGGCGTCGGGATAAACATCGAGTAGCTCGGGCCACATAGGCCCGGAAAAACTCTCGGTCTCAACGGTGGTCAGGAAGGTCGGCACATTGAAGACCTTGGCGGACTTGGCAAGCGCCACGACATTGTTCTTGAGCATCTGCCGATCGATGTTGACGACCCCGAAGGCCATCTGCGGCTGATGGTCGATGAAGAGCAACACTGAGTTCTCGGGAGTCAGGAGTTCGATCATGTCTTTGGTCACGGGGTTCATCCTCTCGATTTGTATGACGTAAACTTCGTTCGGTCCGCCTGGTGTTTCTTGTTTTCCCGGCATGAGTTAGCGTCTTTGCGTCAATCCCGAAAGTAGTCACCGTTCGGTAACTAGGAGAAAACGATGGTCGACGGGAAACTGGACCCACGGATTCCCGTGGGATGTTCGATGGATTTCGTGATCCGCCTGATGTCGGGCCGATGGACGCCGCACATCCTCTGGGCGCTCGGCAACAACGGCCCGACTCGCTTTGGCGAGTTGCGACGGCTCATGCCGGGCAAGGTGTCGCCTAAAGCGATGAGCGAGCGTCTGCAGAAAATGGAGATCGAAGGGTTGGTGAATCGTCATGCTGAGCAGGCCAAGATACCCGAGGTGACCTACAGCTTGACCGACCGCGGGCGGGACACGGACGAAATCCTGCGTTCGATGCACAGCGTAGCCGAGCGTTGGGGCGAAACGGCAAAGCCGCAGGAATAATCCCGCCGTGGACGAACCTTTATTGAGCGGCTACGGCGGCGGGCCGGGATTTGGCGCGGGTCAGTAGGATGCCGGCGATGGACATATTTAGGATGTTGAAGGCGATGGCGTTCACGAACGAGACCGTGTAGGAGCCGGTCAGGTCATATAGAGCGCCTGCCATCCACCCTCCCAGCGCCATGCCAATGATGGTGAAAAGGAACGTTGTCCCGATCCGCCAGCCGGCCTCCCGAGACGGGAAATAAGCCCGGATGATGATGGCATAGGATGGCACGATCCCGCCCTGGGCGAGGCCGAAGGCAACCGAGAGCAGATAGAGCGCCGTCAAGCTGTCTCCAAACAGAAAACCGCTGAGAACGGCGAGTTGCAGGAACGAGCCCAGAAGCAGCGTGTTCAAACCGCCGATGCGGTCCGAAATCCATCCGGACGTAAGCCGGCTGACGATCCCGAAACCCAGCATCAAGGCCAGCATCTCGGCACCCCGCGCGGCGGCGTGGCCCAGATCCGTGGCATAGGCAACGATGTGGACCTGGGGCATGGCCATGGCGGCGCAGCAGCCGATGCCCGCGGCACAGAGCAAGCATTGCAGCCTCGACACGCTAAATCCGAGCGGGCGGCGTGGATCGCCCTGTCCGCCCGACATCACCGGATCAGGCTGGACCGGCGCCTTGCGATAGAGAAACGCGCTCAGCGGCAGCATGGCGCAGAACGTGAAGATACCTATGCCCGTGAAGGTATCCCGCCAACCAACGGTATCGATGAAATGTTGTATTATTTTCGGCCAAACGGCCCCGGCCAAATAGCTGCCGCTGATGACGATCCCGACGGCCAGCCCCCGGCGCCGAAAGAACCAATGAGAGATATCCGAAACGACCGGTGAAAAGGTCGCCGACGCTCCAAAAAGCCCGGCCAGCACACCCATTGCCAGACAGAACTGCCAAAGGGTCGTGGCCTGTGCCGCGGCGATGAAACCGGCCGGCAAGGCAATACTCGCGAGAGCCGCCGGCCAGACGATGCCGAAGCGATCCGCCACCCGGCCCAGCACCACGCCGCCGGTACCGAACCCGAGCATGAAGAGCATGTAGGGAAGCGATGCGATCCCGCGGCTAACTGCGAACTCGTTGCCAACGGGTTTCAAGGCAACGATAAGGGAATACATCGCGGAACCGCCCACCGTCATCAGCAACAGCGCCGCGATCAGCCGCAAATACCGATAAACCCCGGCGGGCGGGCCGGGGGCCATTGAATCTAACTCGGTCATTCGGTTTGCTTTTACAGGTTACGGCAATCTCAGCTTCCTCGGTTTGGACCGAGTGGGCAACCTGTTAGATAGCGCGCATCTAGGTGGCGGTGGCCTTAGGCCGTTTCAGCGCGCCGACGACGACGCCATCCAACGAAGCCGAGGGCGGCAAAGGCGGACCCCAGAAGCGGCAAGGCCGCCGGCAACGGCACCGCCGATATCTGGTAGGCGGTGATGTGCGACATGCCTTTGTTACCGAGAAATGAGGTATCCCAGAGCCCTATATTGAGCATGTTCGCTGTGTTGGCGACGGTAAAAAGGAAGGCCGCGTAATCGTTTCCCGCTTTCACGACAATAATGTCGACCACCTCCGGGCCTGAAAACTGCCACTGGCCGGATATGGGCTCCAAGTCGCCGTTAAGCATGAAATCAGAAAGCGTCAGACCACCCGAGGTCGTTGCCGGGCTTTCCACCCTGGCCAACAGCGTAACCTGGAGGCCGAGATCAACCAGCAGTTGGGCCTCGCTATCGTTGACGGAAAGAAAAGTGCCGAGGTGATCGCCGAGGACGATATTGGCGCGCGCGCCACTGCTCGGTGTGAGTACGGCAGCAAAGATCAGAGCGGCGAGGGCCAAATAAAAAAGCCTCGCGCTCACCACTCCGCTGCCTGCGAAGTTCCGCCGCATTTGCATCATTCCCCTACCTGTAGCCCAGTTGAAACTGGGCTTTTTGATCGGCTAGTCCCTCAGTTTATGGCCAGGCCGGAACATGTCAAGCCAGCAAGCCGGGCTTTCCCCGACAGCCCTGCCAACTAGCTGAAAAATAGGGCGCGGGGCCGGCAGCCGATGAGGCCCGGCCGAAGCAATCAGCCGGACAGCACCTGAGGTTCCGCCGTATTGCCTGTCTCTTGCACGGTGACGACGCGCGCCGGGGGGAAGCAAACGGAAACCTTGGTGCCGATGCTTGGTTGGCTTTCGATCTCAAGGTTTCCGCCCAGGAGATCTACGTAGGCCGAGACAAGGCACAACCCCAGGCCGGTACCTTCGTGTGTGCGCGCTAGCGATCCATCCACCTGATAGAATGGCTGGGTCAGGAATGGGATCGCCGAAGGCTCAATGCCGATGCCGCTGTCTTCGACCTCAATCGTCAGGCCGCCGCGCCGATCGACAAAAACCTGGAGCGCAACCCGATCGCCAGGCTCGGAATATTTGACCGCGTTGCTAAGCAAGTTCACCAGAATCTGCTTGATCAGCCGCGCATCACTGAGCAGACCGGGCATATCCGGTGCTATCTGGGCATCGAAGGCCCGCGCCGCGCTCGCCGGCCAGCCAGCCAGAATTCGGCAGGCGGCGGCTGCCACGGCCTTCAAGTCGACGACCTCCTCGTTCAGCTTGACCTGGCCAAGCTCGACCCTGGAAACATCCAGAATGTCGTTGATGATTTCGAGCAAGTGCTGCCCGCTTTCGTGAATGTTCTCGACATACGGCGCGTACTGAGGCGGGGCGAGCGGGCCATAGATCTCGCTCTTTATCATGTCGGAAAAGCCGAGGATGGCATTGAGCGGCGTGCGCAGCTCGTGGCTCATATTGGCGAGGAATTCTGATTTGGCGCGGCTCGCCGCCTGTGCCTGTTCCGCCGCGGCCCGCTCGGCGTCGCGAACCCGCTTGCGTTCGGTAATGTCACGGAACGTGAAAGTATAGACTGGGCGCTCGACGATTTGACGCCGTCCCTGGTTGTGGCTACGGCGGCTTAGAAACCGACTAATCACCAACTCGATTGCGATTTTCTTGCCGTCTGGACGTTCGATCTCACACTCGTGCGGGCCGGAATGATCGGCGGCCGCGTCATCGCTCGCGGCCGTCGGCGCCGCCGCCATCTGCCGCATGAACCCCACCGCCTCGGGAAATATCTCCTGGAGGGGACGACCGACGACTTCCCGAAGCCTGAAACCCAGTATATTCGCCGCCCTCCTGTTGAAGACTTCAACGTTCTCTTTGTAATCCATGATGACGATACCGTCGAAGCTGTCTTGGACAACGCGGTCCATGAGTGCCCGGCGATAAGCCATCCTCATACGTTGCCGGAAGAGCTGCAGGTCTTGCACGGTCACCGCTTGGAAGACGCTTTGCGCGAAACCCAGGATAATAATCGTCTGCCAAGGCGTCGTATCCAAGCTGAGCGGCGCGCTGGCCTGCACACCGAGCGCGACGACTTCGATACCAAGAACACTTATGCCGGTGATCAGTGCCCCGCTCTGCCAAGAGACCCGACCGACCCATGGGCACAGGAGAAAGGCCAAAAGAGCGCCGACCAGCAGCGCCACGGGTGTCCCGTTAGTGCGAATGGCGCGACCTTGGACCAGGCTCTCGTACGCCAAAGCCTGCAGGATGGGGCCTGGCAGGCTGCGGTGAATCGGCACCGCAAGTTGGTCGCCAAGTTCGGCGGCGCCGGATCCCACGATGACCCGTTTTCCGGACAAACGATCTGCCGCCACCGTGCCGTGTAGCACGTCCACATACGACAGCCGCGGGATGGTCCAGGGGTCGATGCCATAATCGAGTAGGAATGGGCCAAGATCGAGATACGCCGGGCCGGCCAGCAAAGTGAACATGGAGGCGTAGCGCGTGTCCTCGATGACAACGCTGCTAAGAGCTCTGCGGACCAAGCCGTCCGATTCCACTACCATGTTGACACCGCCAACCTGCGCGTGCTCCCGCAACGCCGCTAGCGGCGTCGTATCGATTAGCTCCCTGCTTCCCGTTCCCGGTGCGGCTTGCTGACGAAAAGCCGGCAGGATGACCTGACCGCCATGCCTTTCCAGCACACGCGCAAAAGCCCGGTCGGCATCTGGGTTAGAGGTGGCGCTAAGATCGACATCCAGGGCAACTTCCCGGACCCCGGCGGCGAAAAGCCGGTCGATCAGTTGAGCGTGAAGCTCGCGCGGCCAGGGCCATACGCCTATTTCCTGAAGACTCTTCGCATCGATCTGAACGACGACGAGATCGCCGGTGGCTTCTCGCTGGAGTAAGCGGAAGCGGGCGTCGATTAACGCCCGCTCCAGCGGTGCCAGGAACCCCGTTAGATACAATCCTCCCGCAAATAGAAAAATGACTAGGTGTGGGAGGCGCTTCAACATCGTGACATTCGGCCGCTACTTCTTTTTCTTGCTCTTCCCGTTGTTGCCCTGGGACTCGGGTGAGGCGGCAACCTGCGCCGCCAAGGATGCGGTCGCGGGGAGTCCGCCACCGGCGCCGGCAGCCGCCGGACCACCCTGCGGGCTGCCCATTACCGGCGCACCGCCCGGATTCCCGGCTGCGGCAAGGCTTTTGGTTTTGGCCTTTTTGCCAACGCCTTTGGTTTTCATGCCAGTCGAACCAACGCCGCCGCCGGACGCCTCGGCCGCAGCCGCGCCTTTGGTCTTACCCTTTTTGCCAACGCCTTTACCCGAGGTGGCCTTGCGAGCCTGATCTGCAACTTGATCTGGGCCCCGCGCCGCGCGGAGTAGGCCGTTGGTTGCCGTGGCGATATCTATTTCAGCAGGGCCGACCCTCTTTTTGATTTTGAATTTCGCCCGTGAAGATTTCGAAGCCGAGGGCGTATCCGCAGCCTTCGATTTCGCGGCAGACTTACCGGGCCCAGCGTTGTTTTGATCTTGCTTACCTTCGCTGCGCTGTGCCGGCGCCTTTGTCGAGTCACCTTGGATCGACAGGCCGGCGCCTGGGGCCGAAGAAACGTTGGCGGTTTGACCCGGGCGCACAAGGGCCACAACGCCGGTCTTGTTGGCGACCTGGACCGCGCCCTCGAGGACATGCACGGATGCCCCCGCTGTATCGACGTTGACCGTAAATGTCGTGCCCTTCACGACGGCTGCCAAATACGGGGTCTTCACCTCGAAATGGCGCTGTTGTTGTTTTTCCACCTTGAGCAGCAACGTACCGAATTGTTGCAGGATGAGCGTGGCGAAGCCACTGTCGTTGGTCGACGGCAGGCCCATGCGACTATTCGGTGCAACCACAATCGATTCACCATTGCGCACCAGAACAGCGCTGCTATCCGCGGCCGTCTCGATCATATCGCCGGGACGCAGTTCGTCACCCGTCGTCAGCGCAACCGGTGCCGCGCCAGACCGGACGATGTTTACCCGACCGGACATGTTGGTAATGGACCAGACCTCGGAGGACCCCGCCACCGCGGCGGCGCTCGACAACCACAACGTTGCGATCATGGCCAGGACTGTTAACCATACCATGCGAACACGGGGATTGAGGGAAAGTACCATGGCTCTGTCTCCTTCTGCTCGAAGGTGCGGCAAAATTCAGGTCGTCCGTAGTGCGAGTGCGACCATTGGATTTATGAGAATCTAGAGAAATAGAGTTTACAGTTTGTTAAATATGAATTTTGACTTAAATATTTTTTGTGAATATTTAACCTTAACTACTATTAGATTGTAAGGCCTGATTCCAACCCCAGGGGATGTTTCAAAGTTAGCGGACGTTTATTGACCAATCGCGAATCTCCAATACACTATCTGCGGTTGTTGGTTTCGGGGGAAGTTTGGGCTTCGGAAAGCGCATCATTGGGGCGGTTGCGACCGCAGGCCTAGCAGCGGTCGCCGTGCTACTTCTTTGCGCTACTGACGTCTCCACAGCGCTTGCGCAGGCCTCCAACAACGATGCCGATCCTGGGCAAGTCAGGCGCCGGATCGAGGAAACGCGGCCGAAGCCGGTCGACCCGCAACCACGACCCGTGGTTGTTCCCGACGCGCCCATCCCCGAGACGCGCGCCGAAGAAGAGCCCGCCTTCATATTGAGCGGCGTCGTAATCGACGGAAATACGGTCTTCGCACCGGGCGATCTGGCACTACTATACGAAGACTTTCTGGTCCGCCAGGTCCGCCTGGCCGAAGTCCAGGAAATCGCCCAGCGGATTACTCGGAAATATCAGGATGCCGGATACGTTCTTTCGCGGGCGATCGTTCCGCCACAGGACGTACAGGGTGGTCTGCTTCTGGTTCAAGTCATCGAGGGCTACGTAGAGCGCGTCCGCTTCGAGGGGGCGCCCGGGCAACAGGACCTCCTGGCGCCATATGCCGAGAAGATCACCGCGGTTCGCCCGACAACCCTTGCCGCGCTCGAGCGCTACCTTCTTCTGGTCAACGATCTTGCCGGTATTACCGTTCTCGACTCCGCCCTGGAACGTATCGATGAAATGGGCGCCCATGAGATCACCGTATCGATCGGCTACGATTCGCTCGATGGCGTTGCTTATCTGGACAATCGAGGCACGCCGTCGGTCGGCCGGCTTCAGAGCTGGCTCAGCGGCGGCGCAAACTCGGTGCTTGGATTGGGCGAGCGTGTGCAGCTTGGTTTCTTTACCGTTCCCAACCAACCACGCGAGTTGCTGTATGCCGAATTAAGCTACCGGCAACCTATCGGCACCGAAGGCACTGTGTTGAGTGCCACGGCCTCGGGCAGCAAGATTGACGCCGGTTCCAACCTGGCCGCTTTGGATAGCGAAGGCCGTAGCGCCCGCTATACCGTGCGCCTTAGCCACCCCATTTTGCGCTCTCGCGCCGGCAACCTATCGGTCTTCGGCGCCTTCGACTATATGGACGTCGGGGAGGATAGGCTGGGGCTCACCAACTTCGATGACCATCTGCGTGTCGTGCGCGTCGGGCTCGACTATCTGCGCGATGATTCGTGGGATGGCGCGACATCCATGGCGATCGAGATCAGCCAGGGAGCCGATGTCTTTGGCGCCTCCACGGGCAGCGACACGGATCTATCGCGAGCGGACGGGGACGGCGTCTTTACGAAGATCACCGCCCAACTCACACGCACCCAGGGGATTGGAGAGGATTTCGGCATTTGGACCGGGGTTAAAGGCCAACTCTCCGCCGATTCCCTGCTTTCTGCTGAAGAATTCGCCATAGGCGGCAGCGAGTTCGGGCGGGCTTACGACTTCAGCGAATTGACCGGCGACGACGGCCTCGCCGCTTCGGTCGAACTCCGTTTCGGTAAGACCGTGAACGCCGCGCTACTAAAGGCGTTTCAGTTCTACGGGTTTTACGATTTCGGCGTAGTCTGGAACGATGACGCACCAGGCAATGCCCGCGCCACCCTGGCCTCCGCCGGGGGCGGCGTGCGCTTGACCCTTCCGAGGTCAGTCTTCGCCAATCTGGAGCTCTCCAAACCGCTAACTCGGGCCGTCAGCACAACCGGCGATCGGGACCTGCGAATATTCTTTTCGCTTTCCGCTAACTTCTGAACCTCATCCACCGCACTATTGCGGCAGGCGCAGGCAGCGATGATGCCTTGGCGTTGGACATTACCGGCAATTCCGGTACAAATTTGAGATCAGCCCGCGAGCCGCAATTTCATCTTTCTGCTACCACGGAATCACTCACCATGAATACTGCCCTCATCACCGGTATCACCGGCCAGGACGGCGCCTTTCTCGCGGAGTTGTTGCTGCACAAGGGCTATACCGTCCACGGCATCAAACGTCGCTCGTCTTCCTTTAACACTGGGCGGGTCGACCACCTCTACCAGGACCCGCATGAGCGGGACGCGCGCTTCTATATGCACTATGGCGATATGACCGATGCGACCAACCTGATTCGCATCATCCAGGAGACGCAGCCGACCGAGATTTACAACTTAGCGGCGCAGAGCCACGTGCAGGTCAGCTTCGAGACGCCTGAGTATACCGCCAATGCCGATGGCCTCGGTACGCTGCGCCTGCTGGAGGCAATCCGCATTCTGGGCCTTAAGGACCGGGTGCGCTTCTATCAGGCCTCGACCTCGGAGCTATATGGCAATTCGCCGCCGCCGCAGAGCGAGACCACACCCTTCGCGCCGCGCAGTCCCTATGCCGCGGCCAAGCTGTATGCCTACTGGATTACCGTCAATTACCGCGAGGCCTACGGCTTCCATGCCTCCAACGGCATCCTTTTCAACCACGAAGGGCCGACCCGCGGCGAGACCTTTGTCACCCGCAAAATCACCCGCGCCGTCGCCGCCATCAAGCTGGGGCAGCAGGATCGGCTCTATCTGGGCAATATCGATGCCAAGCGCGACTGGGGCCATGCCCGCGACTATGTCGACGGCATGTGGCGCATCCTGCAACAGGACGCGCCCGACGATTATGTCCTGGCCACCGGGGAAACCCATTCCGTGCGCGAGTTTGTCGATCTTGCTTTCTCGCAAATCGGCCGACCCATTCGCTGGCAGGGTAAGGGGGTCAAGGAAAAGGGGCTTGATGCCGCAACCGGCGCGGTCCTGGTGGAGATCGACCCGCGCTACTTCCGGCCGACGGAAGTCGATTTGCTGTGGGGTGATCCGACCAAGGCACAGGAAAAACTGGGCTGGCGCCACACGACCGCCTTCGCCGATCTGGTCCGCGACATGGTGGAGGCCGATCTAAAGTTGATTGAGGTTGAAGGGCGCCGCAATGGCAGCGAGTGAGCCGATCTTCTCCCTCGCCGGGCGCCGGGTTTGGGTGGCCGGACACCGTGGCCTGGTCGGGTCCGCGGTCGGGCAGCGGCTGGCACAGGAAGACTGCGAGGTCATAACCGTCGGCCGGGCAGACGTGGATTTGCGCCGTCAGGCCGAGGTCGAGGACTGGATGGCCGAAACGAAACCCGAGGTCGTGGTCGTGGCCGCCGCGACGGTCGGCGGCATCCTGGCGAATGCCACCCGGCCGGCGGAGTTTCTGTACGATAACCTGGCGATCGAAACCAACCTCATCGAGGGCGCCCGCCGGACGGCCGCGAAAAAGCTGATTTTCCTGGGCTCGGCGTGCATCTACCCCAAACTCGCGGCACAGCCGATGCGCGAAGACGCCATGCTGACCGGCCCGTTGGAGCCGACCAACGAATGGTATGCCATCGCCAAGATTGCCGGCATCAAGATGTGCCAAGCTTACAGACAGCAGTACGGCCTGGACTTTGTGTCAGCCATGCCCACTAACCTCTATGGGCCGGGCGACAATTTTGACCTCAAAAGCAGCCACGTGCTGCCGGCGCTGCTGCGCAAGGTGCATGAGGCCAAGACCGCCGGTGCCGAGGTCGTTGAAATCTGGGGAAGCGGCAAGCCCCTGCGCGAGTTCCTTTACGTCGAGGATTGCGCCGATGCTGTCGTCCACCTGCTAAAGCATTACTCGGGGGACGAGCACGTCAACGTCGGCAGCGGCGAAGAAACCTCCATCGCCGAGCTTGCCCAAACCATTGCCGCGGTGGTCGGTTACGATGGTGGATTTCAATACGACAGTGCTAAGCCCGATGGCATGCCGCGCAAGCTCCTGGATGTCGCCCGCCTGACCGCAATGGGTTGGAGCGCTCGCACCAGCCTGATAGAGGGTATCCGCCTGACGTATGACTGGTATCTGAAAAACCCGGGCGGCAAAGCAGTTTAGTCGACCCGGCCGTACGTGTCTTCAATGCGGATGATGTCGTCTTCTTCCAAGTAGTCGCCAACTTGCACCTCGACGATGTGCAGGGGGCCAGGGCCAGGGTTTTCCAGTCGGTGCACCATACCCTTGGGGATATAGGTCGACTGATTGACGTGAAGCAGACTCTCTTCCTCCGCCCGCGTCACTTTCGCCGTCCCTTGTACGACTACCCAATGCTCGGACCGCCGATTGTGTTTCTGGAGCGAAATCTTGCTGCCCGGTTTGATCTCTAGTCGCTTGGTACGAAAATTTTGGCCCTTGTCGATGTCCTTGAAGCTTCCCCAGGGCCGGAAAACACGGCGATGATGTATTGCCTCGGGGCGGCCCGTGTCCTTCAGCCGCGCGACCAAATCTTTCACCGCGGCGGTCAGAGTGCGCGGGGCGATCATGACCGCGTCATCGGTGGAAACCACGACCATGCCATCCAAGCCGATCGCCGCAATCAGGCGGCCATCGTCGCTGCGCAGATAGCTGCCGGTGACGTCCTGCAACAGGCAATCGCCGATGCTGACGTTGCCGTCCGCGTCCTTCTCCGAAATCTCCCACAGGGCTTCCCAGGCACCGACATCGGACCAGCCGAAGTCGCCAGGGATGATGGCCGCGCGCCCCGTGTGCTCCATCACGGCATAATCGATGGATTCGGACGCGCAGGTGGCAAAAGCCCGGTCGTCCAGGCGTAGGAAATCCAGATCCTGCGCCCCGGCGGCCAGCGCCCGTCGGCAAGCCGCCAAGATTTCAGGCCGATGCCGGTCCAATTCCGCAAGATAGCTTTGCGCGGAAAAGACGAACATGCCGCTGTTCCAGTCGTAGTCGCCCGCCGCGAGATACGCCTCGGCGTGCTGCCGGTCGGGCTTCTCAACAAAGGATGCGACGGTAAAGGCACCTCCGGTGCCAACTAGCGGTTCGCCGCGACGGATATAGCCATAGCCGATCTCGGGGCGATCCGGGCGGATGCCGAAGGTGACCAACGCCCCCTGCCGCGCGGCAGCACCCGCCTTTGCCATCACAGCGGCAAAGGCTTGCTGATCCTGGACAACATGGTCCGAGGGCAATAGCGCCATCACCGCCGCTGGATCCTCAGCGCTAAGGGAAAGCGCCGCCACGGCCGCG
This sequence comes from Kiloniellaceae bacterium, assembly GCA_021776055.1. GTDB lineage: Bacteria > Pseudomonadota > Alphaproteobacteria > Kiloniellales > J153 > JAJFGI01. Next base: position 19,437 of record JAJFGP010000093.1, read on the forward strand.
GCCGGCGCCGTATTGCGGCCGACCGGCTCTAGGATAATGCGCCGCGGGACGATACCGATCTGCTGCAACTGCTCGGCGACGATAAAGCGGTGCTCCTGGTTGGCAATGACCAGGGGGGCGGCGTAAAGCGCCGGATCGGCCACGCGCAACGCCGTTTCCTGCAGCATGGTACGGTCGCCGGCCAGAGGTAGAAGCTGTTTCGGATAATGCGCCCGCGAGAGGGGCCAGAGGCGCTCGCCAGAGCCGCCGGAGAGAATCACCGGGTGGATGATTGTCATAGGATCGTTATGAGCACGGCGGCCGCCGCGTCACATTTCCGCCAGAGTGGCGCGAGCGGTCTGTAGGCCCGGATAATCGGCGCCATCGACCACCGCAAGGTCCAGGGCTTGCCGCGCCTTCTCGGGTTGCCCGGCGGCGTGGTAGGCCATGCCGAGGTGATACTGCAGTTGCGCCGCGCCGGGCGCTTTGGCGACGGCTTGCTCCAGGTAACTTAGTGCCTGTTCGATATTGCCCAGGCGATAGTGGACCCAGCCAAGGGTATCCAGGAAAAACGGGTTTCTCGAGGTGTCGAAGGGTTTGGAGAGTTCCAGCGCGCGCGCCAATTGGGTGCTGTCCTCATACTGGAAATCAGCGATCAGCGCCGCCAAGTTGTTGGCCACGGCTGGCAGGTCGCTGTTACCCGCCAGCATTGCATCGTAAATCTCTGCCGCCGCGGCGTAGTCTTTTTCGAGGATGAGGGCGGTCGCCAGGGCGAAGGAGAGTTTCTCGTCCCCCGGCGATGCCGCCAGGCCGTCGCGGTAAATCTTGATTGCTTCGGCAACGTTACCCGCCTGCTGGGACAGGCTAGCCAAATTAGCATACGCCGGGGCGTAGTCCTTGCGGGACTCAATGGCGGCGCGGAACGCCGCCTCGGCCGGGCCGGTTTCGCCGGTTGTCCGGTAGAGCTCTCCCAAGAGGGTGTGCAAGGCGGCGCTGTCCGGCGACGTGGCCAAACGCGCCAGTAGCAAATCCTTGGCTTCCTGGCCTTCGTCACGGCCGAGATAGGACCGCACCAAGCCGACCAAGGGCCCAAGCGCGTCAGGCTCAGTTTCGAGCACCGCGACAAAATCGGCGGCCGCCTCGACATATTGCTGCTGCACCAGATAGGCCTGGCCGCGGATTTGGTAGCCCAAGGCCTTCTCAGACGTCTGGACAATGATCGTCGTGGCGGTTTCGATCAAGGCTGGCCAGTTTTTCTGCCGCGAATATACCTCCGCCTGGACCCTCAGGGCGGCCAGGTCATTGGGATCGCGCCCTAGGGCCTCACGCAGCATCGTCAGGGCCGTGTCGACTTCACCCTGACGGGCCAGCTGCCGGGCCAGCGCGACCTGGGCGGTTTGGCTCTCCGGGCGGAGCTCCAGCAGCGTCCGCAGCGCCTCGATGGCCAGGGTCGGCTCGCCGTTACGCAGATGTGCCTCCGCCAGCAGCGCCCTACCGCCGGCCAGTTCTGGACGTTCGCGCAGCAGGGTGCGTAGATCGGCAATCGCCCCCTCGTTATCGCCGCCCTCCAGCCGGTCACGGGCGCGCAGGAACAGCGCCTCGGTATCATTCGGGTCTTCCTTCAGGACCTCCACCACAAGGGCGCGTGCGGCCTCCTTGTCGCCTTGCGCCATGAGGGCCTTTGCCAAGGACGCCCGGGCAATCAGACCCTTGGGGCCGGTCTGGTCCAGTTCGATGATTTCGCGGTAGGCCCCGATCGCCTTGGCCCTCTCCTCGTGCCTCAGATAGAGTTCCGCCAGAGAAAAGCGATACATCAGCTCCGCCGGGCTCTGCTCAACAAAGCCGAGCAAGGCCGTCTCGGCTTCGGCAAAGCCTCTCTGGTTAAACAGGAAATCGACCAGCAGCAGCTTCAGCTCCGGGCTCTGCGGGGCCGCGACGACGATGGCGCGCAGGTAGGTCTCCGCGTCGTCTTTGCGGTTTTGCTGGATCAGGAGCTTGGCGAGGCTGGTCTTGTAGCCGAGATTGTCGGGTTCCTTCAGGGTCAGGCTGCGATAAACCTCCTCCGCCTTGCCCAGGGCCCCCTGTTCGATCAGCAACTGGATCTGGAGCAGCCGAAGGCCGGACTCCTCGGGATTCTGGTCGATGGCCTTGGCAAGCGTCGCCAGCGCGATCTCGGACTTGCCCGCCTTTCGCTCGATGCCCACCAGGGCGGATACCGCCGCCAGGTTGGCGGGATCCGCGCGCAGTGCCTGGTCGATCTCCTGCCTGGCCAGCGCCAACTCGTTACGGCGCAGGTGGACCGCGCCCCGCAGAACATGGCCGTCCGCGTTTTCTGGGTCCAGCGCCAGGATCACTCCGGCCTGTTCCATCACCTCATCCAGGCGGTTGCCGGCCAGGAAATACTGTCCAACTTTTACCAGCGAGGGCAGGTGATCGGGCTGCTGTTCGGCGGCCTGGCGGAAATTGGTGAAAGCCTGCCGCAGATTACCCTCCACCTCGTCGACAAGGCCGAGGGAATAGCGGCCCTCGACGCTACGCGAGTTGATTTGCAGCACATTGCGGAATTCAACGCGGGCTTTGCTGTAATTCCCCTCCTGAAAAAAGGCCTTGCCACGGTCGAGATGATTGGCCTCCCGCTGCTCCGGCCCGTCGCAGGCCGCCAGAACGGCGACGGCGAATACGGCGCAAAGCACCTTCGCGATTTTCCCATGACTCCACGGCATGCCGGCGATAGTCCTACCAATATTCAATGGGGTGTATCCGCAAAATTGCCCATCAATGGGGCATTCTAAAGCAGCCCACGTGGGCATCCAAGACCAATACCAAGGAAAAGCGGCGGCCCCCAAAGAACCGCCGCTTCTGCGAAAACGCCTGTTTCGAAGTTAGGCCGTCGCCAGCCGCTTCCGGCGCCGCCCCAGGAAGCCCAAGGCAACAATCGCAGAGAGGAAGAGAGGCAAGGCAGCCGGGATCGGCACCGCCGAGACGAGCCTGGCATTGTCCATATCGAAGCTCTGGTCCGCGCCGCCTGCAGAGGCCTCGTCGATTAGGATCGAGAGGATCGGAACGTCGGAGACGAAGCCAAAGAACTGACCAGTCACACTACTGCCATACGCGACCACCACGCTCAGGCTCGGGTCCGCAAAGGTAAAGGTGAGCCTGAGGTCCGTGGGTCCAGGGTTGAAGGTCCACTCGGCGCCGAAAGCCGTGACTCCCAGTCCGGAGAACATGAGGAGCGGCTGGGTCGCCTGCCCACTATCCGCCTTGTCCCTGTAGACACCGTCCACCGTGCCAATGGTGCCTGGCAAAGCGTTGCCGGGCGTGATCGAAAGCTCCGGGATCAGCGTCGCATCCGTGAAATCCTCCAACAGGATCGGACCACCGGCAAAGGCGGTCCAGCCCGCTAGATCATCGTTGAAAGTGACGAAGGCGGCCTGGGCGCCTGAGCCGAGATAGCCGAGGAAGAACACACCTGCGGCCAGGACAGTTTTGATGGATTTACTTAATCCACCCCGGATTTGTGCCCTAAGCATTGGGTTTCTACCTGTATGTTAAGCGATCGACTCGAGTCCTTACTTGTCCCTAACTCTTTCCTCGTTCTTGAACCATTGCAAGGGCCTGGCAAGTTCTTGAATCATTGCAAGGGCCTGGAAAGTTCTTGAATCATTGCAAGGGCGGCGCCCGTCCGCGACTCGGGGCGCCAACGAAAAACGGCGGCCCCGAAGGACCGCCGTTTTTTACGGAAACGACTGTTTCGAGGTTAAACCGCCGCCAACCGCTTCCGGCGCCGCCCGACCAAGCCTACGGCAGCAAGGGCAGAGAGGAAAAGAGGCAAGGCAGCCGGGATCGGTACAGCCGAAACGAACCTGGCATTGTCCAACTCGAAGGTCTCAAAAAGAGCGCTAGCGCCACCTTGAGTGCCCTCATCAAAACGGATCGAGCGTATCGCCATATCGGAGACGATGCCAAAGAACTCGCCGGCAAACGTATTTGGAATTTCCGTTGTAACAAACTGTGAGGTCGAATCGACGAAGGTGAGGAAAAGTTTGATCCCTGTGCCTAATCCGTTGAAAGCAGGGTTCCAGTCGGCCCCAACAGCCGTAACGCCACTCCCCAAAGCTGTAATGAGCGGCTTCGTAATCTGATCGTCGTCCGCCCTGTCTCTATACACACCGTTGAATACGCCGCCGGAAAGATCGAGGGCAAAGGTGCCGGGCAAACTGGAGCCAAGAGTGAGCGCAAATCCCGGCGGCGGCGCACTATTGAAGTCCACCAGCACGGCAGGGCTGCCGGCAGCAGCCTCCCACGCGGTTTGATTACCGGAGAATACCGTAACCATGGCGGCTTGAGCGCCTGAAACAGCCAGTCCAAGCAGGACGATGCCTGCTGTAAGGGAGGGAATAACTAGACTACGTAATTTACACGGAAAAGTTGATCGAAACGTTTTTACTACCTGCTTGAAGTGGGGCATAAATCTTCTTCATCCTTTTTTAACTCCCACCTCATTTTGAATTTCGTTTAATTCATTTTTTCCCAGATAGCATTTGAGTTTAATTCTATCAACAACAATCTCGCAGGCGCGTGACTAGCCGCCATAGAAGGAACCGCCGGCCCTTCCTCCAACGGGGGAAAATTCGATCCGGTGTTTCCAACGAAAAACGGCGGCCCCGAAGGACCGCCGTTTCTGTGACAACAAGTGTTTCGAGGCTAAGCCGCCGCCGCCATCTGCTTGCGGCGCCGCCCGAGGAAGCCCAAGGCCGCAAGAGCAGAGAGGAAGAGCGGCAAGGCAGCCGGGATCGGCACGGCAGAGACCCTGACATTGGTCATATCGAAGGTCTCAAAATTGGCGGTAGGAGCGCCTTGAGTGCCTTCAAGGAGCCGGATCGAGAGGATCGCCATATCGGAAACGATGCCAAAGAAGGTGGCGGGGTTGCCGAAGCCGTTCGGGATCTCCGTGGCGAGCAACTGGGTGCTCAAATCCGCGAAAGTAACGAAAAGCGCAAGGCCCGTGCCCGGATCGTTGGGACCAAGATCCCAGTCAGCGCCGAAAGCCAAAACGCCCGGTCCAGAGAACGTCAGCAACGGCTGAATGCCCGCGGCGGTATCGGCCCTGTCCGAATACACACCACCGGCAATTCTGCCGGGAAAGGCGCTGTCGCCAAACGTGATCGTTCCGAACGAAACCGCAGCGCTGGCGTTCGGGGGGTTCGCCACGTCGGTGCCGAACGTTTCCGAAATGCCGGGGCTGCCGGCCGCTGCCTGCCACCCGGCAAGATTATCTGAGAATACCGTGACGATGGCGGCCTGAGCGCTTGAGACGGTCAATCCAAGCAGGAGGGCGCCTGCCACGAAGGAGGCCTTGACCGAACCGCGTAAAATGTTTGAAACCGATGAGCGAGACATTTTAACTACCTGCTTGCTGTGGGATATAGACTCTATTCATACATTTTTAACATTTGGCCCCGGCTCTGGCAAGACTAACTCTCACATTCGCGTGAAGAACCCGCCACGATTAATAAACAAGAAATACCCGTTAACATCTTGTTAAATATAATTTTCTTCACGATTCTGATCGAGGATTAAGCAAGAAAGGCCTGACGTGTTGCCAAATTGTCGGGGTTGCGCGGCGGATCAGCAGGATCAATCGTCTCGGAGTCGCGACACCGGGAGGCTAGGTTACG
>JAJFGP010000094.1 GCA_021776055.1 Kiloniellaceae bacterium
GGGAAATTCCCGCTTGGTCCCGACAAGGCATTCTGGGTCAAAGCGGTGCACACTCCGGCAGCCGGTGCGGATGGCAAAGCCGAACCCACCCTGGTCGGCTTGTTCTCGACCGAGCCCGGTGCATCGCCGGCGAGTTGATGCCGGCAAAATCTTGATCTAGGGTCGCGGCGATGGCTGACCCGTAGCTTCGAGACGTTGGATCGACGCTTCGGCCACATGCCGCTGGGTCGTTCCCCCTTCCAAGAGATTTCCGCCATGCCGCAGAGCACGCCAATTCATACATCTATTCTCGAACGGATCGGTGGTACGCCGCTGGTCGAACTTCGCTCCGTTGTGCCACGCACGAACGCGCGCATCCTTGTCAAAATCGAGAGCGAAAACCCAACCGGCAGCATGAAGGATCGCATGGCGCTGGCCATGATCGAGGCGGCCGAGAAGGATGGCCGACTAAGCGCCGGCGGAAACGTCGTGGAATACACCGGCGGCAGTACCGGGATATCGCTCGCCTTGATCTGCGGTGTCAAAGGGTACCCCCTGCATATCGTCACCTCGGACGCGTTCAGCATCGAGAAGCGTGATCATATGCGGGCGCTTGGCGCCAATCTGACCTTGGTAAAGAGCGTCGATGGCGGGATGGACGAGGCGCTGACCCGCAATATGATCGAAACAGCGCGCCAGATTAGGGAACGCTCCGGCGGATTCTGGACGGATCAGCTTAACAACGCGGACCAACTTGGCGCTTACCGGACGATGGGCGACGAGATATGGCGCCAGACCGAGGGCCGTATCGATGCGTTCGTCCAGAGCGTCGGGACAGCCGCGTCAGTACGCGGTGTCGCCGAAAGCCTGCGCGAGAAGAATCCCGATATCCACATCGTTGCGGTGGAGCCGGGCGAGTCCGCCGTGCTGTCCGGTCAGGCGAGCGGCGCCCACAAGATCGAAGGGATCGGCGCCGGCTTTGTCGTACCCTTGTGGGAACCCAGCGTGATCGACGAGATCGCGACCGTATCGACAAGCGAGGCCAAGGAGATGGCCCGGCGCCTAGCCCGCACGGAAGCCATGTTCGCCGGAACCTCCACCGGCGGCAATGTAATCGCCGCCCTGAAGGTCGCAAAGCGTCTAGGACCCGACGCGACCGTCGTCACGCTGATGTGCGATTCCGGCATCAAGTATTTGAGCACGGACCTGTACAAGGGCTGATTGCTGGGACTTTGCAGGGGTACATAAACCGGCAAGCCCAAAATTCTTGACGGCCCTATCAGCGGAGCAAGGTCCTCGCGATGGTGCTCCGAATAACCTTTGCAGCATGCGCCTCGCTCCACCCCCGATCATGCACCAGCAGGTCCCAGGCCTGAACCGAACAACTCGCCCAAAGAAAATCGGCGGCACGTGGGACGGTCCATCCTTCAGCAAGCGCATTTTCTTTGTGAAGTTCGCGAATTAGTTTCCTGAAAAAACGCAATAATTCTGCCATCCTGTCGGTCCAAGCGCGGGCCGCATCCTCGTCCGTGGCGCGCAGACGAATGAGGTCGCGTGCCACAGGATGAATCTTCGGAACAAACGCCAACCACGCGACCAGGCATGCATCGAGACGCTGACGGGGCGGTCCGACGTCCATGGCACGGGCAAAGTTTTCCCATATGAGAAAACGCTCGTCCGCGCGGCGTACAAGCGCAATCAATAGCCCGCCGCGCGACCCAAAATGCACGTAGATCGATTGCCGGGTCATCCCCACCGCGCCGGCAATCTCACTCATTGATACAGAGGCCCCGCGTTCGGCGATGAGATCCCACGCGGCATCGAGTATCTCTTGTCGGGTCCGTTCGGATCTCTTCATATTTGACACGCGTAAAAAAACCCCATAATTTGACGTATGTAATATTTACTAGAGTATGACAATGAACGCGAATCAAAACATGAGCGGACGAGTCGACCGGCTTATCGGCTGGTATGGCGATGGAACGAACGGGGCCAGCCCGACCCGAAACCAGTGGCAATGCATTGCCAACCGTCCCGACAGTAACCCCGTGACATTGGTGAATTTCTTCAAACTGCGCGGGCGTGCGGTTTATAGCCAGAACCCGGCTGGCGTAGATGATCCGGGGACCGGACAGGATGCCTTTGACCGATATGCACAAGTCAGTATTCCGACATTGGCCAAGGTAGGAGGTAAATTTCTTTTGGTCGCGCCGTTCGAGGCTACATTTGTCGGCGAGGACGAAGACTGGGATTTGGTTGCCATCGGATCATATCCCAATAGCGCTTCGCTTCTGGCCCTATTCGAGGATGCGGACTATCGCGCCGTGTTTTTCCACCGAACCGCAGCCTGCGGGCGACAGAAGGTCATAGTCTGCTCGGGTTAGCACGGTTAAGATACATTTTTGCAAAGGTCGGATGATTGCCCGATGGGGAGCCCGAGCATGAAAAAGATAGCAATTCTCTGGTTCTGCACGGCCGTGCTTACTGGTTGCGGCGAGGAGGGGGGCGATAAACCCTACATCGAATTCGCGGGTGGCGGCTTCGTTTTCAACTATAACATTGCCGAGGCGTACTATGGTTTCGTGGCCCGGGCGCTGAGGCGTATTCCGGAAGGAACAGTGCTCGAAGCCGAGTTTGAGAATCCCGACGGCGGCGCTCCGATTGTCGTCCGGCACACGGCGATCGAAGGCCGCGCCGAGTATGTTTTTCGCACGCCGGGGGTGCAGGGGGTCGAGGCCGACCGCACGTACCAAGTGAACCTTCGCATACTGGAGTCTGGCACCGGGAAACTCCTGGCAAGCTATAGCAAAGCTTTCCGGTCAACGGCCGACCAAGCCATTTTACCCAAGGTACCCACAACCATTGGGCCGGGCTATCAGTTGAACCCGGATAGTGAGTTCGCGAAGTCGCCAGCGGACAGCAGCAACTAGCACACCGTACCACGCTTCCGGGGAGCAATCGCGCCCAGGCGCGGGCTCGGCAAGAAAACTGCGACCTTTCGCTGGGGTCCGCGTCTTTGAAGGTAAGGAAACCCATATGGAGCTTACCCCATGCGCCTGCAACTTGCCCTCAACGTCCGCAACCTCGATGAGGCTGTGGCCTATTATTCCAAATTGTTCGATGTCAGGCCGCACAAACAACGGCCCGGCTATGCCAATTTTTCCATCGACTCGCCGCCCCTGAAGCTGGTGCTTTTCGAACATCCGGAGGCGGCAGAGCGGCTAAATCATCTTGGGATCGAAGTGTTCGAAGCCAACCAAATCACAGAGACCTTGAAACGGCTTGATCAAGCAGGGATTCTTAGTGATGTCGAGCAAGAAACCACCTGCTGCCACGCGACCCAGGACAAGCTCTGGTCCGAAGAACCGCAAGGACTGCACTGGGAGTGGTACCGAATCACCGACGACAGTCCAGAGATCAAGGCGGACCTCAGCGGGACGGTCTGCTGTGCCAAGCCCGGATGAGGATCGGACGAACAGGCAGGATCGACTAAATTCCGTGCCCCCGCCGGCGATTGTCTCGCGGGACGCTTGGGCCGCCTTTCAGTCCCGGCTTCGTGCCTACGTCCGCCGCCGGGTCGATCCGGCGGTGGCCGACGATGTGGTCGGCGACATCATGCTGCGGCTTGTACGGCATGAGGGCAAGCTGGCGGCGGCCGAAAATCCGACCGCGTGGATGCTGCGCGTTGCCGCCAATGCGATCAGCGACCACCACCGCCGCCGCGACGTCAAGCGTCGGGCCCTGGCGCGGCTGGAGTTCGAAGAAGAGTCGTGGTCGGTCGAGGAGCCCGACTCCGGCGCGTCCACCGAGATGGCCGGCTGCTTAATCCCGCTCATCCGCGGTTTGCCGGAAGCGTATGGCCAAGCCTTGCTGCTCACCGACATCGAGGGAATGACCCAGGCCGCTGCGGCGCGGCGCCTTGGCCTCACCGTTTCCGGTGTCAAATCACGCGTTCAGCGTGGCCGTGCAAGGCTCAAGCAGGCCTTGCTAGGCTGCTGCGCCATCGAAGTGGATCGGCGGGGTCGCATACGGGACTATCGGCCGCGCGGGAAGGCGTTCTGTCCGGAGTGCTAGGTTGGCGGCGTAGAGGATTCGCCAGTTGTGCGTCGCGCGTTGTCTCCCCATCTTTGTTGGGCGTTGGAATCCCCACCTTTGGAGTTGCTTCTACATGGACAATATTGCGACGAACGCCGACATGGTCGAATTCTGGAATGGTGACGCCGGCCAGAAATGGGTCCGCTTTCAAGAGATGATGGACGTCAGCCTTTTGCCTATGGGGCGGCTTGTCATGGAGGCCGTAAAGCCTAAGGCGGGCGATCAGGTGATCGATGTTGGCTGTGGCTGCGGCGGCACGACGCTGGAATTGGCGCGTCGGGTTACACCCGGCGGCGCGGTTCTTGGCGTCGATATCTCCGAACCTATGTTGGAGCGGGCCACGGCGCGCGGCGAGGTGGAGACAGCGGTCACGTTCGAACGTAGCGATGCTCAGATCCACGAATTCGCCAAGAGGTCTTGGGATCTGGTGTTTTCGCGTTTCGGTGTGATGTTTTTCAGCGATCCCGTGGCCGCATTCCGTAACCTACGGTCGGCGTTGAAGCCAGGGGGGCGCATCGCCTTCGTCTGCTGGCCGCCGGCTAAGGAGAATGCCTGGGTCAAGATCCCGACTGGCATCGTTAAAGCTCACGTGGAGCTGCCGGCGCCGCTGGCCCCGGACCAGCCGGGCGAATTCGCCTTCGCCGACCGCGCGCGCGTTGAGCACATCCTGTCGGCAGCGGGCTTCAGCGATATCAAGATCGACCGGAACGATATGCCCATTACAATCGCCCCCGACGGTGGTTTGGATGAGGCAGTCGAATTTTTCCTCGAAATGGGGCCCACGGGCCGGGCCATCGCGGATGCGCATGGCAGTATCGACCTGCGGTCTCGGATAGCTGAGGACCTGCGCGTCGGCTTGCGGCCATTCGTCACGGAAGCGGGCGTCATCATGGACGCATCTGTTTGGCTCGTTACGGCGTATGCCCCGTAAAGGGCGGTTGTCAGGCCACGGGCGATAGGATTAGAGTTTTTGGAACTATTCTTTGGGACACTACGGTCTATGTGAAAGGACCGTGTGACCGTGTACTTGGTTTTTTCTTCTGATCCTGGCAATTCCCTACCGGCATACAACCGTGGGTCGGCAATGCCATGAGTATTCGCGCCCTGTTTATTAGGATTGGCGCAGTCTGGGGAGCCATTCTCGGTGGGCTCTTGGTGGCTGTTTTGGTTGGTATCGCCGTGGTGTCTCTGGTCGGTGTGGACCAAGAGGTTGCCGATCAAGAGCAGCGAGAAACGCAGGAAGCAGCATTTGTCGACCTCGCGGCGACCCTGCATACGATTGACCGCATTGAGTTTTTTGGTTGGAATGCGGATGTCGGCAGTGCCGGGATTGTCATGCGGGGCAATCGCGGCGGCGACTATCGTATTTCCTGGCAAGTGACCGAGCCAAGCAGCGGACATGTCCTCGTTGAGGGCCGCAAGGTCGTTTCGCTTGGGCCTGGTCGCCGGACGGTGGTTATTTCATTGGCACGGGACGGCCTTATCGAGGTTTATCGTGAGAATGTGCTCAAGGAGGCCGGCGGGGGCGTTATCGACGAGGTGTTTCGTCTGGCCGCGACCGTTGAGCTAGTACCGAGTCCCGAAGAAAGTGCCGCGTTACCGCCGCTTGAAACTCAAAATCTCGCCATCGGCCAGTCGTCCTTGCGAAGCGTCGCCGGTATCGACCTGCCGGTGTCTTTTCAGCTGCCCGTCGCCCCGGCGATCCAAACCGACTGAGCGCATGCGGTCTTTGCGTCGATAGACGCGCCGTTGCCGGTTAGGTTAGAATGGGGGCGATTTTCAACACCGTGAGTGGGCAGGGAAATCGGTGAACAAACCCAGGAAAAACGACTTTGGCCTGACGCGTGAGCGGCCGCTTGACCCGGCCCGGACGGCGTTGCTCGTGGTCGACGTGCAGAATGTGGTCCTGGAAGAGCCGGAATCACTTGCGAATGCCTATTTCCAGGCCGAGGCACGCGAGCGGGTCATTCCCAATCTCGCGCGCCTGATCGACGGGTGCCGGACCGCCGGGACCGAGGTCATGTACACGGTGATGGAAAATCTGACCAAGGACGGCCGCGACCGAGGCCTCGACTACAAACTTTCCGGATTCTTTATCGCCAAGGGCTCGCGAGAAGCCCAGGTCATCGATGCCGTCGCGCCGGGCGACGATGACATCGTGCTGCCGAAGACGTCGTCCAGCCTGTTCAATTCGACGATCGTGGACTACCTGCTGCGCAATATCGGTATCGACACGGTGGCTGTCACCGGTTTCCTAACCGACCAGTGCGTCGACCACACCCTACGTGACGCGGCGGATCGGGGTTACTACCCGGTGTGCATCGCCGATGCCTGCGCGACCCATGCGCCCGAACGCCACGAAGCGGCTCTCAAGCTATTTGGCGGTTACTGCCGGACGACAACGACAGACGGCTTCTTAGCCGAATTGCGCGCCGCGCAATAGCTTGGCTAATAGGCCTCGGTATAGCGGGCGCATTGGGTGTCCCGGTCAAGCTCGCGCATGATCTAGATTTCGGCTCCCTTGTGCCGCAGATAGGCATCCAGGAGTTGCTCCGGGAACCAGGACCGAGCCGTCTCGTCTGCTTTCAACGCCTCCAGGGCCTCATCTAGGGATTGCGGCAAACGCTCGATGCCCAGGCGCTTGCGCTCCGAGACCGTCAGGGTTTCGGGGTCGCAGGCCGCGATCTCCGGCGTTGGCAATTCCTGGCGCAGGCCCTCAAGGCCGGCGCGGATGATGGCGCCCAGGGCGAGGTACGGGTTCGCGGTTGCATCGGCGGCCCGGAACTCGACATTGTATTGGCGTGAGAGGTCGCGGCCGCCGATCTCGTTTACCGGACAGATACGAACCATCGCCTCTCGGTCGCGGAATCCCAGGTTGTTCCACGCCGCGCTCCAGCGGTGCGGTACCAGGCGCAGGTAGGAGACGACGCTGGGAGCGGTCAAGGCGCACAAGGCGCGGCTGTGGCGCAGGATACCGGCAGTGAAGCTGCCGCCGATCCGGCTTAGGCCATGGGGCGCCTCGGCATCGTACGCGGCCGGCATGCCCTTGCCGTCGAGCAGACTCAGGTGGATGTGCACCCCGTTGCCCACCACGTCGGGGGTTACGGCCGGCGCGAAGCTGACGCGCGAGTCCAGGCGCTGGGCGGTGGCGCGGGCGATTTCGCGCACGATGACGGCGTGATCGGCGGACCGCACACCACGGGCGGGTTCGCACGTAACTTCGTATTGCCGGGGCCCATATTCCGCCAGATAGGAATCGCAGGCGATGCCGGCGGCCCGCAAAGCCGCCAGATAAACCTCGGCGAAGATGCCGTGCCGACGAATGGCATCCAAATTGTAAGCGGAGCCAAGGCGTTCCTGGGCACCAAAATAATAGAACTCGTGCTCGAATGCGGCGAGGACTTGTAGCCCCGTCTCGGCCCGCAGGTCCTCGACGGCCCTCTTGAGAAACTGGCGGGGACAGCAATCCCAAGGGCTGCCGTCCGTGTTCAGCACGTCGCCAAGCAGGAAGTGCTCGACCGCCGAGCCGTCCTGGAAATCGACGCGCACCTCCGCATCCGCGTCCGGGCGCAGGATGAGATCACCGAACGGCCCCCACGGACCGTTGGCGATAGGGCCGAAAGCTGTGAGCATGAGATTGGTCGGAGTCCAGCCGACACCGCTCGCCAAGCGGGAATCCAGCTCGCTAACGGGAAAGCCTTTCCCCCGGATCTGCCCTGCGATGTCGCAGTAGCAGGCTACCGCCAGTTCTTCGCGGATCATGTCACTCTCCCTGCTGTAGGCATTGCGGCCTCCGCGGCGAGATGAACGACCGCGTGCGAGAGCATGTGCGACAACCGTGCGGCCCATTTCTCCTGGCCCGCCTCGCTTTCGAGTTCGTCGTGGCGCACCTCGAACTCCACATGCAGGACGCCGCGCTTTTCGCCGTGCACGGGGATCGTATAGTCGGTCTCGTCGTTCACCGCGTAGGGTTCGTTGTCACCGACCGTCAGGCCCGGCTCGCTGCGCAACAGATCCAGCATCAGGTGAGGCAGGCGGTTGTGCCGGTTATACAGGACGCCGACATGCCAGGGCCGGGCGCCCCAGCCCTCGTAGTAGGGGGTGAAGCTGTGCACCGCCACCAGGATCGTCGGTTGCCCGGCGGCATCGCGCGCGTCCATGATCTGGCTGATCCGATCATGGTAGGGCTGAAAGATCTCCGCGATGCGCGCCTGCCGCTCGCGCGGATCGAGATCGTGGTTGCCGGGGATATCAGTTACCTCACTGCGAGCCGGCATGGCGCTCCGGACGCTGGGGTTGCGGTTGCAGTCGATGACCAGGCGCGAATAGGTTTGTAATACAAGAGTTGCGTCCAGTCGCGCGGCCATGTGCCGGGCCAGCTCGGCCGCGCCCACGTCCCAGGCAATATGCCGTTGCCGGTCAGCCTCGGAAACGCCCAGGGTGCCGAGGCGGCGGGGAATCCGATTGCCCGCGTGATCGCAGACCAGCAGCAGGGGCGAGGCGCCATCCGGCTTCTCCACCGTGCATGCGGGCGGCTCGTCTTCCGCCAAAAGCTTGAAGTTTGCCGCGTCCATTCCCTAGTTCTCCCTTATACCCCGACCGCGAACACCAGCGTATCGCCGCAAGTCTCTTCGCGCCAGCCATGGAAGGAGCACCGCCCCCTTGTCCCGCATGCCCAGTCTTTTTGTCTCCCATGGCGCGCCGACGCTGATCATCCAGGACGGACCGGCGCATCGTTTTCTCGCCGGTTACGGCGCCGCGCTGGGCAAACCAAGCGCCATCCTCGTTGCCTCGGCGCACTGGGAGAG
>JAJFGP010000095.1 GCA_021776055.1 Kiloniellaceae bacterium
TGACGGGACGATCGGGCCGGATTACCGGGTGATTTTCGATTAATACGTTTTCGATTAAGTCGCGTCTGCGCGCGCAATTAGACCGGGTGTAAGACACGCCGTCATCCCGGCCGGAGCGGGCGGGGGAAGATTGCGAAGCCGTCGAATTTACGGAATCCATAAAGGAAAATATCTATCTAATTATCTGTTATTATTATTGTTTCATATAATTAACCTATTTTCGATTAATCATCGCTTCGCGGGCTATGAATTCACCCGGATGCGGTAACTCAGGCTGGCCTCGCCTTTGCCGGGGACGCGCACTGTCCAGACGATCTTGCTGGCCGTTTCGGCGGTGTGCGCGGCGCTTTCCTGGAGCATGCGCCAGCCGCGTGGCATGTGGCCGATCACTTGAACGTCGACCGGATCGTCCTTGGCGTTGCGCAGGGTAATCTTCTGCCCGGTTTCGTACGCACGGTTGGAAATGCGCTCGACAACCGTGCGCTTGGCCTCGCCGGTTACGTCGAAGGCGGTGCCGAGGGCCAGCTCGATACGCTCGCCCTCTGCCGTGTGGCGGATCGCATCCTCGCCGGCGAAGATATTGCCGCCAGGCGCTGCCTCATAGACGCGCACCGTGCCCGCCGGCAGGGGTTGGCCCAGACCGCTGTCCGTCTTGTTCTCCATCTCCAGGGCAACGGTTGCGTTCAGCGGCCCGATCTCGTCGGCGCCCGGCTGGGCGTTCACCAGCCTCTCGAATCGATAGGCCTTACGCACGGCAACGCTTTGCGCGGTAAGCAGAACGATTTGCTTGGTCTCGCGGTCGGCCACGGTGACCGGCCGGTTGATGCGATAGAGATAGCGGTCGCTGGCCGCCTGTGGCACCGGCGGGGACATGTCGGCCGCGGATTCCATCATGGCCAAAGTTTGCATCTCCCTGCGCGCGCGAACAGGCGATGTCGTGTTCACGTCACCCGCGACGAGGCGCAGGGTGGCATCGCGAAAGGTGGTGCCACTGGTGTTGCTCAGGGTCACCAGACCTGTCAGGTCCAGGCGGTCCGCCGCCTCGTTCAGTTCGGCCACGTAATCGGCCCGCCACGAGAGGCCGCCACTGAGATAATTGAGGTCGATCTCCGCATCACCACCGCTGGCGCTCTCGATGCTGACAAGCAAAGTTGGGCGCTCGCGCACACCTTCGGGCAGGCGGTCGAAGACGATCCGCCCCAGCACGCCTGTTTCGATACGGTCGCCGATGCGCAGGATCGGACCTTCGGCAACGCTGAGCACGCGGGCATCGACGATTGTCTCCTCGCCGGTCTGGGGGTGCACGCGCACAACGCGCACGTCCTGGCCGACGGATGCCTCGAGAAGGCGTCGCGGGGTGATCAGATCGAAGGCAAACGACTGCTCGATCAGACGTAAACCCGCGCCACGCAAAAGCACGGTTTCCGGCCGCAGGGCGGCACTGACTCCTTCCAGGGCCAAGGTGTTCACGCCCTGGCGCAAGGAGATTTTTCGGCGCTCGCTGATCAGGGCCAGGTCTTGGTTGTAGACTGTCAGACCGAGGCCCGTGCGCGTCTCCTCGCCGACGCGCTGCTCGGCGGAATGTGCTGGCAGGGCGGCCAACAAAACCACCGCGCACGCCAGGACGGGCAGTGCCCGGTTCTTCAAGAAATCACGGTTCATGGCGTTACGGTCCTCCACCAGGGGCATGGGATTGAAGTTATTTGAGTCGGACGGTGCCCGCACAATGCGGCGACATCGCGGCTTTTTTAGGCCGGTCCCCGGGCCTTTAGCGCCGCGCTGAGGGTGCCGTCGTCCAGATAGTCCAGCTCGCCGCCGACGGGTACGCCGTGGGCCAAGCGGGTCACCGAGACACCGGCACCAGCAAGACGTTCGGCGATATAGTGGCCGGTCGTCTGTCCATCGACGGTGACGCTAAGCGCCAGAATGACCTCGCGGACCGGCATGGTGCCATCGTCGGCGGGCCGCAGCCGATCCATCAGCGCCGCGACGTTGAGTTGGTCCGGCCCGCGCCCGTCGAGGGCAGATAGGGTGCCGCCGAGCACGTGATAGCGGCCCTTGAAAGCGCCGCTGCGCTCGATCGCCCACAGATCGCCCACCTCCTCGGCGACGCAAATAATGGTCGCATCGCGCTCCGGATCGCGGCAGATTGCACAGGTCTCCTGGGTATCCAGGTTGCCGCAGATCGTGCAGGCGCGGATGGACTCGGCGGCCTGCTGTAACGCCGCGGCCAGCGGCAGCATGAGGGTTTCCCGCTTCTTGATCATCTGCAAGGCGACCCGGCGCGCCGAGCGCGGGCCCAAACCCGGTAGGCGGGCGAGCAGTTGGATCAGCCGTTCAATATCGCTGATAGCCATGGCGGGCAGCGGCGGCCGTTAAAAGGGCAGCTTGAAACCGGGCGGTAGGGACAACCCGCCCGTCAGCTCGCGCATGTGTTCGGCGGAGGCTGCCTCGGCCTTGGCGCGGGCATCATTCGCGGCGGCGACGATGAGATCCTCCAACACCGCTACCTCGTTCGGATCGACCAGGGCCGGGTCGATCTTGACCGCCCGCATCTCGCCTTTGCCGTTGCTGGTCACCTGGACCATGCCGCCGCCGGCGACGCCGGTGATCTCGGTGGCGGCAAGCTGTTCTTGTAGTTCGGCCATCTTGGCCTGCATCTCCTGGGCCTGGCGCATCATCTGGCCGAGATTCTTCATGTGGTGCCGTCTCCCTCGTTCGCGGGGTCAGAGTCGTTGGGGTCGGGGCCGCCATCGCCCGTCGGTGCGCCTCGACGGTCCACCAGTTTGGCCCCCGGAAATGTCTGCATGGCCGCCTGAACCAGGGGGTGCGCCAGGGCCGCGTCACGCAAGGTCGCCTCGTGGGCGCGCGCTTGTTCACGCAGGGGCGCAGCACCAGTCTCCTGGGAGACACTGACGATCCAGCGAACGCCGGTCGCGTTCTGCAGAAAATCGCCCAGCCGTCCCGCCAGGTTTCGTGGCGCTCGTTCGCTGGGCCGAAGCTCGATATGGCCCACTTCGAAGCGGACCAGGTACACGTCGTTGTCCAGGTGGTTGGCCAATGTCTTTTCGTTATGTGTCCGCGCCAGGGTCACAACTTCCGGGAAGCTGGTGGGCGCTGGGCTGGCGGGGGTGGGCGCAGCCTCTGGCTCGGCAATTTCTTGCGGCATGGGCTGCGGCGCCAAGGCGGCGCGCGACGCGCCATGCGGGCCACCACCGGAGGCACCGCTGGGCATCTCGCTCCGCTCCGCCGAAACGGCAACCGTGGGCGCGGACGTAACCGGCGGCGACGGCGCGGAAGTTGCCGACGTGCCTTGCAGGCGCTCCACTAATTCCGCCGGGGTGGGTAAATCCGCGGCATAGGCCAGGCGGATGAGCACCATCTCGGCGGCTTGCCGCTGCGCTGGCGCAGCGCGGGTTTCGCCCAGACCCTTGAGCAGCATCTGCCAGACGCGGGCGAGCACCGGCAGGGAGAGCGCATCGGCCAACGCCCGGCCGCGCACCCGCTCGGCCTCGGGCACGCCGGGGGCCGTCAACGTTTCGGGCACCAGCTTGGCTCGGGTCAGGGTGTGGGTGAATTCGAGCAAATCTTGCAGCACGGTCGCCGGATCGGCGCCGGCCGCGTGCATGTCGGCCAAGATGTCCAGGGCCCGTGGCGCCTTGCCCTGCATCACCGCCTCGAACAAGTCGAGCACCTGCTCCCGGTCCGCCAGGCCGAGCATGGAACGCACCTGTTCGGCCGACACTTCGCCGCCACCGGCCCCACCTCCACCAGACAGGGCGATGGCTTGATCGAGCAACGACAGGCCATCGCGCACCGAGCCATCGGCGGCGCGGGCAACCATGGCCAGCGCCTCCTCGGCCACCGTCACCTCCTCGGCCTTGGCGATGCTGGCGAAATGGGCGCGCAGCACATCCTGATCGACGCGGCGCAGATCGAAGCGCTGGCAGCGCGAGAGCACGGTGACCGGGACCTTGCGGATCTCGGTGGTGGCGAAGACGAAGACGACGTGTTCCGGCGGCTCCTCCAGGGTCTTGAGCAAGCCGTTGAAGGCCTGCTTGGAGAGCATGTGCACCTCGTCGATGATGTAGACCTTGTGGCGCGCCTGGACCGGCCGGTAGCGCACGCCTTCGATCAGCTCGCGGATATCGTCGATGCCGGTGCGGCTGGCCGCGTCCATCTCGATCACATCTACGTGCCGGTCGCGGGCAATAGCGACGCAGTTGTCGCAAACCCCGCAAGGGTCGGGGGTCGGGCCGCCGGTGCCATCCTTGCCGATGCAGTTCAGCGCCCGGGCGATGATCCGCGCCGTGGTGGTCTTGCCGACCCCGCGCACGCCGGTGAGGATGAAGGCCTGGGCCACGCGGCCGCTGTTGATGGCATTGGTCAGGGTGCGGACCAGCGCTTCTTGGCCGATCAACTCGGCAAAGTTGGCCGGCCGGTACTTGCGCGCCAGCACCCGGTAGGCGGGTTTGGGATCGCCAGTCTTGAGATTGGGGGGCTGGTCCGTCATAGCTTGGGCAGTCGGCTCCGGCGGTAAAGTGGGAGGCTGGTCCAGCGACCCGGACCAATCTCGTTACGGCTGCTTCCTTCCGGATCTGACCGGGTTGGCGAGCAATCCGTCCGCGGCCAACCTCCCGAGATGACTATATCAGCTTTCCCCTATTGGGGGGCAAGGGGTACGGAGCACGGGGGTGTCCCTCAATTTCAGATTGAGGGAGAAAAGCGAACCTGAACGCCGGATTGGCCGGCCTGATCCCCAGTATCCGGGGCCAGGGCTACTTACACTTGAACCATGCCTTGATAGTCTCGCGCAGCCCGTCGACGGCGGGCATGTTTCTGTCACCGTAATTCTCGTGCGCCCAGCGCATGAAGGCCCAGCGGATTTCGTCTGCTTGATTCTGCGTGGGCAAGCATACGTTGTCCGTTTTTGGCCCACCGAGTCGCGTGTAGGCATCCGTGAAGCCGTTGATGTACTGCTCGCACTCAAGTTCCAGGACCGCACCGCCTCGGGAATCGTTATCGCCCTCGACGCAAGGTTCCAACAGATTCTTAATCGTATAGTCCTTTAGTTCGCGGGCCTGGACAGGAACCGCCAGGAGACCCACGACGGCGATCCCCAAAAGAATGGCGAGGAGAGGATTTTGATATCTCATGATCGAGTCTCCTCTGCTATTTATCGCGGGAGAGCGCGTTGACCGCCCGGTTCATGACATCGCGATGCTGTTCGTTATTGACGAAGGCAGGCGAGTTGACCTTGGACCATAGATCTTCATTCAGCATGTTCTGGTGGCAACCCACGCAAAGGCCCGTGCGTTCCATCTTTTCCCGCATGGCCTGGGGTAGCGGGCCGGTCAAATCCCAGTGCGACCCGATAGATACCAGTTGCTTGCCGTCTCGGGTCACGATCTGCGATAGATCATGGTCGAGCTTGGGAATGGCCTGTGATTGGACCTGGAACTGTTTGGGTATGGTCTGGCCCTGGTTGGTCTCTAAATCCACCACGAAGCCCTTGTCATAGCCCTTCATGAAACGGCCATCCTCGATGCCGTAGCCCAGCGTCTTCGGGTTGTCGTGACAGCTTTCGCAGGACCGGGCGTTGCGGCCAGCCGTATGGGGCTGCACAGCGGCGTGGTCCAAGCCCTTCCCTTCCGATGTGTTCCAGATTTCATTGTTGACAATGGTCTTGCCGGTCTTGTCGATCACCGTGGTGATAACCTGGCAACCCGGCATCAGCGGGCTCACCCGGCCCTCGCCGTTGATCCCCAGGATCGGCGTCTCCCAACGCAGATAAGACCGGGTCTCAGATACCTTGCCGCTGCTCTTGAGGCCGTTGGTGCCAAGCGGGTAGTCAGCGGAAAGTCCATTGTCCTCGCGCGCATTGGCGGTCTTGATCCAATCCACATCTGTCTTGTCTTTGGAATAGTCGACGGTGATGTGGCAACCATAGCATTGCGGTGCCCAGTCGGCATGACAGGCATAGCACTCCATACTCTCCATATGCTTGCCGACCGCAGACATGGCGACCATGGCCTGGGGCGATTTCCAGGTGTTATCTATCTTAAGTTGTTTGAGGACGGGCACTTCGAAATCGAGCCCCGTCGCGGAGTGCAGAATCACCTGCTTGCCCTTCTTGACTACGTTACCGAAGGGATTGCCGCGGGCCGTCACTAGGTAGCCGTCCTGGGCGTCGTACTGAGTGGCGAAGGCCATGTAGTCCGGTAGTTCGTCCGTTAGGCCGCGGGCCACATCGCCCACGTCCCGAGCATGTTCCTCGCCATACCCCAGAGGCAGGTCCCAGGGAAATTTGGTCACCGTGCCGTGGCAGTCCTCACACTCGATCTCGACCTGGGCCAGGGTCGTCCCGGGAAGGTTCCCGTCCCCGTGCATGTCGATGGACGTGTGACAGTCCTGGCATAACAGGCCGCCTTGGGGGTTCCCCGGCCGGCTTTCAATTTGGTGGTGCAGGTCGTCCTTGATGAAAACGTAGTTCTTGGTGTGCAACTTAGGCTGCTTCTCGCCATTGGCGTCATAGGGGCTGCCGTAGGGGAACTCCATAAGGCCTTGATAGCTGACGCCGATACGCTTGCCTCGGTTGTGGCACGTATTGCAGCTCTCGGTCGGAATGCCCGAATACTCGATTCCATTGTGCGCGACCTTGGATTTTCGGGTGGCTTGCATGCGGTGCACCAGAAGCTTGCCTGGCAGATCTTTGCTAATGGTCGGGTCGCCACCTTCGTACCTACCCTCGTTGGAATAGGGCACGTGGCATGACGAGCAGCCGGTGCCCCGGTAATCGCCCCGCTTTTCGCGGCCCGAAACTCCGACGTGGCAACGCTGGCACTGCTGACGAGAATAAGTGATCCCGGCAAGGTTCGGGTGGTTGGGTATCTCGTTGACGTCCACATCGGGGACCTGCGTCATCTCAGTCGGCATCTGGTCGGGATTCGCCGTGGCGAAGTTCACCATGTATGTCTTGTAGGCATCCGTGCCGACGGCGGGCTCCGGGCCGTCTTCATCTTTCTGAGTGTAGTTGCCCCAGACTACCTTCCGGTCCTTTTGCACCCCCCACGACCACAGATTGCCTTGCAGTTTGCCGGCCTCGGTATTCATCAGCGATTTCATCAGGCGCCCCGCGTAGCCCGGATGGCATTGGCCACACGTCTTGTCGCCCAGGAAGATGGAGCCCGGATCAGGATAGAAGGTATGGGGGCCGCCGGCCTCGGTTAGATCCTTAGGCGCGCCTGCGTGCGCCGCATCCTTGGAGGTAGCTGCCGGATTGCCGCCATGGCAAATGACACAGCCGCCCGGGTCGTTGTAGTCGGTCGCCATATCGACGATGGTGTCCATCATCGGACCGTCGGTGAACTGCTCGATGCCATCGTGACAGGATAGGCAGCCTTTTTCCGCCGCCGAGGCCGCGGAAACCGTGTCGAACTGATTCGCTGATACCGCCGTCGCGGCCATCGACATCGCCGCCGCAAAGGACAGAATAAGAACCGTTCTTGTGAACCCCGTCATGGCATGCCCCCCGGATACCTGTCATTTTCCAGGTCAGACCCGCCAAACCGGTCCCCGGCGAACGGGCCAACACCCGATCAAATTCGCTCCAGTCGTCGAGCAAATCGTATCACCACAAAACCATATGGATTTCACTCAAATATACAAGATGCGATCCTGATTGTGCGGCAAGGCGCAACGCCCATTCGACCGAACCCAGCTACTGCCTTTCAAACACCACCGGTACCCCATCGCGGCCGATCATGGCGATGCGCACCAGGCGGCAATCTGTGTCGTACCAGACGTCGCGGGGGATGCCGCCGTGGAGGACGAAATGGCGGGCCGGGATGGTTGCGCCGCCGGCGGGTACGTCTTCGCTGCCGATAAGCTCGCTGCGGATCACCTTGACCCGGCCGTCCACCGTATCGAACAGAATTTGGCTCTCCGGCGTGTCGCGGTGCCACAGGCTAGAGGGGATGATATAGCCGGAGACCGTAAAGGCGGCGCCATTGACGGTGCCGGTGAAGATGCCTGCCTCACGCTCGGCCCGCACCTGGTAGCGGCGGCCGTCATCGTCCGTATCGGAGACGACCGCATCCAGCCAGCCGTCGCGCCAGATTTCCTCGGCGTGGTGAACGAAGCGCCGTAACGCCGCGCCGCCGGTGCGCACATCGAGGACGATATCCGTGCGCACGCTGAAGGTATCGTCCGCATGGGCAAATTCGAGGCGGTGGCCACCGACCACGCTGCCCTGGCGGCGGGCGACGAAGTCCACCGCGCCATCGGCGGGAAAAACGCGCTTGGCCATGGCGCGCCGCCCCGGCAGCAGAAGCGCGGCAAGAACCCCACCCGCCAGGCCGAGGGCGGCGCGACGGGGGACTGGCGGATCATCGTAGATCATGAAGCCTTATACCAAATCTTCCTGATATTGCCCATTTCATGACGGCGGGGTGGGGGTGGCCGTTGACACCGACATATGCGAATGTCGCGGCCATGGTACCCCCTGATTCTCTAGGAAATTTCTATAGCGGCGTCGGCTTGGACCGGGCCGATGCCCTACGCCGCGACGAGACCTGGGTGGCGGCCCAGCGTGCCGATCCGGAGAACCGCGTGATCTTGGTCTGGCGCAACCATAACCTAGTCCGCCGGGCAGAGACTATTGATGCGGTCTGGCTGCGGATCGCCGAGGCACCCGTGCTGCGTGACGGCGCTGCCGAGCCCGTCTTCCTCGGCCGAGATGGCGAGACGGCCATCTTTGCCGTCGATCTCTCGGATCTAGCCGAGGCGGAAGCGCAGACCCTGGCCGCCAAGCACGGTATTTTCGAAGACTTGCGGACCGTTGGGCCGCTCATGGCCCAGCGCGATGGGGCTGTTCTCGCCTACGCCCGCGGCTTGCTATACTGGCATCAGCGGCACCGGTTTTGCGGCGTTTGCGGGAGTGCGACCATCAGCGCCCAGGCCGGGCACGTGCGCAGCTGTACCAATGCCGACTGCGGCTGCCAGCATTTCCCGCGCACCGACCCGGCGGTGATCATGCTGGTGCACGACGGGGAACGCTGTGTTCTCGGCCGCCAGAAAATCTGGCCGCCGGGCATGCACTCCACCCTTGCCGGCTTCGTCGAGCCGGGGGAAACCCTGGAGGAAGCAGTTGCGCGCGAGGTTTATGAGGAAGTCGGCCTAGCAGTCTCGGATGTTACTTATGAGTCGTCACAGCCGTGGCCGTTTCCCGCCTCCATAATGCTCGGCTTCCGGGCAACGTGCGCGCACGGGCCGATGCACTTCGCTACCGATGAGATCGAGTTCGCCGCCTGGTTCACCCGTGCCGAGCTTATGGCATCGCCCGAGGATGAGAGCTTCCGCTTGCCGCGCCGGGATTCGATTGCCCGGCGCTTGATCGAGGATTGGCTCGCCGACGGCTAGGTCGGCCAGCGTCTGAATCCGTCATACCGGAAGCCGAGTCGCCCCAAATCCATGTCGGACCGGCCGCGGTGGTGGATAGATGGATCCCGGGTCGCAAGCCTCGCGTCCCGAAAGCCTATGGTCTTCGGGCTCGCCTAACGCCCGGGATGACAATCGCGGTGCGAAAGCTGAATCGCGCGCGCCGAGCAATCCCTAGAAGACGAACTTCAGGGCTCCGACCGCACCGAGGGAAATTAGGGCAAGAGCGAGCATCGGCGCTTCGACGGCTGGGTGCAGCGAGACCGTGCGCTCGGACGTAATCAGCATGCCGAAAGCAATCATCAGGCTGCCGATCAGCACTGCTGCGGTGCTTTGCAAGGTAAAGCCGATCACGGCGACCGGAATGCCCAAGTTCTGCAAGAACGCGGGCAGCAAGGGCCCACCGAGGATCCGGCGGGTCTCCGACCCTTCCACGGCGAGCTTATAAAGCAGCACGCCCATGATGCCGAAATAACTCAGCGAACTTACGGTGACGAGAAGGGCGACTGCGCCCGCGGCTACACCAATCATCGTTCACAACCCCCAGGTCAATGAACCCAACGTTCCCAACACCCCGCCCGGCCGCGCCCCTGTCCGTTAAATCGAACTCGCGGCTGAGATGAGCCAAGTGCGACGTTAACCAAACACCAAATATTGCGGTGTTTATTCGCTTTGGCTGACTAAAATATGAAGTATTGGCCCGATTAAATCTAGATTAATTTCCGCTCTTTTTGAGATTTGAGCGTGATTTATTGGTTAACAATGGCTGAATTGTGGGTCGCTGGCGATACCTGCGCGCCGTTACTTCTTAGCTATAATCTGGCGGAAGGGGTGCGCCGGGTAGACCCCTAGAATCCGCACCTCGCGCGAGAAAAAGCTGAGCTCCTCCAGGGCCAGGCGGACTAGGCGTTCATCCGGGTGGCCCTCGATATCCGCGTAGAACTGGGCCACGGTGAATTTGCCGTCGAGGATATAGCTTTCCAGCTTGGTCAGATTAACCCCGTTGGTAGCGAAACCGCCAAGCGCCTTGTAGAGCGCCGCCGGCACGCTGCGCACGCGGAAGACAAACGTCGTGACCACCAGCCCGGCGGTGGGATCCGGATCGAACGGTTCCTTGGACATGATGAGGAACCGGGTGGTGTTCTCTGGGACATCCTGAATATCGCGCTTGAGCACCTTCAGGTCATAAACCTCGGCAGCCAATCCCGAGGCGATCGCGGCCCGCTTTGGGTCGCCCAACGCCGCGATCTCGGCCGCAGCGCCAGCGGTATCCGTCTTTGCCACCGGGCTCAAGCTCTCGGCGCGGAGGAAGCGGCGGCATTGCGACAGCGCTTGCTCGTGGCTGTGCACCTCGCGAATCGTTTTCAAGGTGGCGCCCTTGGGAGCCAAAAGCTGATGGTCCACCTTCTGGAAATGCTCGGCGATGATGTGCAGACCGGAGTCCGGCATCAGGTGGTGGATGTCGGCGACCCGGCCGGCGCTCGAATTCTCCACCGGGATCATGGCCAGATGCGCCCGGCCCTCTTGCACGGCGGCGAAGGTATCCTCGAACGTCGGGCACGGCAGCGGCGTCAGGTCGGGATAGGCGGCGCGGCAAGCCATGTCGGAATAGGCGCCGGGCGACCCCTGGAACGCGATCAGATGTTCGGGAGCACTCGCTTTGCTCGGGCCGCGTCGGGCCGCTGATTTAGGCTTTGCCATGCATTAAGCAGCCGTCAAAAAATCGTTGTGGATGAGGGATCAACGCGGCGCCGGCGCCAGCAACGCCCGCGCCCGCGCCAGACCGTCGGGAGTATCGACGCCGAAGGGAATGGTGTCAACGAGCGCCACGTCGATGCGCATGCCCGCCTCGAGGGCGCGCAATTGCTCTAACCGCTCACGCTTTTCCAGCGGCGATGGCGGTAACGCGACGAAGCGCCGCAAGGCCTGGCGCCGAAAGGCATAGACGCCGATGTGGTGATAGAGCGGGCGCGTCGCATCGCCACCGTCCCATGGCACCGGGGCGCGGCTGAAATAGAGGGCGCGGGCAATGCGCCTGCCAGCGAAATCGACAGCGGCCTTGACCACATTGGGATCGCTTCGCTCCGCCGGATCGCTGATGGCCGCCGCCGCAGTGCCAATATCCACCGCCGCCTCGGCCAGCGGCGATAGCACCGCCCGGATCACATCCGGCGCAACGGTGGGCCAATCACCTTGCAGATTGATGACCGCATCGTGCCGGCCTTCCGGGTCCAGCGTCTCTACCGCTTCAAAAATACGGTCGGAGCCGGACGGGTGATCGGGCCGGGTCAGCATGGCCTCGCCGCCCGCCTGGCGCACGGCATCGGCAATAGCCTGCTCCCCACAGGCAACGATCACAGGCCCAACCGCCGCTTCCATGGCCCGGCGCCAGACGTGGGCGATCATCGGCGTGCCGTGAATATCGGCCAGCGGCTTGTCCGGCAGACGGGTGGCACCCAGGCGCGCCGGGATGATGATGATTGGAGTTGCGGGCCGGCTCATGTGGATACGTCTTTACGATATTTGTTGTGCGCGAGCCGCGCAGGATACCGGTCCATGCCGGCGCGAAAAACGCTTTTCTGAATGCTCCCGCTATTGAATGGCCGCAGCGGCGCGTCTATTGTCCGCCAGCGTGCGCAAGGCCTTTATGAATTGGACTTTGATATGGCGTTTTTCGAGGCAAACAAAATCGTTGCCGGCCTGCTGACCGCCGGTGTCGTCGCCCTGGGCAGCAGCTTCGTGGCCGAGTTGATATTCGAGGGCCATGAGCCTGAGGAACACGCGTATCAAATCGCCACAGTCGGCGAGACGGATGAGCCGACCCAGATGGAAAGCGCCGAACCGGAAGCGGCACCCGAAATAACGCTCGCCTCGCTTTTGGCCAACGCCGACCCGGCGGCGGGTGAAAAAGTGGCGAAGAAATGCAAAGCCTGCCACACCTTCGAGCGCGGCGGTGCCAACCGCATTGGTCCGAACCTCTATGGGATGCTGGGACGTAAGATCGCCAGCCACGATGGCTTCAAATACTCCGACGCGCTGCAGGCGAAATCCGGCGAGGCATGGAACTATGAAGGGTTGGATGGCTTTCTGGCATCCCCGAAAGCGTGGGCGCCCGGCACCAAGATGTCCTTCGCCGGGGTCAAGAAGCCGGAGGACCGGGCGGCGTTGCTGGCGTACCTGCGGCTGCAAAGCGCCAACCCACCGCCGCTGCCGGAGTGAGCGCAGACGCCGATACGCCCTGCCCGGACGCGTTCGTCGCCCTAGCTGAGCGCCTGGCGGAAACCGCCCGAACGGTTGTTCGTCCCTACTTCCGCCAGCCGATCGAGGTTGCTGAAAAGGCTGACCAGAGCCCAGTTACCGTCGCCGACCGCGAGGCGGAAAAGGCCATGCGGGCCGTCATCGCCGAGGCGCACCCCGACCACGGCATGGTCGGCGAAGAGCATGGGGCGGAGCGCAGCAGCGCCGAATACGTCTGGATTCTGGACCCCATCGATGGGACCAAGCGGTTCATTACGGGCCACCCGCAGTTCGGCACGCTGATCGGCCTTCTGCGCGGGGGCGAGCCGATCCTTGGTGTCATCGATATGCCGATGATGGACGAGCGTTGGATCGGTGCCGTCGGCCGGCCAACCACTCATAGGGATGCGGATGGCTCACGGCCGGCGCGGGTGCGCCCGTGCGCCGATGTGGATCATGCGGTCCTTTACGCCACCTCGCCGCATATGTTTCCCGGCGACGATTTTTCGGCTTTCGAGCGGGTGCGCCGGCACGCCAAACAACCCATGTATGGCGGCGAATGTTATGCGTACGGTTTGTTGGCGAGCGGCTATGTCGATTTGGTGGTCGAGGCGACCATGGGCGTCTACGACTATCTGCCGTTGGTGCCGGTGATAGCCGGTGCTGGCGGGGT
>JAJFGP010000096.1 GCA_021776055.1 Kiloniellaceae bacterium
CCGGCGTTACCGAACCGCGGCGCGTTTACCTGGAGGCGGCCCTGCGCGCCGCATGGGAGTCCGACGAGTTCCAGGTGTTCAATCGGCAACGCGCCATGCACCTGATCAACAGCTACCGGGACCACGATGGCGCCAAGGCGATGATCAAGACGTCGATCGATACCTATCGAACGATCTATAAGAAGATGGGGCTGATCCAGTAAGGACTGCCGCCGGCGATTGCCAGCGTGTGGGCTAATACCAAATCTCACTGATATTGACCCATTTCATGGGGCGTATTGGCCTTCCGGATAGGCGCACGGCGCAGCGCGATGCGGGACATCGGGCAAGCCGTGCAACGCAGCCGGAAGGCCAATACGCCCCACCGGAGGCCGCCATCTTTTGTCCGTCGGCGTCGTTGCGAGCTGCTTGTGGTGCGCGCACCACGGCGCAACCCGCGCCTATCCGACGGACAAAATCTTGGCGGTGAAATGGGCCAATATCAGTGAGACTTGGTATAAGCCAAACGCGAAAACGGGGGCTTTCAGGCCCCCGTTTCCGTTCGCGTCGCCGCCTGCTTCAAGGCATCCTGCCCGATGACTGCGGCAATTGGCGAATGTTGGTCGCGCACCAAGTTGTTGGCACGCCGGCTGTGCGAAAGCCTATTTCCGCTTAGCCGTCTTCCGCTTAGCGGTCTTCCGCTTCACAGTCTTCCGCTTCGCAGTCTTCCGCTTCGCAGTTTTCTTAGCTGCTTTTCTCTTAGCTGGCTTCTTAGCAGCCGTCTTCCGCTTAGCGGTCTTCCGCTTAGCCGGCTTCTTGGCAGCAGTCTTCCGCTTAGCTGTCTTCCGCTTCGCAGCCTTCCGCTTAGCCGGCTTCTTCGCAGCAGTCTTCCGCTTAGCGGGTTTCCGCTTCACAGCAGTCTTCCGTTTCGCAGTCTTCCGCTTAGCCGGCTTCTTCTTTGCCGTGGTTTTCCTGCGTGCCGCAGCCGCAGGCATCGCTTTAACCTTCTTAGGTTCGGTCGTCATTTCTTCATCGGTCGTTGTCTTAGAATCGGACATTGCCATCCTCATAGTAGGCGTTCTCGAATGGATCGAAAGATCACCTGGTTGATACCGGCCCATCAATGGACCAACACGAGCACAACACCTTCCGTAGTAACTCACTAGACAGCAGCTACTATATCTCGTGCGTAGCAATTCGCTTATACAGGCATTGCAGAATCGCGCAAGCGGAAAATGTAATTCTTTTCGCACGCTCGCGCGTGCGATTCATGATGCGTGATATTCCTGCATCAATGATGACGGCGCCAACGTTGTGATTTTACAAACTGCCAACGTCGTTACGTGATGCCGTACGTAATTTTTTTGGTGCGGCGTTTTCCATTCGCCAACTTACGCGATGCGACAAAACGTCTCCGGCATTCCAACCATTCGGATTTCACAAATTGTCGCCAAGGTGGCTTGTCGCTTGGACCGACGGCCCTTAGACTTGGCGGGTACAAAGTCGAGCAACCAAGACATAACACTGTTCCATTCATCCTGGGACGCCAGTGAGGCGGCCTGTCTATATATATGGAGGCACAAAAGCATGATCCGAAGGTACGCCATCACCACCGGCTTAACCGTCATGGTCGCACTGATCTTGGCCGCCTGTGGGGAGACAAAATCGGAAACGGCCGAGGTCACGACATGCAAGAAGATTGCGAAGATTGCATTGCACAATCCGGAAACGTTGGATTTCGTTAGCTCGCGAGTCGAAGAATTGAGCGAGGGCGATGAGATCTATCTGGAGATAGAATATAAAAGCAGCGACGCGGCTGGGCACATCTGGGACAAGTGCTGGTTTGCCGGCTATGGCGAAGAGAAGCGACTCAAGAGTTTCTCGGTTCGCGAAAGCCAGACCGCCGAGTACATTGAAATTCCAGAAGACGAGTTCACCGCTATCCGAGCGCAGATGGCGAATTAGCGGCGGCGCCCAGGTCTAAAAATACCAGGTCTAAAAATATACGTGAGCCCCGAGGCCGTAGTATTCCAATGTCCGGTCGTAAAACTGTCCGTTCGGATTGCGTCCATTGAAGTACTCGAACAAAAGCTGAACCCGTTGCGTGACCGCCTCCGGGCTTTCGAACTGCACACCGGCGCGCAGGGAAAGATCGGACGCCCAATCGCTTTCCTCGCGGTTCTGTAGATCCGCCGCCGCGACCAGCCGGAGCAACCCGTCCGCCAGCGTAAAGGGCGCGAGGTACTCTACGCCAAGCTGGCTCGACAGACGGTCAAGGTCCGACGGCTCGCGGCTCAGCAAAACGCCACCACCGCCGTAGACCCTCAGGCCATAGCCAATGTCATAGGAAAGTTTGAGGTCGGCCGCCTCGAAACTGAGGTTCACCCGATCGACCCGGTCGCGCAGCAGGAACTCGTCACCAAGATGCGAGCTTTGGTGATACACGCGGAACATGGCGGAGAAATCGCCGTTGCGGTAACTAAGCGGCAGGCCAACCCAATAGTCGGCATTGATCAGATCCTTCGACTCCGCTTCGAGGTCGAACAGGCCAAAGACGGCGGCCTGAAAATCGAGCTGCCAACGGCCACCGAATGGGGCCGGCCCACGCAACAGGCCAAAGGTCTCGCCGAAGCTAACCGAGCCGGCACCGCTGATCTCGTCGTCATCGATGAAATACTGGTAGGCCGCCGAGAAATGCGCCCACCGCGGATCCGCGATCAAGGGGTCGAACAGGTTGCCACGCGGCAACACCTCGATGCCCGTTGCCGTGTCGCCCTCCTCCGCCACGACAATCACCTCCTTTTCGGGCGGCGGGGTGTCATCGGGGACCGACTCGACAACCCCCGCCGGACGATCCGCCGGCGCGGCATCCGGTGGCCCACCGTCAGTGACCCGGACAACCCGGACACCACGCACACCCGACAAGATGGAGGCGATCTTGTCCTGTTGCACGTCGCTGAGCGTACCCGCGTAGACGGTCACCACACCGCCGTTGACGTCGAACGCCGGTTCGGCAATCTGGAACTCGCGCTCCAACACGGCGGCGACGTATCCCGCGATGTAGTTGTCGTCCGGCGCGAGCGCGGCCTCCGCCGCACCAACCCAAAACACAGACACGCTAAGCAGCGCACCAAACACCAATCTCAGCACCAGGGATCTCCCATCGAAAAAGCGGCCGCGGCTAGCGCGGCACAACACGGACAATCGGTCCCGTCTATACAAAGAAAATGCGTGCGAAGTATGGCGGTCGTGAAGAATCAAGCCGTTGATCTGGTGAAGACCTAATCAGGTAACGGCGGAACAATCTGGGATTTACTAAATTGGTTTTTTGCATTTGATTACTGCGCAGTTATCTTCATAACTACGGCATTTATTGTGTAATTCAAAACTATCTTTCATATGAGAAAACATTCAATACCAACAATATCCGGCACGACATGTCCACACAAATAGACGCTTCCTAATTAGTTGCTGCGCTAACGAATTGTTTACCAACGAGGGTATAATCGCATAGTTATACAATTATAACGAGCATTTCTGCATTGTGCTCCCCAACCGCCACCTCACGTGGTTGTCGGCGCCAACTCAACGCCAAAGGTCTCAATGCTGACAAGATCGATCATAGCTGCGGCGATGCTGATTGGAATGGCCTTGAACCCTAGCCAGGCAAGTGCTCGCGAACTGGGCTTGACCCCCAGCCATGTGTACGCCCTCTGGGTCAATATCAACGACAGCCTAATCGGAATCGCCGGCGTGATGTCCGGCGACGCTTCGTTGCGCGACACACTTTCCTCGATGTCGCCAAGAAAGTTCGACGGTAAGAGGCCAAGCGATGTCCTCCGTAGGATCGGGCTCATGCATAGCCGGTTCAGAAGTTTGGGGTTGAGCGCACAGTTTTCTGGTCCTCTCACGGAGGACCAACAGTACGATGTCGAACTTGGCCTCGCCACTCCCAGCGATGTGTTTATCAGGTCCGGGAACATTCTCGACGGACTGGTGGTATGGCTGATCGAAAATACCGAAAAAAAACAGCAGATTAGCGGATCATACACGCGCCGTAAATTCCACGACAAAACACCCAGCAATGTCTTTGGCCTCGTGGATTTGGCCGACCGCCGACTTGAAATGATCCTGTCGAAATTGGAGGCCAGACGTGAGGGACTCACGCAGGATGTCCCCTATGCTTCGTCGACAGAAGCTCCATGAAGATCAAAACACTTTCCACGGTATTGGCCGCCACCCTGATTTGCACCGGGGTTTGCATCGGCGCGGTTTCCTTGGTCACGGTTTACAAAGTCGGTCGCGCGGCCGACGCCTGGGAAACCTTCGACCAGGGTGCCGCAACCAAAGCAGTCATTCTCAGTGATCTTCGGGGAGCACTGGGTTACGGCGGTATGATCGATCACTTCAAGAATCTTGTGCTGCGCAAAGACCGAATAGAGATCGTCAACATTCAGGAAAAATTGCGCCGGATAGCGGTCGCACTGGTGAGCTACGAGTCGCTGGGAGCAACCGAGGCAGAGAAGCGCGCACTGGAGCAAATTGACATTATCGTTACGAAATACTCGGATTCCGCCGCCGTGGTCGAGGACCTCGCCGCGGTAGGCGTTGCCTCCTCGGAAATCGACGCGGTGATAAAGGTCGACGATCAAGCGGCGCTGAAAGCCATTGAAGACCTCCAGTCGGAGCTGTTGGCGGCCCGCAAAGCGAGCGGAGAGCAGGTCTATGAGTCCGTTTCTGACGTGTCCAATCTGGTCACTCTTTCCGCAGTAGGCATTGCGTCTCTGCTCGTTGTCGTAATTGTCGGATTCATCTCGCTCTCGCGAATGCGCGTGACGGGCCCCCTGGCGAAGCTTGGCCAAACTATGAAAACGTTGGCTGATGGAGACTACGGGGTCGCTGTGCCCTTTATGGAGAACGCAGACGAGATCGGCGCCATGGCCAGAACTGTCGAAGTGTTCAGAAACAACGTCATAGAGAGACTGAGAGCGGAAGCGGAATTACAAGAAAGCGAGCAGAGGATTCGAACACTCGTCAACACCATGACGGACGGCATCATTACGATCGATCCGGAGGGTATCATCTGCTCCGCCAATCCCGCCGCACTGGAACAGTTTGGGTACGAGCGCACGGAAATGCTTGGGCAGAACGTCAATGCACTCATGCCCGAAGAGTTTGCCCGCAACCACGATGCCTAATCGCCAGCTATCTCCAGACCAAAGTTTCAAAGATGTTGGGCAAGCAGAGAGAGCTTTCGGGGCGCCGAAAAGACGGCTCG
Source organism: Kiloniellaceae bacterium (assembly GCA_021776055.1). GTDB lineage: Bacteria > Pseudomonadota > Alphaproteobacteria > Kiloniellales > J153 > JAJFGI01. The sequence goes on from JAJFGP010000096.1 coordinate 5,258, forward strand.
ACTTTTCCCCTGGAGCTCTCGGTTTCCGAAATGGTTATCCATTCCGAGCCAACATTCACGGGTCATATCCGTGACATTACCGAGCGTAAGAACGCGGAGGCCAAGCGGGCGGAGCTGGAGCGGGAGCTTAGCCAAGCCCAGAAGTTGGAGTCCCTGGGAACCTTGGCTGGCGGTATCGCTCATGAAATTAATACGCCGATACAATTTGTCGGCGACAACACTCGCTTTCTCAAAACAGCGTTCACGGACATCTCCGTAGTGTTGGAAAAGCACCAAAATTTGCTTGCTGCCGCGACTACTAACAATGTGCTTGCCGAAGCCGTCGCGGAAGCCACCGCCGCCGCCGAGGCTACAGACATGAGTTTCCTTGTCGAAGATATCCCGACCGCAATCGACCAGTCTCTGGAGGGCCTCGACCAAATCGCCGAAATCGTGAAAGCGATCAAGGAATTTTCCTATCCCAATACCAAAGAGAAAAAATCAGCCGACATTAATAGGGCCATCACCACCACCATCACGGTCTGCCGCAACCAGTGGAAATACGCTGCCGAGTTGGAAACCGACCTCGACGCTACCCTGCCGCTGGTGCCCTGCTTGCTGGGAGAGTTCAACCAGGTTGTCCTGAATCTTATCGTCAATGCCGCACACGCGATCGAAGAAAGCGGTAAGGAATCCAAAGGCCACATTACCATTAGCACACGCAGGATTGAGGGGTGGGCAGAGGTTTGCATCAAGGACACGGGCGCAGGTATTCCCAAAGAGATCCAAGACAAGATCTTCGAACCGTTCTTTACGACCAAGGAACCCGGAAAGGGCACCGGCCAAGGCTTGGCCATCGCGCGCACCATCATCACCAAAAAACACGGCGGAACGTTTGCACTTCAATCCGAAGTGGGTGAAGGCACCGTGTTCGTCATTCGCCTACCACTAGTCGATCCGGACCAATCCGAGGAGGCCGCATAAATGAAACCTTGCATCCTTTTCGTCGACGATCAGAGAAGTGTCCTTGATGGCCTCCGCCGCGGTCTGCGGGCCATGCGTGACAAGTGGGAAATGCTTTTTGCTGACAGCGCCCGAGTCGCACTTGAGCAAATGGCGATAACACCCATTGATGTCATCATCTCGGATATGCGCATGCCCGAGATGAGTGGTGCGGAGTTGCTGGCCGAGGTGGAGAAACGCGATCCGCGCGTAATCCGGATCATCCTGTCAGGGCAAGTGGACAAAAGCAACGCGTACCGTCTGCTCGGCGTGAGCCACCAGTTCCTATCCAAGCCGAGCGACCCGGACACCATAGTGAATGTGGTAGAACGCGCGCTTGGCCTCAGGGATTTGTTGGCCAACACCAAACTTCAGACACTGGTCGCGAGCCAGCGCGCGTTACCCACCGCGCCCGCCATTTACGATAGCCTCTCCAAAGAATTGCGCTCCCTGGAACCTTCCTTGGAGAACGTCGCGAAGATCGTTTCCCAGGACCCCGGTCTGACCGTCAAGATTCTTCAGCTAGTGAGTTCCGGCTACCTCAGTGCCGGCTACAAAGTCTCGACCCCCATTGAGGCGGTCAGGCATTTGGGTCTCGCGAGGGTCGAAGGTTTGGTCATCTCTCACGGAGCCATCTTCGAGCACGAAAATCTTCCCTTAGTCGACGCTTGGCTCGAAGATCTTTGGAACCACTGCATCGCCTGCGCGGGACTGGCCGACGCCATTGCAAAAGAGGAGGATCTGGACCAAAAGGCCGTCGAGAGTGCCTTCGTCGCGGGATTGCTCCACGATGTCGGCGCTTTGGTCTTTGCTGGAAATGAGCTCGAGAAGTACAGAGATGTTGTTGTCCATGCAGCATATGAGAACACCGAGAGGCTTGAAGCAGAGCGGCGAGAGTTTGGTGCCGACCATGCGACACTGGGAGCTTATCTGGTCGGGCTTTGGGGCCTTCCCGATGCCGTTGTCGAAGCCGTCGCCTACCATCACGCGCCGCTCGAACAGCCTTCCCGCAAATTTGACGTGGTGAGCGCCGTTCACGTCGCCGAGGCGCTGACGCAGGCTCTCTATGGGCATCGCCCGGACGATCTGCGCTCCGTCGTCAGCTATGATTATCTGCGCGAAGTCGGCGTTCAACATCGCCTGCCGGTCTGGGCCGAACTCTTCAAGACATCGCTACGTAAAAGTGATCAGCCATGACTAGCAAGATTCTTCTCGTCGACGACGACGTTAGAATCCTCGCAGGATATTCGCGTCACCTGCGCAACTCTTTCGAGACTTGGACAGCATCCGAAGCGAAGCAAGGGCTCAATATCCTGAACAGGGAGAAGGGATTCGCGGTTGTCGTTTCGGACATGTCCATGCCGGGCATGGACGGCATCGAATTCCTCGGCGCGGTGAAGAGCAGCTTCCCGAACACCACGCGCATCATGTTGACCGGGAACGCCGACCAGCAGACCGCGATCGACGCCGTGAACGAGGGCAATATATTCCGCTTCTACACCAAGCCTTGCCCACCAGAGACCCTCAAGAAGGCCATCGAAGCAGGACTCGAGCAGTACAATCTGATCATGGCTGAGAAAACCCTTCTCGAACAAACGCTCGCCGGCAGCGTGAAAGTGTTGGTCGACATACTCTCGGTTGCTGCTTGGGAGACCTTCGGCACGAGAAAGCTACTCCGCGGTTGGGCACGGGGGATCGCGCAACAATTAGACATGCCGAATTCCTGGGAATTGGACGTGGCCGCGATGCTGTTGCCAATTGGCCAGATTGCTGTCCCCGCCGAGGTCACTGCCAAAATTCAGGCTGGAACTCCACTGACGACGGTGGAGCGGGAAATGGTCGATCGCGTGCCCGAAGTGGGCAGCAAATTGATCGACAACATTCCGCGCCTGCAAAGCGTAAGTCGAATCGTCTACTTCCAAAACAAAGGATTCGACGGTAGCGGGTATCCCAATGATTTGGCTGTCGGCAAGGACATTCCCTTAGGTGCAAGAATATTGAAGGTGCTCGTTGATCTGACCAAGATTACCCAGGGGGAAGCCCCGAACCAAGCCGCCTTTAACGAGTTGGGAAAGCGCAGTAACCTCTACGACCCTGAGATCTTGGCAACCGCCCAGTCATTCTTCCTTGGCGAGAAGGACCAGCCAACCGAGGAAATCACATACGAAATTCTGGGAATTGAGATCGACAGATTGCTGGCTGGCGACTGTCTTGCCACCCACATCAGGACAATGGATGGAACGCTTATCCTGGCCATGGGAGAGGAGATTACGCTAGCGCAGATCGAGAAACTGAGAAATCTACGCAAAATCAAGAAATTGACCGAACCTATCTTCGTTCAAAGACCTAATGCCAAGGCAGCGAAAGCGTTGGCCAGTTCAGTAGCGACCTGAATTTCCAGACCCGAAGGGGTCACGTTCGTAGGAAATTTTGCGCAACATGTGCCGCCACAACTTCCTAACTATTTGATTTAATTGGCGTCCCCTAGGGGAGTCGAACCCCTGTTTCCGCCGTGAGAGGGCGGCGTCCTGGGCCACTAGACGAAGGGGACGTAACCGGTGGCCGGAGCGCCCATGACATAGCCAAACCCTGGGGTCCTGGCAAGGGTCTCGGCGCCGGGATCTTGGGGTCTAGGCGCCTTTGGGTCTAGGCGCCTTGAGGTCATAGACCGGGATTCAGGGCGCTAATTGCGTACCGGAGGTCGATTCTTGCCCGCCACAGCCAGTTTGGATGGAGGTGCTAGCTCGATCAGATCGAAACGGCGGCTTGCGAAGCGCGCGTCCGGGGGCACAACAGACGTCTTGCCGTACACCGAGCGACGGGATTTGGGAACCGCGATGAAACGCGAATTCTTGGATGCCGAGGGGCCTGTTGGCACCGCCTCAATGGTGGACAACCTTGCCTGCCCTCGGCTGTAGAACCGCGCCGAGAACGGTCTGTCGCCAACATAGGTGAGCGTCGACGGGCCCTGGCGGTTCTCATTATAGAATTGCACCAGGAATTTCTCCGTGTTGAAGAAAGACGGATCGATCTGTGCCACGATGACGGCCGCGGCCAGCAGCACGGGCGAAATCCAGACCAGCCGCGCTATCGGCCGCCAGGGTGTGCGGCGGGGCCCTGTGGTGTCCGCCAGCGCCACCGCCAGCAGAACCGCGAAGGCTGGAAGGGCCGGCAGTACATAGGTCCACAAAATGTTGCCCGCGAAGGTGAAGAAGATCATCGGGAACAAGGCCCATGATAGCAGGTATGCGGTCTGGGTCTCCATGGCGGCGGTGGCTAACACACGCCGTCCCAACCGGGTCCGCACTCGGGACAAGAGCCGCCAGGCGGCAACAAATCCCCACGGGAAAGCCGCGCCAAGCCAGAGAACCCATATCGTTCCGAGGGGTTGCTTATGCGCCGAGCCGTAGAGATCGCCTCCCCACCCGGCCTCGGTAAAACGCATCCAGTGTTCGCCGACGAGAAAGTAGTGCAGATATCCAGGTGTCTTCATCTCGGCGAGACCGTACCAGGGCAATGTCAGGGCAGCAGTGAGCAGCGCGCCACGGATCCAGGGCACGGCCCGCCAAACGACCGGCCATAGCCCCTTGACCGTCGCCCAAAGGCTGACGGAGCCGAGCACAAGAACCACCGCAACCGGACCCTTGGCCAGCAGGCCAACGGCGAGGCCGATAAAAAGGAGATAACGCCAACTCGACCGCGGATTGCGCAGGGTTGCAGCCAAGGACACCATGGAAAGCGTGGTCCCGAACGCCAGGAACGGGTCAATTAGAATGGCACCCGCGGTGACATACACGAGCGCACAGGTGAAAAAAATAACCAACGCCCACACACCGACCCGCCGGCTCCAAAAATCGCACGCATATCGGTAGAGGCAGGCCGCACCCGCAATGGTCGCCAGGAGCGATGGCAGGCGGCCGGCAAATTCGTTGACGCCAAGCAGGCGGAACGCGCCCGCCTCCAACCAAAAGGCCAAGGGCGGCTTTGCCCAGAACGGAATGCCATAGTCGACGTACGGCGTGATCCAATCACCCGTCTCCAGCATCAGGCGGGCGATCTCGCCGTATCGGGCTTCCGTCGTATCGGTCAGCGGGAAGACAATCATCGCCACAAGACGAACCGCCAGGGCGCACCCCAACGCTATCAAGGCGAACTGATATGTCTCAGTTTGGCGGCTGGCCGGCGGTCGAAGCCTTGGTCCAACGCACGCGATATCGCTTCGGTCGCGCGGCCACGCACCCGTGTAAAGGAGCGACCGGTCGCGGAATCGGCGATCCTCTTTCACGGCTTGTACTGGGTCGCATCGTTGATAGGCTTGGGATCATTGATCAGGTCTTCAAAGTCGTGGAAGAAATCGCCGGAAACCGACGCTGTTCCCAACCGCAGCATATCGCCATGCCACGGCAACAGCCGGTTCACGGTGTCGGTCTGGCGGTACCGAATTGAAATACGGGTCCGCCTCACCTCGGTGCGACCTTGGCGAAAAATCACGCCCTATCCCTTATCTCCAACCGCGAGAGACCGCGGTCGCAACAGGCAGTAAGCCGGCATAATTGCGGGCTAGGCTTACAGCAACCTTACAAGCTCCGTGGTCGGTGGAACGGCGTTGCTAATGCGAGAGAACCCAATACTCTGTGCCTCTACGCCGTCACCGCCGAGCGGGATCGAATGAAGGTACTTCTGATCGAGGACAACGAGCGGCTAGCCGGGTTTGTGCGCACCGGTCTGATGGCAGCGGGCTTCGTCGTAGACCTGACCGGCCGGGTCGATGACACCCTGGCTGCTATTGCCACCGCCCGTTACGACGCCATTGTGCTGGACCTTGGCCTGCCGGATGGGGATGGGATGGACGTGGTGAAGGCCGTGCGCCGTCCGGGTGGCGCCACACCCATTCTTGTCCTGACGTCGCGCGACGGCTTGCGGGATCGGGTCGATAGCCTTAACGGCGGCGCCGATGACTATCTGCTCAAGCCGTTCGCTATGGAAGAACTAGTGGCGCGCCTAAAAGCCTTGCTGCGCCGGCCTGGCCATGTTTTGGGCATGGTGCTTATCTGTGGCAACCTGGCCTTCGATACGGTTGCCCGGGAGACGCGGATCGGCAACCAGCCCGTCGCATTGTCGCGGCGAGAGCTGGACCTTCTGGAACTGTTGCTGCGGCGCGCGGGCCGGGTCGTCCCGCGCGAGGCCATCGAGGACAGCGTCTATAGTATCGATGACGAGATCGCCAGCAATTCGCTGGAGGTATTGGTCCATCGCCTGCGCAAGAAACTGCAAACGGAGCAGGCCACCCTTAAAATTCATACCCTGCGCGGTATCGGCTATCTCTTGTCCGATGACGCATCCTGAGGCCGGAGTTGCCATGACCGCCCGCCCCGCCGATTACTCCCTGTTGCGCCGCCTAGTCTGGCGCATCGCGGCCGCGGCGGCGGTCTTTGCCGTGATCTTGTACGGCGCTTTGTACACACAGCTATACCTGACCATCGATACCTTGCAGGATCAGACCCTAAGGGCTCAGGCCGAGGACATTGTCCGGCATGTGCGCTTAGCCGATGACGGCGCGCTGCGACTGGAATTGCCGGACAACTTGGTGCAAGCCTATGCGGCTCCGAAAGGCGACTTCAGCTATCAAGTGTTGAATGTGGACGACACGGTGCTGTTCTCATCGCGCGATGGCGGCGCACCGCTGGGCGAAATCGAACGGCGCCGAACTGAAACCGCCGAGCTTGTCCTTATACGAAGTCCTGTTCAGCCGAGTATCTATGCCATGGAGATCGAGCTCAACGGTCCGACCGGTTTGCTGCGTGTTCGCGTGGGCCAAGGCCAAAGCAACGAAGACTTATTGAGCGAGGAAGTCCTGGAGGAGTTTTCCGAAATCATCATTTGGCTGGTGATTCCGGTTTTCATCGCCTTGGCGCTGGTTATTGCCTACACGGTGCGGCGCGGCTTGGCGCCGGTAGCGGAGGCCTCGCGGCAAGCAGCGGACATCGGCCCGCGCACCACCCACGTGCGCTTGCGGGAAAACGGCTTGCCGGCGGAAATTCGCCCGCTGGTGCATGCGGTGAATGCGGGGTTGGACCGCCTGGAGCATGGCTTCCAGGTACAGAGAGACTTCACGGCGGACGCCGCGCACGAACTGCGCACCCCGCTGGCCGTACTGCAAGCCCACTTGGATACTCTACCCGACCGGCCGGTCGCCCAGGACCTGGGCCGGGACGTCGCAACCATGTCGCGGATCGTCGAACAACTCCTGCGCGTCGCCCAGTTGGAGACCGATGCGATGCCGACCGACACGCCGGCGGATCTGCACTTGGCCGCCACCGACGTGGCCGCGCAACTGGCCCCATTGGCGCTGCGGGAAAACAAGACGCTTATCGTTTCGGGTCACGACGGACCGATACTCGTTCAAGGCGAAGCCGAGGCGCTGCACCACGCGGTACGCAATCTGGTGGAAAACGCCTTAGCCGCGATGCCACCGAACGGCACGGTCGAGCTAATCGCCGGGACAGATGGATCGCTGCACGTGGACGACGAAGGACCCGGCGTACCGCTGGCGCAGCGCGGCGTGGTCTTTCAGCGGTTCTGGCGCGGCGATCGCAGTGGCGGCAAGTTGGGCGGTGCCGGACTTGGCCTGTCCATCGTCGCCCGCATCGCCGAGGTTTATGGCGGCACCGTCGACGTGACCGACGCTCCCCGCGGCGGTGCCCGCTTTACGCTGCGCTTGCGCCCCTACCCGGCCAAGCCGGATGCCGCCGCCAGGAACGCATCCACGTCCTTGGGGTCCGTATCGAAGGATGTCACCAGGCGGACCTCGCCGCGTGCTTCCGCGCCCCAGCGATAAAAGGCAAAGCCCTGTTCCAACAGGCCGGCGATCATGGTTTCGGGCAAGCGGGCGAAGATCTCGTTGGCTTCAACCGGATGGCACAAGGTAACGTCGGTGATGGCCGCCAACCCGGCACCCAACCGGCCGGCCATCGCATTGGCGTGGCGGGCATTACGCAGCCATAGATCGTCTCGCAGATAGGCGTCGAGCTGCGCCGACAGGAAGCGCATCTTCGACAACAAGTGCCCGCCGCGCTTGCGCCGATAGGCGAAGGTCTCCGCCAGCGCCGGCTTGAACAAAACGACCGCCTCGGCGCCCAAGGCGCCGTTCTTGGTGGCGCCGAACGACAAAGCCTCGACACCGGCTTTCCAGGTTAGCTCGGCCGGACTGTGGTTGCCGGCGACCAGCGCGTTAGCGAAGCGTGCGCCATCCATGTGCAGGCCCAGATCGTGCCGCCGTGCCACCTCGGCCAAGTCGGCAATCTCCGTCGGGGTGTAGACGGTACCCGCCTCGCTGGCCTGAGTGATGCTCAGAGCCGCCGGCTGCACGGCGTGAACGTTGCCCGCACCCTCGATCGCCTCGCCAAAAGTCTGCGGGTCGATTTTGCCGTGCTCGCCGGACAACGGCACGAGCTTGGCACCGCCGGTATAGAATTCCGGCGCGCCGCACTCGTCTACGTGAACGTGCGCCGTTTCGTGGCAATAGACGGCGCCGTACGGCGGCACCATGACCGACAGCGCCAGGGAATTCGCTGCTGTGCCGGTGGCCACCGGAAAAACGGCGACCTTCGTCTCGAAGATCTCGGCCAGGCGCGATGCGACCCGGCCGGTTATCGCATCCTCGCCATAGGGCATGGCGGCGCCACTGCTGGCTTCCGTCAAGGCACGGAGAATCTCGGGCGCGGCACCGCTGGCATTGTCGGAGGTGAAGCTTACCATCGCGGGCTCGCACCTTTGTTGGCTTGAGATGTGGTCATGGCTGCTCCTGTGCTTTCACACGGCCAATCTCGCGGCCGGTTTCCGGGTCCAACATAATCACTATCTGGCAGCCCCGCTCGACCGGTCCATCGGCGCGCAAGACGAGCGTGCCATCGGCAACAACGGCCTCGGCGATCACGCAGCCGGTCGGCAAATCCACCGTGGTATCGCCAAAGCCGCCCGGACGATCACTGGGCTGACCGTCCGGCAATCCGCTGATCACGGCGTACGTCAACAGCCCTAAGCCAACCGCAATAAGGATGCCCATGAAAACCACGAGAGCCTTCAGCGCGCGCATGTTATGCATCCCATTGGGCACCTCATTGACTTAGACTCCGGCGAGAGGATCACAGACTGGTGGCACCCGGCGCGGCAAAAACTTACCGGATTACCGTCGACGGCACGGCAACGGGCGAGCGCCTCGATCGCCTGCTGGCGGCACAGCTGCCATCGCT
>JAJFGP010000097.1 GCA_021776055.1 Kiloniellaceae bacterium
GATCACGACACGCAACCGGCTGTTTGTGCACGCAAATACAGCGGCGACCCTGGGCCTGGTCGATGACGATTGGGTCTGGGTGATCTCACCGTACGGCCGGGTCAAAGGGCAGATCAAACTGATGCACGGGGTCAATCCCAACACCGTGTGGACGTGGAACGCCATCGGCAAACGCAAAGGCACCTGGGGTCTGGACAACGACTCGCCCGAGGCGACCAAGGGCTTCCTGCTGAACCACATCATCAGCGAATTGCTGCCGGCGCGCCCTGATGGCTATCGCTATGCTAACGCCGATCCGGTAACCGGACAGGCCGCCTGGTACGATCTGCGCGTGCGCCTTGAAAAATGTGCTGCCGCCGATGCCGGCGAGACGGCACCACGCTTTGCCGCCTTGCCGTCGATGCCCGGACGCACGCCGGAACCGGTGCTGCGATATGGCGCCGACTTCGACCGCCGACCCACGGGCGCCGGCACCGACGACCATCTCGAATGGATCGGCAACCGGCGGGAGAATGCGGCCACAGACTCGGGCGTGCGGCCCGGCCATGGAAACCGAACATCATGACCTCCCTGCCCGCCACACCGCCGAAGAAGAAACTGGGCCTGGTCATCGACCTGGACATCTGCGTCGGCTGTCACGCCTGTGCGGTGAACTGCAAGGAGTGGAACGCGGGCGGCCACTCGGCCCCGCTGACCGACCACGACCCTTACGGCGCCGATCCGACGGGCGTTTGGTTCAACCGCATTCACAGCTACGAAGCAGTCGAGGAGAGCGGCGACTCGCGCACCGTGCATTTCCCGAAAAGCTGTCTGCATTGCGACGATGCGCCGTGCGTGACCGTGTGCCCCACCGGCGCCTCATATAAACGTATCGAGGACGGGATCGTGCTAGTGGATGCGGAAATGTGCATAGGCTGCAAGCTGTGCTCATGGGCCTGTCCCTATGGTGCACGTGAATACGATAGTGATGCGGGAGTCATGAAGAAATGTACCTTATGTGTAGATAAAATATACAACCAAAACCTGCCTCCGGAGAGCCGCGTGCCGGCCTGCGTCTCCGCCTGCCCCACGGGCGCGCGTAGTTTCGGCGATCTAGGTGATCCAGATTCCGATGTAAGTCGATTGGTGCGCGCCCGCGACGGCTACGACCTCATGCCCGAGCAAGGTTGCCGCCCGGTCAACAAATACCTGCCGCCGCGCCCGCGAACCCGCATGGACGCGCTCGCCGGAGCGGCCTTGCAGCCGGTAGTCGAAGACGAAGCCGGCGCCATCGCCCGCTGGGTCGATCGCATCCTCTCGCGGTAAAAAAAGCCCCTCCCTCAATGAGAGGAAGGGGCATTTCCGTCACGCTATTCCCCGACGCAATCGGGGAACGCAGTCTCGTTCTTAGTACCGGTATGGAGGTCCGGCTTTGTCCATGACGGCGGCGTATTTCTTGAAGATCTCCACCACCTTGGCGCTTCTGGGGCTGTTCTTTGCGATCTCGTCCCAGAACTTGCGGGCCTCGTCTTCAACGGTCTTCCACTCCGCATCCGGGATGGTGGTGAGTTTCAGTTTCGTGCCGTTGGTCCGCAGATCCGCTTCACCGCCCCAGTACCAATACTGGCGGTAGTAGTGAGAGCTATCCATGCAAAGCCGGAACAACTGCTGGAGATGCGCGGGCAGGGCGTTCCATTTTTCCGAGTTGGCAAAATAGGACCCGATCCAGGCACCGGAGATGTTGTTGGTCAGGAAGTAGTTCGTCACGTCGGCCCAGCCAACCGTGTAGTCCTCGGTAATGCCCGACCAGGCAATACCGTCCAACTCGCCGGTCTGAACGGCGACCTCGATATCTTCCCAGGGAAGCGTTACGGGAACGACGCCGAAGCGTTGCAGGAACTTACCCGCCGTGGGGAAGGTGAAGACCCGCTTGCCCTTGAGGTCCGCAAGACTATTGATCGGCTCGACCGTGTTGAAATGACACGGGTCCCAGGAACCGGCGCTGAGCCAAGTGACGTTCTCGACCTCACTGTAGGCTTCTTCCCAAATTTCCTTCAGTCCGTACTGGTTGAACAGCACCGGCACGTCTAGAGAGTAACGCGAACCGAAGGGGAAATATCCGCCGAAGACGGACACATCCACGGGCGCGGCAATCGAGTCATCGTCGCTTTGTACCGCGTCGATGGTTCCGCGCTGCATGGCCCGGAACAACTCACCTGTCGGCACCAACTGATCGGCGGTGTACAGCTCGATCACCATCTCGCCGTTCGCAACCTTATTGAAGGCATCGATCGACGGCTTGATGACATGTTCGGCCAACGCGGGGCCGGCATAGGTTTGTAGCCGCCACTTGATGGTCGATTGGGCTTTCACATAAGGGGCACCGATGGTCGTGGCAGCCACTGCGCCGGCCGTCGTTGCGCCCGCTTTCTTCAGAAAATCACGTCTCTTGTTCATTGCAACTCTCCCTGTCTTGGTGTGTCGGCTGCGATTCAGCCAATTTACTAACCTGACTCCTCCCCTGTGGAGGGGCTCCTCTTCTTCGTTACGCTTCATCCTCCTTGTCGCTGCGTGTTGATGACCGGCAATCGTCACGGCCACCTATCGATTTCACCTCCCGTAGAGCTGACCAGGTAACCATAGAGCTATTTCGGGAAATATAATTACAATTGCCAGGCCAAGAGTCATGACCAGCACAAACGGAATAATCGAGCGATAGATATCGGGCAAAGTAATCTCCGGCGGCGCCATCGCCCGCATGAGAAACAAATTATAACCGAATGGCGGCGTCATGTAGGCGATCTGGCACGTGATCGTGTACAGCACCCCGTACCAAACCAAGTCAAAGCCCAGGACACCAACCAACGGCACATACAAAGGCGCGACGATGACCAGCATGGCCGTATCGTCCAGGAACATTCCCATGATGATGTAGGAAAGCTGCATCATGATGAGAACTTCCCAAGGACTAAGCCCCCATTTTTCAAGGAACAGAGCCTCGATCGCCTTCACCGCGCCAAGACCATCGAAGACGGCGCCAAAGGCAAGGGCCGCCATGATGATCCACATGAACATGCAGCTTACGCCCAAGGTCTTGCGGACGGTGTTGTCCAGGACCGTGCTGGTCAGGCGGCGCTTAAACAGAGCGGCCAAGGTCGCCGCCACCGCGCCGACTGCCGAACTTTCGACAAGGCTGGTGACCCCCATGACGAACAGCCCGGTCATGGAAAAGAAAATGAGCAGCGGCAGAATGCCGGCCTGAAGAAGGCGCAGTTTCACGCCCCAACTCACCTGCCGTTCCGCCTTGGGCAGGGGCGGCCCCAACTCGGGCTGTAACCAGCATCGCACGACGATATAGAGGATGAACAAGCTCGCCATCATCAGGCCGGGGAGCACGCCCGCGAGCCATAGTTGGCCAATCGGCTGTCTGGCGATCATGCCATAGAGGACCAGAACGACACTGGGTGGGACCAGAATGCCGAGGGAACTGCCGGCCTGAATGACCCCGGTCACCATAACCTTGTCGTAGCCACGGCGGAGAAGCTCCGGCAAGGCAATGGTGGCGCCAATCGCCATGCCGGCAACGCTCAAGCCGTTCATGGCCGAAATGACCACCATCAGGACGATGGTCCCGATCGCCAAGCCCCCGTTCAGCGGCCCCATCCAGACATGAAACATCTTGTATAGATCGTCGGCGATGCCCGATTCCGACAGCATGTACCCCATGTAAACGAACAGGGGCAGGGTCAGAAGCGGATACCACTTCATCAGCTTCATGGCGGCGCTGAAGGCCATTTCCGATCCGCCATCGCCCCAAAGAAAGAGGGCGGAAGTAACGGCGACGATCCCGATGGCGCCGAACACACGCTGCCCGGTCAGAAGCATGACCATCATCGTGGAGAACATCATGAGCGCGATGAATTCGTAGCTCATGAAAGCGGTTCCCCCCTGGCGCTTGCGACGTTCTTGAAGAACGTGGCGATCGCCTGCAACAGCATCAGGACGATCCCGATACACATGATGATCTTGATTGGCGCCATGCGCGGCGCCCATGACGAATAGCTTTCCTCTCCGTATTGCAAGGCGTACGACGTGCTGGAAATGCCGCCGTAAAGCAGCAACGCTAAATAGAAGATCATCAGGAGAATCGTGAGCGCATCGACCACGGCTTTTGTCTTGTCCGACCATTTGTCGTACAGCAGATCCATCCTGACATGGGAATCCGTCTGCATCGAATAGCCACCGCCCAACAGGTAGTAGGCGGCCATGGTGAATTGGGCCATCTCCAAGGTCCACAAAGACGGGTCGAAAAAGCTCTTACTGATGGTGGAATAAAAAAGTATGCCGATCATGACAAAGATCAGATACATGGTGAACCGGCCGACCACCCGGTTCGTCGCATCGACATATCGCACGTAGGTTTTTATAGCGTTCGGCATTTTCTTTTTTCCATCCGAGAAACGCTCCGCACCTTAGTCTTGGCCGTCATTCCTCGGCCCACCCGTCTCGGATTGTACGTCCTATCGTACGATTTTCGAGCAACATCTGCACCATCTGGCGCGACCACCAGCGGTGCCGGCAAACGCCACTGGCGCTTCCCCCACTCAACCTAATTTACTTTTTCAGAAATATGGAGACAGTCAAGTAGATTTCTGAAAAATTCTCTTCTCTAAGAAATTTTGTGGAGTATTTTCTTCACTAGCCCTTGGGAAGGGCAATTCTCGGCGCTGCCAGATGGAGGAGACGGACTTGGAGACGGCGCAAGGCCTAACCGTAGCGGAACGCATACGCGGCAAGTTCGAACGCTTGACCCGGGCGGAGAGGCAGCTCGCCAACGCCATGCTCGCGAACTATCCCGTCTCCGGTTTGGGCAGCATCACGGCCGTTGCCGCGGCGTCGGGCGTTTCAACCCCAACGGTAGCGCGCATGGCCAAGAAGCTCGACTTTGGCGGATTCCCGGAACTCCAGGCCCAATTGCGGTCCGAACTTAAGGCCACAATCTCGAATCCCATCGCAAAACATGACCGCTGGGCCGAGAACGCACCTGATACTCATATCCTGAACCGCTTCGCCGACGCGGTCATGGAGAACATGCGCCAGACCTTGGCGCAGATTAATCCGGATGCATTCAACGCGGTGGCGGCGTTGCTCTCGGACCACGACCGTTCGGTCCATGTAGTCGGCGGCCGGATCACCCGGTCACTGGCGGATTATTTCTTCACGCATATGCAAGTCATCCGCAATGGCGTCACGCAGATCGCCTCGAACTCGAACACCTGGCCACACTATGTACTCAACATGAAAGCGGGTGATGTGTTGGTGGCGTTCGACATTCGCCGTTATGAACATGACATTGTGCGGTTGGCGGAAATGGCGAGATCCAAGGACGTGACACTGGTGCTTTTTACGGACCAGTGGGGCTCGCCCACCGCCAAGCACGCCACGCACAGCTTCCATTCCCGCATCGAGGCACCGTCCGCATGGGACTCCTCGGTCATGATTCTGTTCATCGTCGAGGCCCTGATAGCGGCCGTGCAAACCGCCACCTGGGAAGAAACTCGAGACAGAATGAACGCGCTCGAGGCCCTGTTCGACCGGACCAAGCTATTCAGGAAGTTCATCTAAGCCCGTTTAGGGCCCCCACCCTGGGAACATTCTCCCTATTTCCAGTATGGTTAACGATGCGGTAATATATCTGCGGTGTAGTGTAGGTGGCTTTTGCAACCTGGGAGATGCTGATGTTGAGATTCGGCTCCACGGTAACGCCAGCGCCCGTCTTCCGCCTCCTTGACCTGATCGTCCATTTGAGCCCCGGAAATCTGCTGGGAAGACGCCTCGCGGATTACTCAGACGATGAGTTGGACGATATCCTGGCCGCCACGGGCAAGACCCGCGCCGAACTTTTCGATGCCTTCAAAGGCAACGCAAGACACAGGCAATTCATGGGCCTGATGATGACGCATTTTGGGGTCGACCATACCCGTGCCACTCACGGTTTCTGGGATGCCTTAAAATCAGCCGAGCAGATGTGTATCCGCTGCGCCCACACCAAGCGCTGCCGCAGCTGGTTCGGATGGGGTGCCAAGAACGACGCCCCGCGAATTTTCTGCCCGTGTGCGCCCTTATTCGACGAAATCGCACGCACCGCCAGAGGCAAGCGGCCGACCATACCGAACGCAAACAACGACCGCACCATCAGTCCGT
>JAJFGP010000098.1 GCA_021776055.1 Kiloniellaceae bacterium
TATTGTTGCCGGAAAAGCAAACGGCAGCCTTTGCCTTTCAGAAATCGTCAAAACGGCGATGTCAGAGCAAATTGGCTTGAGGCAGTTAAGGGAAGTCCGTAGCCTCGGCGAATGCAAAACCCGTTCCGCTATTTCAAGACATCGCCCGAAGTTATCCGCCTGGCGGTGATGATGGATTATGTATGTCCGCTTTCCGCTGTCGTTGCGGCAGGTCTAGGACCCACTCCATGAGCCTGTTCCCTGTTATTGCGAGAAAATTCCCTGATCGGTCAAATAAATTCACAGAATGAACAGGAGTATCCGAGAGTTACGCTGCGCGCGAGGGCTTCAATCGGCCGTGGTTCGCGAAAATTCCCTGTATTTTCCCTGTTAAACAGGGAATTCGGCGGAGATAAGTTCGCTCAGGACTGGTTGCACCACCACCCACCCCGGCTACGGCACTGTCAGAGCTAATCGGCTTGAGGCTGGCGCGGTCGGCCCTTAGCCTCCGCGGATGAAAAATCCGTTCCGCTATTTCAACTCTTCGCCCGCCGTAATCCGCCTCACGGCGATGATGTAGTTCGTTATCCGCTGCCGCTCCGATCGAATGGCGTCAACGTGCAGCCTGAAAGCCCTGAACTCGCGCTCTTTGGAGACTGGCTCGTATTAGCCTGACAGCACTGTTTGGAGTCAGATCTTCGCCGCGACACTCTTGATTTTGCAGTAGCTGCGCAGGGCCTCCAGGCCCTTTTCGCGGCCGAAGCCGGATTTCTTGTTGCCGCCGAAGGGCACTTCGATGCCGCCTGCGAAATATTCGTTGATGTAGATTTGACCAGCGTCGATATCGCGGGCTAGTCGCAGTGCCTTGGTGATATCCTGAGTGTAGATGCCCGCGACCAAGCCGAACGGCGTACCGTTGGCACGCTCGATCGCTTCGTCGATCGACTCGATGGTTTGGACGGCCAGCACGGGTCCGAAGATTTCTTCCTGAATGACCACGTCGTCGGCGGCGACATTGTCCAGGATTGTCGGCTCGAAAAACCAGCCGGCGCCGGTCTGAGGGTCGGCGGCACGAGCGCCGCCGGTGGCCACACGAATACCGCGCGCCTTTGCGCCTTCTACATAGTCGACAATCTTGTCCAGTTGCGCTTGGGAATTTACCGGACCCACGTTTGGATCGCGCAGACCATGGCCGAGGGTAAGTTCCTTGGTTCGGCGCGTCAGTTCCTCCAGGAACTTGTCGTGAATGGCGCGCTCGATCACCAGGCGCGATCCGGCCGAGCAAATTTGGCCCGCATTCTCATAGATCGCGCCGAGGACACCGGCAAGCGCCTGCTCCATATCGCTGTCGGACAACACGATAACAGGTGATTTCCCACCAAGCTCGAGGGTAACCCGGGTGATGTTGCGTGCAGCGGCTTGCATTACCAACGTGCCAGTTGCAACCGAGCCGGTGAAGGTCACATGCCGCACGTCCCGGTGTGCCACAAGCGGGGCGCCAGCCTCGGGCCCGGTTCCGGTGACGACATTGAAAACGCCCTCCGGTAGCCCCGCCTCGCTCAGCAAGTCGGCGAGCATCAGGGCGGTCAGCGGCGTCTGCTCGGCCGGCTTGGCGACGACAGTGCATCCGGCTGCCAGGGCCGGCGCCACGCTGCGCCCCAACGTTGAGATTGGAAAGTTCCACGGCGTTATGTGGGCCGTGACACCGACCGGCTCGTTCAGCGTGTAGGCAAGGTAGTCTTGCCCCAGCGGGATCGTCTCTCCCTGCAGCTTGTCGCAAGCGCCGGCGTAGTATTCAAATGCGCGCGCGGTGCCGGCGACGTCCCCTTTCGCCTCGCCGAGAGGCTTGCCGCAATCCAAACATTCGGCCACGGCCAAGCGATCCGCGTGTTCACGCACGAGACTGGCGGCCCGGTAGAGAAACCGTCCGCGTTCGGCTGGGGTGGTCTGGCGCCAGGTTGTCGCTAGCGCCGCCTTGGCCGCGGCGACCGCGGCCTCGACGTCTTCCGCACCACCCGCGGCGACGTGGGCGAAGGGGCGGCCGGACCCAGGATCGAATGTATCCATCGCACGTCCGGATGACGACGAGACCGAACGACCGTTTATGAAATGCTTGTCCGGTAAGCCCGCTAGGGTACCGGTTGCGAGAGCCTCCTCCACCAATTCTGGCAGGCGGGCGCTCATAAGTCGTCTGCCTCGCTGATTTGGTAGCTGGCTTTATCGAGCCACTCTGGGTTGATCTCGACGCCCCAGCCTGGTGCATCCGGAATTGTCACGGTGCCTTCCGTAATCGTATAGGGGGTGTTGCGGAAAAGCCCCTCCTGCCAAGGGTAGTAGTCGGCCCCCTCAATCGAGAACTCTAAATACTTTCCGGCATTCGGTATGGCGCCCAGCAAATGCATGGTGAACAGCGTGACCATCGACAGATTGGCGCTATGCGGGGTGCACGGCAGGCCGGAAAGCTCTGCCATTTTGGCCACTCGCAACGTCCGCGTCAGTCCACCCAAATAGCAGACATCCGGCTGAATGATATCGACCACCTGGCTGCAAATATTGTGGCGCCAGATGGAAAGGTCGCAGTCCTGCTCGCCGCCGGTGACGTCGACGTCGAGGGCGGTGGCAACTCGTTTGGTTTTCTCGGGGTGCCAATAGGGGCACGGCTCCTCAAAATGGGTAACGCCGTGGTCCTCGAGCAGACGGCCGACTTCGATTGCGCGCTCCGGCGAGAACGCGCTGTTGGCATCGGCAAGTAGTGCAACGTCGTCGCCCAAGGCTTTGCGAACCGTCGGCACAATCTCCTCGGTGCGCCCCGGCCATTCGTCGATATCGTGTCCGCATTCCGCGCCCACGCGGAACTTGAAAGCGTCATAGCCATATTCGTCGCGCAGCCGCGCAAATCGCAGCGCCTCGTCTGCTGGCGTAATGTCGCGTTTCATCGAGGAGGCGTAGGCGCGCAAACGCCCCGGCTTGCCGCCGATCAACTCGCAGACACTCTTGCCTTCGAGCCGACCGCGCAAATCCCAAAGCGCGGTGTCTAGGCCGCCTAGGGCCCGGCGCAGATAGGACCCAGGGAATTTGTGTTCGCGCTCCGGAATGATGTCGACCAGATGGTCTATGTCCAGCGCGTCGGCCCCCAGCGCCCAGGGCGCGATCTGCCGGTGGACGATCAGCGACGTGATGTCGGCGTTATACGTCGACACCTGGCCCCACCCTTCGTGCCCGTCGTCTGTTTTGACACGCAGGAAACCGACATATTGCGTGCAAAAGGTCTCTATGCTCTTGATTTTCATAGATTACCGCAACGTGATCGAGTCGGGTCACCGACTTTGAGGGGCCAATACGTACTAGCGTAGGCCCCTGATACTGATGCGAATTGGCCTGGACATAAGGGCCACTTTGAAAAAACTGGGATACCATTTATCCTGACACATCTGATATCGCTGACAAGGACAAGCGGGGCGGTGGAATGGTCAAACGCATTGGCGGGGCATTATTGCTTTCCCTGGACCTCGACCGCGAGTCCACGCGATCCATAAGCACGCAGCTATGCACGGCCTTGCGGGAGGTCATCCTCTCGGGCGGACTGAGCGCCGGGGAACGATTGCCCGCGAGCCGGACCCTGGCCAAGGACCTTGGCGTGTCGCGGACCACCGTAAACGATGCGTTCGAGAGACTGGTGGCCGAGGGTCTCATCGAGTCCCGCGTCGGCGCCGGGACGTTCGTCAGTCAGGCGTTGAAGGCGGAACGGCCGATGCCGTCGCCGAGGGTGCAGGAGACGCCCGCGCCCGCGCGAAAACCGCGCCTGGCGACGGCGGTGACTCGGGCCATGGGCGATTTCGTCGAGCGGCAGCGCTTGCCCTATAGCCCCGGTGCCTTCGTCACCGCGCTGCCAGCGCTCGACACCTTTCCCATGGCGCAATGGTCCCGACTTGTGTCGAAACATTGGCGCGCTCAACGGGACGATGTCATGGGTTACGGCGAGCCGTACGGGTACCGCCCACTGCGGCAGGCAATTGCCGGGCACCTACGGACCAGCCGCGGCGTTGTCTGCGAGGCCGATCAGATATTCATAACCGGTGGGGCGCAGCAGGCTTTCAATCTGATCGGCAGCGTGCTGCTGAATCCAGGGGACAAAGCGTGGTTCGAGAACCCTGGAGCAATTGGCGCCTGCAACGGCCTCGTCGCCTGTGGGGCGGACCTGGTGCCGGTCCCCATCGATGGCGAGGGGATTAGAGTCGATGTTGGGCTGGAACTAGCGCCGCAGTTTCGCCTGGCCTTTGTCACACCCTCGCATCACCAGCCGCTGGGCGTGATCATGAGCCTTGAGCGCCGCTTCGCCCTGTTGCAGGCGGCCGAGCGCGCAAAAGCCTGGATAATCGAGGACGACTACGACGGAGAATTCTGCTTTGGCCGGCGACCGTTGCCGACATTAAAGAGCGTCGATTCGACGGGCCGCGTGATCTATGTCGGAACCTTCAGCAAATCGCTGTTTCCGTCGCTTCGCCTGGGCTATTTGCTGTCCCCGCCGGCGTTGGTCTCTACCTTCGAGCGGTTGACGCGGGCGTTCCTTCCGGGAGTGCCGACGAGCTTGCAAGCCGTCACCGCCGAATTCATCGAGGAGGGCCACTTCGCCACGCACATCCGCCGCATGCGGCGGATTTATGCGGAACGGCATCAGGCTCTCTGCGATGCCGCCGGTGAACGTTTGACGGGCTTGCTCGATGTGGCTCCGACGGAAAGTGGCCTTCATACGGTCGGGTTTTTGCCCCCGGGGATTTCGGAAATTGATGTTGCCGCCACCGCCGAGGGGCGCGGGATAACTGTTTCGCCGATCCGGCGGTTCTCCCTAAAACCCACTGGTATCAGCGGCTTGGTGCTGGGTTTTGGGAGTATTCGGCCTGCCGAGATTCGCGCCGGTGTCGGCGTGCTGGGACAGGTTTTGGAAGACCTGATGCGTTAGGGGCGGGGACCCTCGGTTTCACCACTCAATTGGTATGCTTGATTGTCGAGAGTGGACCTATAGTTCAGGCCAATCCCGACCTACCTTTATTTTGAAGAACACTGCGTGGTGCTAACCCTCGGCGGTGCGTGACTTGGCCGCGGGGCGGTCGGCGCTCGCAAGGAATATTTTGGGTGGCTGCTTCTAGGGAGGACATAATGGGAAAGAAATTTGGCGTTCTGTTGGGAACGCTGATTGTTGGGCTCGTTCTGACGTCCGGTGTCGCGTCCGCGAAGACGTTGCGTCTGATCACTTGGGGTGGCTATGCCCCCGATGCCGTGATCAAGCTGTTCAAGGAAGAGACGGGGATTGATGTCGAGGTCACCGTTTCGAACAATGAAGACATAATCTCGAAGCTGCGGGCTACCGGCGGCGCCGGGTTCGATTTGGCACAGCCAAGTCAGGACCGGATCACCGGGCCACAGTTCGAGTTTGGAATTTATAAGGCAATCGATTATTCGCAGATCGATTCCAGCTTATTCATCGCGCCGCTTTTCGATGCCGCGAAGAAGAATACGATGCTGGATGGTAAGTCGTATGGTGTCGCACACATTTGGGGCACCTATGGCATGATCGCCGACAAATCGATGGCAGCCGACATCCAGGACTTCACAGACCTGTGCAATCCGAAGTATGCCGGCAAGGTGTCCATGCGTCTCAAGCGGCCCGTGCTCATCGGCATGGCCTACGCGATGGGCATGGATCCCTTCGCTGCCTATGGGGACAAAGCAAAGTATCAGGAGATCATCGAGAAATCCGGTGCGAAGCTGGCCGAGTGCAAGTCCAACGTGAAGGCCTATTGGTCGGGTTCGGACGATTTGCTGAATCTCATCCGCTCCGGTGAGGTCGTCGCATCCGGTGCTTGGGATTCGACCGGGTTCAAGCTGAACAGCGAAAATCCAAATATGAACTTCGTGGTGCCGAAGTCCGGCGCTCTTGGTTGGATCGACACGTTCGCCCTGCCCGCCAAGACCAAGGCTGAGGCGGAGGCCTACAAGTGGATCAACTTCGTGATGCAGCCGAAGATCGCCGCCATGATCACGGACGCGTCCGGCAGCTTCGGCGCTTCAAAGGGGTCGAAGGAACTGGTTTCCGAAAGCCTGAGCAAGGCATTCAGCGCGGCCTTCACCGAGAAGGACATTGCGAATATCAACTGGTTCCCGACAATTCCACCGGGGCTGGAAGATATGGAAGGCAAAATCCTGGATCGTATCGCGGCGCAATAACTTCGCGTCGTGTGCTCAAGGGGATGAGGCCGGGTTAAGGCAGCCGGCTTCATCCCCGCCCTGAGCGCAAACGTTGGCCGTGTCGCATTCGGGCCTGTAGCCGTAGTCCTCGCGAGCCTTTATCCCTATGCTCATGGTGCGCCAGCCGAGTAGGAGGCTGAGCAAGGGTTGGGAGTACACCACGCGCATGGATTACGATCTCGAGTGTCAGAGCATTGTGAAGACGTTCGGTGTCTTCCGTGCGGTCGATCAGGTCTCGTTCCAGATTGAGCGCGGCTCTTTCTTTTCCATTCTTGGCCCGTCCGGGTGCGGCAAGACGACGCTGATGCGGATGATCGCCGGGTTCTATGAACCTGATTCAGGCGACATTCATATCAAGGGCCGCTCGGTGTTGAGCACGCCGCCGAACCGGCGCCCGGTCAACATGGTTTTCCAACATCTGGCTCTTTTTCCCATGATGACGGTGGCTGAGAACATCGCCTATGGCCTACGCCGCCGGCGCGCCAGCCGCAGTGAGATCGAAACCCGAGTCGCCGATGCCTTGCATCGTATCGGACTACCAGACTCCGGCGAGAAGCGCATCGATCAGCTTTCCGGCGGGCAGAAGCAACGCATCGCGATCGCCCGCTGCATGGTCCTTGATCCGGATGTTCTGCTTCTTGACGAGCCGCTGGGTGCGCTTGATCTAAAGCTGCGCGAGCATATGAAGGTGGAGTTGAAGCAGTTGCAGCATCAACTGGGAACCACGTTCGTCTATATCACGCACGATCAATCCGAAGCGCTGGTCATGTCCGACCGGGTGGCCGTGATGAATGACGGAAAGTTCGAGCAGGTCGGAACACCACAGGATCTGTATTTCCAACCGGACACGGCGTTTGTCGCCGGTTTCGTGGGAGACAGCAACAAGTGGCGTGGTCGGGTGCTTAACCGAGATGCGACAAGCCTAAAACTCGAGGCGGATTCTGGCGAGACCTTGGTCGGTGTCCCCGGCGGCAGCGCCGCGGCGGACAGGGGCATGGCTGTCGACATCTTCGTGCGTCCCGAATCCATTTCGCTTCGCCGGGTGACTTCAAGCGAACCGACCTCAACGCCAGGCGATACCGTTAATCACCGTGCCGCCGTCGTTGAAAGCGTCCTATTCAATGGCGCGCAGAGCCGGGCGCTGGTGAAAACTCGACAGGGTGAAGATATGGCGGTCGCGCTACCGCAAACCGGGGAATACGCCGACCTGCGGGAAGGGGAGGAGGTCACACTCGCCTGGAGCATCGAGCACTGCCGGTGTTACCCCGCCTCGTCCGGATGATCGCGGGAGGTTTCTGAGCACATGTCCCAGAAAGATGCCCGGCGGCTGACGTTCTTGCTTTTGCTCAGCCCATTCCTTCTTTGGATTCTTCTGCTGGTCGTCATTCCGCACATCGACATGTTCATGTTGTCCGTCCGGGAAAAGATCGAGCCCAGAGTCTATGAGACAGGGCTTGGCAACTATATCGAGGTTTTTAGCGAACCCGTGTATGTTCACACCTTATTTCGAACGGCTGTGATGTCGGTGGCGGCCACTGCCTTGACGCTGTTGTTGGCGTTCCCCGTTTCCTACTACATCGCCAAGCTGGCACGCGGACGGCTTAAGAGCGCCTTGTTCCTCATGTGCCTTCTGCCCTTCTGGGTCAGCGAGTTGGTGCGTGTGTTCGGCTGGATGATCCTGTTGCGGGAGACCGGTGTGATCTCCAGCTTCCTGCAATGGGCCGGCCTCGTCTCGGGCCCGGTGGAGTTTCTCTATAACGATGCCGCGGTGATGGTCGGCCTAGTCTATACGTCTATGCTGTTCATGGTGGTGCCCTTGGTTTCGACCTTGGATAGTCTCGACGAATCCCTGGTGGAGGCGGGCTATGATTTGGGGGGCGGTGGATTTGCGGTGCTGCGGGAAATTGTCATCCCGCATGCGATGCCCGGAATCGTGGCAGGA
This sequence comes from Kiloniellaceae bacterium, assembly GCA_021776055.1. Classification (GTDB taxonomy): domain Bacteria; phylum Pseudomonadota; class Alphaproteobacteria; order Kiloniellales; family J153; genus JAJFGI01. Next base: position 8,168 of record JAJFGP010000098.1, read on the forward strand.
TGCATCATCGTATTCATGCTTAGCCTGGGGAACTACCTGACACCAATCCTGCTTGGCGGTAAAAGTAGCCTGTGGTTTACCGGTCATATCTATTCCCAGTTCATCACACGATTTAACTGGGAATTTGGCGCCGCATTCGGATTTATTTTACTGGCGACCTCGTCACTGCTGGTCTGGTTGGCGCTTCGCCTAAGCGGCCAGACGTTGGCCAGCACGATCGCCAAAAGTTAGCCGCATGTTACCGACCATTCCGCAAAGTGCCCTCGTTCGTCTGACCTATCGTGGATATGTCGCGCTGTTCTTCATCTACCTGATCGCGCCCCTGCTCGTTGCCGCCACGTTCGCGTTCAATGATTCCCTTTTTCCGTCTTTGCCCTGGAACGGTTTGACGTTCGATTGGTTTTTCAACTCTACCCAGCCAAAATTGGGCTTATTCCACGACCCCAACATCATGCGCGGGATTCGAACCTCATTCGTCGTCGCCGTGTTCACGACCACGCTTTCCCTGCTGGTCGGGACAACTAACGCGTTTCTATTCGAGCGATACCAGTTTCCGCTCAAAGAATTGTGTTACGTTCTCATGTTGATGCCGTTGGTTATACCAGGGGTGATCTTGGGGATTTCGATGTTGGTGTTTTCCAGCACGATTGCCAACGGTCTTGAAGATAGTTTTGGTTTTGAAATCGAGGCGCTGCGTCCGGGCTTGTTTTTGGTTGTGCTGGGCCAATTTTCCTTCATCGCGACAATCGCAACCCTCGTGATATCAGCCCGGCTGCGGAAGTTTGACCGGACTCTGGAGGAAGCCGCCTACAACCTTGGTGGCAGTCGCTTCGATGTATTGCGCACGATCACGCTGCCGTATCTGAAGCCGGCGTTGATTGGCTCTGGCTTGATCGCTTTCCTGATCTCGTTCGAGAACTTCAATACGACGTTGATGCTGGTTGGCTCTGATTCTCCTCTCACGATCACCATGTATGACCGCATGAAGGAGGGTTCCACGCCCGTCCTCAATGCGACGTCGCTTTTCCTGATGATCGGCTCCGGTATCCTGGCGTTTATCGCCGTTCTAGCTCAGAGAGACAAATCCAAGCCGGCGGAGGATTAGCCATACGCACCTCGGTCAAGCGATAAACCATGAGCGAGTTTGACTACATTGTTGTCGGCGCCGGCTCGGCCGGATGTGTTCTGGCGAATCGCTTGAGTGAGAACGGACGTCACCGGGTTCTCCTGCTGGAAGCCGGAGGGTCGGACAAAAAGTTCTGGCTGCAGGTGCCGATTGGCTACGGCAAATCGTTTTACGACCCCAAGGTCAACTGGATGTACCGGACCGAGCCCGACCCGGGCCTCGGCTCGCGCGAAAGCTACTGGCCGCGCGGCAAGGTGCTGGGCGGGTCAAGTTCGATCAACGCCATGGTCTACGTTCGTGGACAGCCCGAGGATTTCGACGGATGGCAGGCGCAGGGCAATTCGGGATGGGGTTGGGGAGACGTTCTGCCGTATTTCAAAAAACTGGAGGATCATGCGTTCGGCGCAAGCGATTATCATGGGTCCGGCGGCCCCGTGCACGTCAGTGATGTGTCCAAACACGTCCACCCGCTGTGCGACGTATACATCAAGGCCGGACAGGAGATCGGCCTGCCGTTCAACGAGGATTTCAACGGCAAGTCGCAGGAGGGGGTCGGGCTCTATCAGATCACCACGCGCGACGGATTCAGGATGTCGGCGGCACGGGCCTACCTTTGGCCCGCTAGGAAACGAAACAATCTACAGATTGAGATTCACGCCCATGTGACTCGCTTACTCTTCGAGGGCACGCGGGTAGTCGGTATTGAGTATGAACAGAACGGCGTTCGTAAAGAGGCACGGGCCGGGCGCGAGGTGATCCTATCGGCGGGTGCCATCAACTCGCCGCAAATATTGCAACTCTCTGGCATCGGGCCGGCGCCGGTTCTCAGTTCTGCGGGGACCGAGGTGCGTCTTGATAGCGCTGCGGTCGGACAAAACCTCCGCGATCACCTCGGGGTGGATTATCTTTATCGGTCGCGTTTGCCGACCTTGAACAACGAACTGTATCCCTGGTGGGGAAAGTTGTTTGCCGGCATGAAATACGTTCTGCTACGGCGCGGACCGCTTGTCCTCAGCGTCAACCAAGGTGGCGGATTTTTCCGAACCCGGCCCGACCTGGCTCGTCCAAACATGCAGCTCTACTTTTCGCCGGTCAGTTATCTTAAGGCGCCGCCAGGAGTCCGGCCCCTTATGAGCCCGGACCCTTACGCCGCCTTTTTTGTCGGAATCTCGCCGTGCCAACCAACCAGTCTTGGTTATCTTAAGATTCGCAGCAACGATCCAATGCAGCATCCGGAAATTCGGCCGAATTATCTTTCTACCGCGCACGATATCGAGGAGATGCTTGACGGCGTTCGCTACCTACGCAAGTTGGCCCAAACCCCGTCCTTATCCGCGATTATCGAGGAAGAGATAGAGCCGGGGGCGGCGGCTCAAACAGCGGGAGATTTGCTCAAAGACATCCGGCAACGTGCATCCAGCGTCTTTCACCCGGTCGGCACTTGCAAGATGGGCGCCGAGGCGGATGGAGCAGTGGTCGACCACCGGCTCAAGGTGCACGGGCTGCAACAGCTCCGTGTCATCGATGCATCGATTTTCCCGACGTTGACATCGGGGAATACCAACGCAGCGGCGATTATGGTTGGTGAAAAAGGTGCGGATTTGGTTTTAGAGGATGCGCGCTAGGCGTGGTGGCAAGGGTGTCCAGGAATGCAGCAATACTGTGCTGCATCGGGCCATCGTTGACTATTTCCACGACGGCGCATCCAGGTAATTCGATATCTCGATTAACGCGGTCAGTCAGACCGCCATCCGTGGCTCGATTTCGAGCAGCCAAGCGCGCCATTAGGATCTCACGAGGAGCGGTGACGTTGATGACCTCCACGTGGTGAAAGCGGGCTTGGGCCGCTTCGATCGCGCCTCGGGAAACATTCACGACAACTGTACGCCCCTCGGCGATTGCACGCGCGGTTGAGTTGGGAATGCCGTACTGTAGCCCATGCGCCTGCCAGTGAAGGCAAAATCCACCGTTTTCCGAGATTTTCTGAAATTCGACTTCACTGACAGAATCATGCACCTCAATCGCGGACTCGCAGGGGCGCGTTACGGTGCGCTTCGGGAATATAAAATGCGGGTCGTGCGCGTAGTGGTCACGTGCGGCAGCGATCAAAGTGTCCTTGCCGGCGCCACTTGGTCCGACCACCAGAATCAGCTTGCCCGGGCCGGACAAAACGCGTTCTGCCAGATCGAGGTAGTGCGACAGCGGCGGTGTCTTGGCCGTCGGGTCTTTTGCAAAGTCGTCCCAGACGCGTAATAAAATCGCTGCGCCGCTATGTTCGTGTGCCGCAAATACTTCAGATTCCGTTGCGTTAAAGGGTCCACCTTGTACGTTCAGCGAGTTGACCGAAGCCGTGGACAGCCGATTCAGATAACGCGGGTTGGTGGCGCAGAGGTATCTCTTCGCGACGACATGGAGCCGGATTGGTTCGGTGACATTCTCGCTAAAAAATGGCTTGAGAAAGTCCGCGCCCCTATCTTCATGTCGCATGTCGATGCCGCGCAGTGCCGCTCCCTCGTCGTCCGCCGTCAGATGGCCGATGTCGTGCAGCAACGCGGCGGTGACCAGCGCTTCGCTCGCCCCGGCCCGTTCGGCCAGCGCGGCGCACTGAAGCGCGTGATCATGTTGATTGATCGCTTCGGCGCCATAACGAGCCATCCCTTTTTCGGTCAGCAGGCGGCTGATATCAGCAAGGCCGGTCATGCGACGCGCCGACCTTCGCGCCAGACCGATCTAACCACCGGAACAGCCGCGTCGGTGTGGACGCGGACAAGATCCGCGCGCTTTCCAACGGTGATTTCACCCCGGTCACCCAGGCTTGCCGCCTTGGCGGGATTGAGGGTCACAAGCCGTATGGCCGATGGAATATCGATGGATGGTACCCGCCGCGATAAATCAAATACGGCGTGCAACAAGCTGGAGGGGACGTAGTCGGAGGAAAGGACATCAAGCAACCCATCTTCGGCCAAGGCCTGCGCCGACACGTTTCCGGAGTGGGAGCCTCCGCGCACAACGTTTGGTGCCCCCATCAGGACGCTCAGGCCGTGATCGCGGGAGGCGCTGGCGGCTTCGACAGTGGTTGGGAACTCGGCGATGGAGACACCATCGTCAACGGCCTCCGCAACATGCTCGATGGTTGCGTCATCGTGGCTCGCAAGCGGTATGCGTTTCTCCCGTGCCATGTCAACGATGCGCCGACGGTTCGGGGCCGCATATCGCTCGTGAAAGCTCCGCCGCTCGGCAATATAGGCGACCATTTCCGATTCTGGCATGCCCGATTTACCGCCGAAGTACTCTTTGAACTTATCGATCCGCGTAAACTGGCGTTGTCCCGGCGTGTGATCCATCAGCGAGATGAGCCGCAGGTTCGGATCGCCCAGAAAGACTTCCGCATCCCGCACGGTGTCTTCGCACGCCAACTCGCAGCGCAGATGCAGGAGATGATCGGCCCGCAATCGGCCGGCAACCTTGGCGTCTCCAATGGCTTGCGCCAGTTTCCGCGAGTTGCTGCTGATTGAAACGTCATCGCCTTTGTTCGTTCCGATACGCAATGCGTCGAAGACTGTCGTGATTCCCGAAGTGGCTATCTGAGCGTCATGCGCCGGAACCGCGGCCTCCGCCGGCCAAAACACCTTCGGTCGTGGCTTGAAATGGGCCTCCAGGTGATCGGTATGGAGCTCAATTAAGCCTGGGATCAGATAATCCGATTCGCAGTCTATCGCGCCGGTACGGTATTTTGAGCCAGTCGAAATGCCCGCGATCAGCCCGTCGCGGACCAATACATCGCCGTCAACGATCTCGTCCGCGAGAACCAACCGGGCGTTGCTGAAGACGGTTTCAATCATGCGATTTCACTAACACGCTCCGGTGACGGTTGGATGACCGGCGCGTGGCTATTGAGTGGAAAAATCCCAACTCGCTGGAAACTTCGGTCTCGACCTGGCTGATGAAACAGACTCAGCGCATCGACGCGCATTGACTGGCCGATAAGGGGTTTGAAGTGATTCTCTAGGACGGGTCGAACTTCACTAATTTCCGACACGTCGAGCGGTCCCGCCAGGGTCATGTGGAACTGAAATTCTTCCATGACGTAGGGGTATCCCCAGCGGGTAAGTAACAGCGTTTGCCGCTCGGTAAGAGGTGCAGCCTGCCGCCGCCGCGTCTCGCTCCGGTCGATCGGCGCACGCAACGGGTCGGTTGCCTTGACACAGGCTGCCGCTATGGCGTCGATCGCGGGGCAGGGGGCGGCGGGGACCAGCGCGACGAAGTCGGAAATTTGCTTGAGGACCAGCGACGGGATCGTGACTGGGGCAAACCGTGCCGCCAGCAATGCTGTGAGATCGGTAATGGCTTTTTGGTCCACGCCCTCAGCTAACTGGAAAGGCGCGCGCAAGGTGGCGTGAAATCCGTAGCGTCGCGGCTCGGCGACAATCCGTACGGCGCGTTCGAGCGAAAGGCCGGGCTGATGTGCCCGCATCATGGCGCTCTCCGTATCAATATCGCGGCCCAGCCAAGAGGCCCCGATTTGGGCCGGTTGTGTGCCCGGCAAGGGTGAGAAAAATATGGCGTAGCGCTCCACGCTCATATCGCCAGCTTGCGGAGCTGCTGAGACAAAATATCCGTCATTGTTACGGTAACGATCACCACGATCAGGATCGCGGCGCTTTGCGCGTATTGGAAACCGCGAATCGATTCGAACATGACCTGCCCGATTCCGCCGGCTCCGACCAACCCGAGAACAGTCGCCGATCGGACGTTGGCTTCGAAACGATAGAGCGAGACAGAAATCCAAAGCGGCAGGACCTGCGGAATTACGCCAAAGACGATCTCTTGTAGGCGTATGGCGCCGGTTGCGCGGATTCCCTCGACCGGATGTGGATCAATCGCCTCTACCGATTCAGAGTAAAGTTTGGCCAAGGTCCCGGTGGTGTGAATGAACAAGGCCATAACGCCCGCGAACGGGCCCAGGCCGACGGCTACAACGAAGAGAACGGCAAAAACGAGCTCGTTGATGGCTCGGAACGTATCCATCAGGCGGCGCACCGGTTGAACAATCCAGAATGGCGCCATATTGGACGACGACAGAATTCCAAGTGGTATTGAGGAAAGCACCGCCAGGCCGGTACCCCAAACCGCGATCTCGACGGTTAGGATCATTTCTTCGATGTAGTAATCAATTTCCTCGAAGTTCGGATGGATGAAACCCTCCGCGTACTCCGCCATATTGCCGGCGTCGGTATAGAGATTGACGAAGAGATACATTTCCGCGGGCGCCCAACTCCACAGAAACACAAAGACGACGACCGCAACAATGAGCCAATGATAGAACGTACGGCCCCAATCCCGAGGTGGAAGTGTCACTTGCTGATGCGTTGCTTGTGTCACGGGGTACCGCTCTTGCCAGAGGTATCGGAAAGAAAATGGGCGCCCGGCATAGGATGTGCGGGCGCCCATCGCGTATTCAGGACTGCGGAACTGTGTCCATCAGCTTTTCGTACTTGGCTTTCTCGATTTCGAGCTTGGAAATTCGGGCCTTCTTCTCGACCTCCGAAATCGAGTCATTGGCGAGCGTCTTGTTGATGTCCTTTGAGATTGCCAAAACCCGGATCGGATACAGCTGCGCATCGGATGAGGGTTTGAAGGGCGCCCAACCAATACCTGCCAGTGCTTTGCGTGCGTTAGCGACCTCCTCGGGCGTTCCCATGCGGCCATAGCTCATGACGAAGGTGTAGACTTTGTCCTTGATCCCGCGGTCGAGATCCTTGCGCCAAAGCAGCGGGTCCGACGGGATCAGCGGCGAACGCCAGATTTCCTTGATCTTGGCACGAGCCTCGGGATTGGTCGTCTCTAGCCGCTTCATGCTCTCCGTGTTGTTCGTGGCGAAGTCCACCTTGCTATTCGCAACGGAGAGAGCATTGGTTTCATGGTTCGCGTTGGTCACGCGCTTGTAGCATTTTTTCGGATCGATTCCGCGTTGCGCGTAGATGAACGTCGTTGGGATCAGGAATCCTGACGTCGAATTAGGATCGCCAAGACCGAAGTTCAAAGACTGATCGCAACCGAGCACGTCGTCGAGCTTGTTAAGCGGGCTATCGACGTTTGTGATCAGCAAGGACCAATACCCAGGGTTGCCATCTGCATCGACGGACTGGGCGAACACCTCGCCTCCGGCGCGGTCCACGGCCTCCATCCCCGATTTGTTTCCAAACCAGGCGACGTCGACTTTGCCAAAACGCATGGCCTCGATGACACCCGCATAGTCAGACGCGAAGAACGGCTTGATCTCCATGCCGGTGCTTTCTTGCATCGCGGATAGGAAGGGGTTCCATGCGGTTTTTAGGTTCTGGCTCGACTCGGTCGAAATGATTCCAAATGTAACCGTCTCCGCGAGGGCCGCGGTAGACATGCAGACGGCGATGGCGGTTGCCGCCAAGCCCTTAAACATCGTGCTCATATCAACATCTCCACTCTGTTTGGTTTTGGATACGATAATTGGCTAGGCTGTTGCGCTCTCAAGAGCACGGGCAGCAGGTGCCACGGGCTGCCATACCTCCGGGGCCTCGGGTATCACCAACTCATCGATTGCCGAGCCATAGAGAGCTCTCAAAGCTCGATGGTCCAGCGCATCACTTGGGCCGTCGTAGGCAACGGTGCCGTTGCGCAGCGCGACGGTGCGGGGACAGTACTTGCGGGCGTAATCCACTTGATGCAGCGAGACGAGAACGGTAACTCCGTCCTTACGGTTGAGATCGGACAAGCTCTCCATTACTCGTTTTGCGGATGCCGGGTCGAGTGATGCGATTGGTTCATCCGCCAGAAGGACACGCGCGCCCTGGACCGTTGCGCGCGCGATGGCGGCGCGCTGCTGTTGCCCGCCAGAAAGGGTCGAGGCCCGCTGCCGTGCCGTCTCAGCTATGCCGACACGATCGAGAGCCTGCATGGCCAAAAGTTTTTCCGCCCGCGTGAACAGGCCCAGTGTTCCCCTGAGCGCGGGCACACGGCCGAGCAATCCGGTGAGCACGTTGCTCAGCACGCTCATCCGGCCGACCAGATTGAATTGCTGGAAAATCACGCCGATGTCGCGGCGAATCTGCCGGGCATCGTTTGTGATCCCGCCCATTTCCTGGATTTTCCGGCCGTGCACGGCGATGTGCCCCAACTCGTCGGCGTCGGCTTTGACGAGCCCTGATACATGCCGGATCAGGGTCGATTTGCCGGACCCAGAGGCGCCGATCAGGGCGACCATCTCGCCGGGCGCGATGTTAAGTGAAATGTTGTCCAGCGCCTTGCGACGTCCGAACGTTTTGCTCAAGCCGTCTATTTTGATTGCCGCCATCTGCTCCACATTTCTCCATTCGTTGGGTCGAGTAGCCAGATAACGAATTTCGTCGACTCAATTTGTGCCGGTTTGGCGACACTTCTATGACTCGGCGTTGATGCTGTGGAACGTCTGGAAGGCGGTGACGTCGACAAGCCGGTCCGCTATGCGGTCACGCATGTCTTTGTCGTGGAAAATCCCCAGAATTGCCGCACCGCGTCGCTTGGCCTCGTGGATAAGCGACACAACCGCCTCACGGTTCTCAGCGTCAAGAGAAGCCGTCGGCTCGTCGAGAAGCATGATCGGCATGGGATGGGCGAAGGCTCGCGCAATGTTGACGCGCTGTTGTTCGCCGCCGGAAAATGTGGCAGGGGGAAGGGGCCAAAGCCGCTCCGGCAGGTTTAGTTTCTGCAGCAGACTGGCGGCCTGGTCGTGGGCTGATGTCAGATCCGCCCCCCGACGGACAAGGGGCTCGGCGACCAGGGTAATGGTCGGGACGCGTGGAATGACGCGCAGGAATTGGCTGACGTATCCCACCGTGGTCTGCCGCAGCGCCAGTAAATCCCGGGCGCTGGCCATGGCGACATCGACGTAGTTGTCACCGTCTAGAACGCGGATGGAACCCAGAGTGCAGGGATAGGTCCCGTAGATCATTTTGAGGATCGAACTCTTACCGGCGCCCGACGGGCCGCTTAGGACAACACACTCGCCTGATGCGACACTGAGGTTGGCCCCGGCAATGACCGGCAATTCGGCGCTGTCTTGCATATGCAGTGTGAACTGCTTTGCAAGATCGCTAATATCCAACGCGGCGAACATGTTCTAGGCTTGCAAGATCGCGGATACGAGAAGTTGAGAATATGCGTGCTGCGGATCTTCGAGGATCTGGTCGGTCAGCCCATCCTCGACGATCTGACCGTCCTTCATGACCACCATGCGATCCGCCAGGAGCCGAGCAACACCCAGGTCGTGGGTCACCAGGATGACGGATAGCCCAAGCTCGGCGACCAATCCGCGCAAGGTATCAAGGACGCGGGCTTGAACCGAGACGTCCAACCCACCGGTGGGTTCGTCCATGAAGACCAGGCGCGGCCGGGTCACGAGCGTGCGCGCGATCTGCAACCGTTGTCGCATGCCGCCGGAGAATGTTTCGGGGCGGCAATCGATACGCCCGGTATCGATCTCGACGCGCGCAAGCCACTCAAGGGCAGTGGACCGGATGTCCCCATAGTTACGGGCGCCCACCGCCATCAGACGCTCGCCAACATTGGCGCCAGCGGAAACCGTCATGCGCAAGCCGTCGGCCGGGTTCTGGTGGACTATTCCCCACTCGGTGCGTTGCAGGGTCCGGCGCTCGGCTTCCGTCATCTCGAGTATGTTGCGCATGGGCCCGTTGCCGCGCCGGTATTCAATTACACCGCTGGTAGGGGTTAGTTCCCCGGCAAGACAGTTGAGCAACGTCGTTTTGCCCGATCCCGATTCGCCAACCACCGCCAGGACTTCACCCGGCCATAGTTCAAGGCCAACATCGAAGCATCCGATCTGAGCGCCGTAGATTTTGGCCAATCCGCTTGCGCGCAGCAGAGCGTCATCCTTGATTGGGCCGGTCATTCGGCTGCGTCCTGTGTCATGGAGCCGTGATGACCTGCGGTCTGCCGGCGATTGCAGTGGTCGCTGTCGGAGCAGATGAATAGACGCCCGCCTTGGTCGTCGGTCAGCATTTCGTCCAGAAACGTGTCCTCCGCCCCGCAAAGATCGCAGGGTTGATCCCACTTCTGTACGGTGAAGGGATGGTCTTCAAAGTCGAGACTCACGACATCGGTGTATGGGGGGATGGCGTAGATTCGCTTCTCCCGACCGGCGCCAAAAAGCTGAAGCGCTGGCATGCGGTTCATTTTTGGGTTATCGAACTTCGGTGTTGGCGAGGGGTCGGTGATATACCGGCCGGCGACCTTGACCGGATACGCGTATGTTGTCGCGATGTGACCGTGCATCGCTATATCTTCGTAAAGCTTCACGTGCATGAGCCCGTATTCCTTCAGGGCATGCATGGTCCGTGTCTCGGTCTCACGCGGCTCCAAGAAGCGTAGGGGCTCGGGGATGGGCACCTGGTAGACGAGCACCTGGTCGTCTCGCAGGGCCATCTCCGGTATCCGGTGGCGCGTCTGGATGATGGTGGCCTTATCGGTGCGCTCGGTCGTTTCAACACCAGCCGTTCGGCGGAAGAATTCCCGGATCGAGACGGCATTGGTAGTATCGTCGGCGCCTTGGTCGATGACCTTCAACCGGTCATCAGGCCCAAGAATTGCGGCTGTCACCTGCACGCCGCCGGTACCCCAGCCATAGGGCATTGGCATTTCGCGGCTGGCGAAGGGCACCTGATATCCGGGGATCGCGATCGCCTTTAGAATCGCACGACGAATCATTCGCTTCGTTTGCTCATCGAGAAAGGCGAAGTTGTAGGCCGGATCGTGCCTTGGCGCCGTGGAAGAGGCGCTCATTCCGCGGCTTCCTGGGCGCCGGCTCGCTCGGTAACTTCGCGGCGCATCCTGCGAACCAGTTCCAACTCTGATTGAAAATCGACATAGTGTGGCAATTTGAGATGCTCGACGAAGCCCGTCGCCTGAACATTGTCACAGTGGGAAAGGACGAACTCCTCGTCCTGGGCCGGTGCGCCGACATTGTCTTCGTCCAGTTCACGGCAGCGCAGGGCACGGTCCACCAGAGCCATCGACATGGCCTTGCGCTCACAATGGCCAAAACTAAGGCCATACCCCCGCGTAAACTGCGGTGGCACCGTCGTCGATCCCTTGAATTGGTTGATCATCTGAACTTCGGTGACGGTGATTTCACCGATGGCAATCGTGAAGCCGAGTTCCTCGACAAACATTTCCACGGTCACCGTGCCAACGCGTATTTCCCCGGCGAAAGCGTGGTTGCGGGCATATCCGCGTTGTGTCGAGTATCCGAGCGCTAGCAGGAAGCCCTCGTCGCCCCGCGCCAGCGCCTGCAAACGCAAGTCGCGGCCGGCGGGAAAGTCGAGGGCATCACTTGTTACGTCCCCTGGTGGCTGTGACGGATTGTGATCGGTCTCGGTCTCGACAAGACCCTCGTTACCGAGGATCGATGCAATGGATGGCACCGTAGTTTCTGCCGGTCCCGGCGCTAGTTCCGCTGCCGGGCATTCACTTTCCGCGGCCAAGCCGAAGTCGATTAGGCGGTGGGTGTAGTCGAAAGTTGGGCCGAGAAGTTGGCCGCCCGGCACATCTTTGAATGATGCCGAGATGCGGCGGCGGACGGTCATACTACCTGTTTCGATCGGTTCAGAGCCGCCAAAGCGCGGAAGCGTCGTGCGATAGGCGCGCACGAGGAAAATGGCTTCGATCAAATCGCCACGCGATTGCTTTATGGCCAAGGCCGCAAGTGAGCGGTCATAGAGCGAGCCTTCGGTCATAACCCGGTCGACCGCAAGCGAGAGCTGGCCATCTATTTGCGGTACGGATATCTCCGCGATGTCAGGATCGCCGCGCCGTTCCTTGGCAAGCAGCCGGTGGGCGTTGCGGATCGCCTTTTCACCGCCTTTGACAGCGACATACATTCTAAACTGCCTCGGCTAGGGTGCTTCGGGGTAGGGCCGCCAGGCATTGCGGTCCCGCCAAGATGACATCGACGCCGCGCGGAAACAGGGCGTAGTTGTGCGTGATTTCGTCCCAAAAGTTCGGTGGCAACGGTTCAAATCCAAGGCGAGCCGACCCGGCGATTCCGGGCCCGGTCAGCCGAGGCCCATGGTCGTTGAGGGCAGTGACTTGCAGAACGAGCGTTGTGGACCGGTCGGGATATCGATCGCTGCCGACGGCAAACAAGGTAATTGGGGGGAGCTGCGCCGGGTCCGCGACCACGGCGAACCGCGCGTTCGCGAAATCCGCTATAACCCTGGCCCCGCTGTGAAAGGCGAGCCAGCCGCAAACCGCAGGAGATTCGGCCAGAGATTGGTCTAGCCAAACCGGCGTGTCCTGGTCAAACAAGGTTATTGCAACAGCGGCTGCAACGGGACCAAGCGGCGCTGGCGGTTCTGCGATGCCGTCGAGCGGCAGGATATGACCCGGCCGCGCCATCGCATCCATGATGGCTCGAAAACATTGCTGGCTGTCGAAAACCGGGTTGGCGAAGCCCATACTTGGCGCCAGCGATGTCATACGTCCTCACCCCGCACCATTGTGTAAAAGTCGACACGCGTGGCCGCGGTTTCGGCCGCTGCAACATCGCGATCTGCTGCCATCTTCGCCGCGAGGGGAGCCAGGATTGTCTGTTCAACACGTTCGCGCTGGTGTGGGTCTTGGCCAAGGGCGTCGGCCAAGGCAGCAATCTCTGCTTTGCGCGCCGAACGGCCTTGGACATAAGCCAAGCCGACGGTGCCATCGGCCAGTCGTAGTGCGCAACGAGTCACCGTTATCTCACCCAGATTGAAGGCAACGCCCGTACCGCCCATGCGGCCACGCGTCATGACCAAGCCGAATTCGGGTCGCCGAAGCCAGTCGAACGCCGGCTTTGCCGGCCAACGGCCCCAAAGTGCGGCCAACGTCGCTTCCTCGGCCTGCGCCAGCAGGCTCATGGCACGTTTTCGGCTCTCGGTATTGGGGGGCATGTACAGTCAATTCTCATGAATGAATGCGTCAGTGGAACGCCGAGAACGCTATCCACGCTTCATGTCAGTGGCATGACAGGTTTGAGAACTTCAAACGAAGATGACGCTGAGAGCGAAAATGGGACGTTGTGCAAGTGGCGTGAACTTCGCCGGCCGGTGGCCTCAGAGGGCACTGTCAGATTAAAATTCCGGGCATTTTTTTGATCGCCCAATAACTGTAGAAAATCACTGATTTTCTGCGCGCTTCATGGGCCGTCTAGAACCACATTTTCGGCATTGACACGTTAACGGCTGACTAATCGCAGACCCCGCGATACCGTCAGCCTATGCAGCAACTCTCCTATCGTCGTCATCGCTTGCCGCCCCTGATTATCCAGCATGCGGTCTGGCTCTACGTGCGATTTACACTCAGCTATCGGGATGTCGAGGAACTGTTAGCGGAACGAGGGATCGACGTCTCCAATGAAACGATCCGGCGGTGGGTTCTCAAATTCGGGCGCCTCTATGCCCAGCGGCTTCGGCGCTCTAGGCCGACTCCTGACGATCAGTGGTACTTCGATGAGATTTTCATTTCGATTCGAGAAAAGCGGATGTACCTGTGGCGCGCCGTGGATAGCGAAGGTGAGGTTCTGGATTTCTTGATCCAGTCAAAGCGCAACAAGGCTGCCGCGTTGAAGTTGATGCGCAAGCTCCTGAAGAGACATAGCTTTGCACCGTGGGGTGTCGTCACGGACAAACTGCGACCCTACGCTTCGGCGTTCAGGGAACTTGGACTGTCAGCGAGGCATGAGCAGGGATTGAGGAAGAACAATAGAGCAGAAAACTCCCATCAGCCGGTCCGGCGACGAGAACGAAAAATGCAGCGCTTCAAATCTCCCGGATCCGCGCAGCGTTTTCTCTCGATCCACGCCGCGGTTTACAACAACTTCAACACCCAGCGTCACCTAATTTCCCGGTCCACACTCCGCATCTTCCGGGCAGAAGCAACGCGGAGCTGGCATGGTGCCGTCGCAATCTGATCTGTTCTTGACCGCTGAATGTTTCCTGCGGTTGCACAAGTTAATGTGTCAGTGCCTATTAGAATGCTTCAGTCGGGTGGTCCTCCGCGGCCTTCGTGAGCAACGCTTCCAGGTTGTCAAAGAACCTGGCCGCGACGCGTTGGGCCGTGCGCTGGACAATGAAGCCGCCGATCTGGGCGAGTCGTCCCGTGATCTCCGCTCGAACGTCATAGTGCAGGCGGGTTGCGCCGTCTTCGTCGTCCAGCTGCACTGCCGAGCGCGCCTTGACGCGACCTGCAGCGCCGCCTTTGCCCTCTCCCTGTATGCTGTAGGAGACCGGCGCGACAATGTCGCTGGTCGTCACCTGCCCCTTGAAGCGGGCCTTCAGGGGGCCGACTTTCTGCACGACCGTTGCCTCGAAGACGTTGTCGGCCGTCTGCTCAAGTGCTTCACAGCCGGGGATTACCTGCAACAGGATCTCCGGATCGTTCAGCGCGGCAAAGACACGTTCGCGCGGGACGTTGATGAGGATGTTGTCCGTCAGTTCCATGATTGCGGTGTCCTCAGCTACCAGCATCCGCGCTGCGCTGGCGGAAAAAGCGGCCTTGTGTGTATCAAGCGGGGGGTGCTGATCCGGAATGAATGCTGCACGGTGGTTGGGATCAGGATGGAGCCATCCGAAGGACGCGGTTCTCCAGGGCGCCGATGCCGGTGATTTCCACACGCACGACGTCGCCCTCCCGCAGAAACTTCGGCGGGTCGAAGCCGATACCGACCCCGTCCGGCGTCCCGGTGGCAATGATGTCGCCGGTTTGCAGGGTCATGCTTGCCGAGATCACCTCGATGATGCTCGGAATGTCGAAAATCAGATCCTTGGTGGACGCGTGCTGGCGGCGCTCGCGGTTGACCCAGCAAGAGATTTCCAGCGCTTCGGGGTCGAGTTCGTCGGCGCTGACGATCCAGGGTCCGATGGGGCAGAATGTATCGACCGACTTGCCGAGTAACCATTGCTTGTGGCGGCTCTGCACGACGCGGGCCGTGACATCGTTGATCGCGGTGTAGCCCCAGACGTGATCATATGCTTTCTCGCCCGGGATGGCGCGCCCGCCCTTGCCGATCACCACGCCCAGTTCGGCTTCGTAGTCGAGGCTCTCGATCATGGTCGCCGGCGAAAGGATATCGTCGTGCGCTCCGGCCATCGAGCAGGGGGCCTTGGAAAAGATAATCGGCGCGTCCGGGACAGCGTCTTCGTCGCGGCTGGCCGAGCCATCGAAGCCACTGCCGGCAAATTCGAAGGCGTGGGCCCGATAGTTCTTTCCAACACAGAGGATGTTCTTGCTGGGCGCGGTGATCGGCGGCAGCAGGCGGATTTCCTGCAACGGCAGCGCCACACCGTTACTGCGCGGCTCCTCACCCTCAATCTGACGCTCGATGAAGGCGATCATCGGATCGACACCCTGCGAACGTGCGGCGATCGGTTGGACGACGCCGTCCGCTTCGTTCACGACGCCGATATGGGTGACGCCGTCATGCAGGAATCGAGCGAGCTTCATATGAGGTCTCCTCACTGACTTTAAGGGCCAGGGCTTTAAGGGCGACGGGTGATTGCCGACCGGATTGGCTGGAGCATCTTGCTGTTTTGAATTTACGGCCTGCTGTTCGGTTTGTAAAGTGATCGGACCTATGGTCCAGCAGACCAAGCTATCGAATCCGGGCTCTTCTGCGGCATTATGTTGCTTCCTGGGCAGCGTGAAGGCCACTTGATCTGCACCTATGATCTACGTTGCTTATCCATGATCTACGCTGGTAGTGTCAGCCACTCAGGAGAAAAGACCCGAGTCATCACGATTCGTGTAAGGTCTCAACGGATGCGAGAGGTTATTTCGAAATGGCCGCATTAAGGCCGATCCGGCAGGAAAAAGTCTATGAAGCCGCGATGAGTCAGCTGGTAACGCTGATTGAAGGTGGAACGGTCAGTCCAGGGGACCGCCTGCCGACTGAGCGCGAGTTGTCGGACCAACTCGGCATCAGCCGCGCTTCGGTGCGCCAGGCGCTGACCGGTCTCGCGGCGATGGGCTTGGTCGAGAGTCGTCCGGGCTACGGCACATTCGTGACCGATCGTCGCGCCGACTATACTTGGCAGTTGGACGCGGCCAGCGCTCTCGAGATCCTCGAGAGCCGCCGTGCGATCGAATCGGGCACCGCGCGCCTTGCGGCGCTGCGGCGGACCGACGAGGATCTCGCGCATCTCTGCGAGATCGTTGACGCGATGACAGAACAGGTTGATGAGGGTGTGCATCCGGTCGATACCGATCGTGAATTCCATCGCTCGATCGCCGTCGCCTCGCACAACTCACTGTTGCTGCGGGCCATGGAGGCCATGGTCGATCAGATGTCGGGGCCCGAATGGCACCGCATCAAGTTGTGGGGCCTGAGCGGTGAAAAACAGACCCGCCGGATCCAGGATCAACACAGGCTCATCCTCGATGCGATCCGCGCACGCGACGAAAAGCGCGCGGAAGCGCTGATGCAGGAGCACCTTGATCTTATTATTGACGATGTGCATCGCGCGGAGCGCGACAAGGCTGAGTCAGGCTGAGCGATCGTCCGATCGCCCAGCTACCACGCCCGCCAGCCTTATTTCTTAAATTCGATCAGCCGGTTGACGAAGGGTTTGTTGTCAGTGCTGAAGAGGCGGTGCGTTTGCCCGCCATTGACGGTGACAGGCAGCACGTCACCCGCTTCGAAATCAAACTGGTACTCCATCCAGACATCGCCCTGCTTTTCCCAGGTTTTGCACTTTGCGCCCTGCAATGTGATGATCAGGTAGTCTAGTTCGTGCGTATGCAGCCCGAAATAGCCGCCCGACTCTAGGACGATGTCCCACACCCGTACCCTGTCATCCTCGTAGACCACCTTCTGTCCGACAGGGCCAAGGGGTTCGTCGTCATATTCCGGACCAGGAACGACTTTGCCTGCCTCCCGGACAATTTCGCGTTCTGCCATAGTCTTTTCCTTTGCATATTTCGAGACGGCGCAAGTGGACGCCGTGCTCACTAAGCGGAATTGCCATGCTCACAGTGTGGAATTTAGAATCCGGGCATTTTTTTGTCAATTGGTATGACATCTTGACTACCGGACCAAAAAATCGATACGCTGGTTTCAGTGCTAACCGGATACTTGGCGATAAGACGAATGAACCTCTCGACCCGCTACCAAGTCGTGCCATGCTGACCGATCCCGCCACGATCACCTTGCTTTTGATGGCGGCAGGCGTCGGTGCTCTGCACGCGCTGGATGCCGACCATGTTATGGCCGTGAGCGCCTTGGCTACGCGACAGCCTGATCGCCGCCGCTGTTTGCTTACTGCGGCGGGCTGGTCTGTCGGTCATGCTTTGACCCTGATCGGAGCGGGTGCGGTTGTATTCTTGATGGGCCAGGCTTTGCCGCCTGGCGTCGAGATCTATGCGGAGCGGACTGCCGCAATTCTGCTGGCCGGGATCGGTCTCCTAATCATCTGCGATCTACTGACAAAGGGCGCGCGGCTGACGATACACCGTCATCCCTCGCACGGCGCGCATCTGCACTGGGTGCGTTCGGAGGGGCATCCGCGCCAGCGCGCGGAGGGCGCACACGACGCTGTGCTTGTTGGCGCGTGTCATGGTCTTGCCGGTAGCGCGCCGGCGCTCGCCCTCATTCCCGCCGGGACCCGCGGCGCGGTCTGGGAGGCGAGCCTGATCATAATAGCATTCTCGCTTGGCGTGCTTGTCATGATGGTGGGCTTGGGCGTTGTGCTGGCCCGTGTGATCGGGTCGCGCCAGCGCCCGGGGTGGATTGGCCTGAACTGGCTTCGAGCGGCGGCCGGGGGCGGATCCATCG
>JAJFGP010000099.1 GCA_021776055.1 Kiloniellaceae bacterium
CTTCTCGCCTTGCCAGAGGCGGCAGCGGCGGAATTGCGGCGCAAGATCGCGGATTTTCCGCTGTTCCGCGACGATGTTCCCCTCGACGCTACCGTGGTAGCGCAAACATAGGGCGGCAGCAACGATTGGCAACGCGCCCAGATCGCTTACCTTGACCCTCGATTCAAGAACTGAACAAACGGGAAGAGAGCTCTAAATACAGTTGCCGCATGTGGGAGAAATCCGGCGGAGGTCACCGTCTTGTCGGCCAGGCGATGGACGGCAAGAAAGCTTTTGCGCTTTAGGAGGTCAATGTCCGGGTGGTCCTTCGGGTATCCGCGGGGTGCCGACTTCAGGCTCTCTCCCTCCATCTCGCCGAAATATTTCTGGAAGCTCTTGGCGCCGGTGATCCGCCTCAGGTCCTGGCTGTTGCGATCTATTTCACGGCGAATGGTTTCGATCCAGGCGCCGGGCGGCAGATGGGCTCCGCCCGCGAGAAAGCAATCACCGGGTGAGATGTGAATATAATAGCCGGCACGACTGTGCTCATTCTTCCGGCCGCCCGCAAGCAGGTGAGCGCCCAGGCTCGTTTTGAAGGGGGTCTTGTCCTTGGAAAAGCGCGTATCCCGGTAAATGCGGAAGATGCTTTTCCTGGCGTCCAGATCGCTGATTTCACTATCGAACTTGGCGATTTCGACAATTAGCTCGCCGACGAGTTCCTCGAAATCAGTCTGGGCCTCCAGAAACCTGGGCTTGTTTGCGCCGAACCAGTCACGGTTGTTGTTGTCTCCCAGATCGGCAAGGAATTTGAGCGTGCTCTTCTGTAGATGCGGCATGGTTACAGGGTCCGCGTGAATTCAAGCGCTCGTGCCGCCAAGGCTTCCCACTTATCCTGCTCCGCCTCTGCCACGATGTACCAGCCCTTCAATGGTGGCTTCGTCTTGAACGGGTTGAGCGGCTTTGGGTTTCTAAGGCCGAAGGCGACGGGATCGAACGCCAACCCCAGGCGAAATCCCATGCCCTCTTTGCCGATGAAGGCGAATACCTTGCCGTTGCAGGTCAGTCCAGGCGAACTCATCATTTTGCCCAGGCGAACATCAGGGTTCGATGCCGCAAAATCATCGGCGATGCGGTTAAATTCACCGGCTGGATTTGCCATGGATCAGACCCACTAGAAGGCCATACAGGCCGAATTGCACCGGGCTGGCCAGCCCCTCAACGGCGACCCAACCGATCACCGATACCGCCTGAACGATGAACGACGCCAGCACAAAGGCGATGATCGCCATAGCGTAGAAACGCGTGTTCGGTTTCGGCGTGATGCTCGTCAATTTTCCAGCTTCTCCCTCACCGCTCTTGGCAATGAGCTCGCGACCAGATCGTAAGAGTGATCGATCAACTCCTTGAGGAGCGTGTCCGGCGGCGGTTTGACCATCAGCACAGAATTCCAATGCGTTTTGTTCTGATGCCAACCTGGGATGACCGACGAATATTTTTCTCGCAGCTGCACGGCCCGGTCTGGATCGCATTTCAAATTTATGAAGTGGAAAGGTGAAACTATGTCCCCATCCATCTTCAGCTCCCGGACATTCGTCATGGCGAACATCTTGCCGCCGACCTTCATCCAAACAGCCTCGCCCTTCATGGGAAAATCTTGCGTTACGCCGGGCTTCGATTGGCAATAGGCGCTAAATTCATCCAGTGTCATTTCGCACTCTTGCGAATGACTTCCTTGGGCCCGCCCTCCGGCATGGCCGCGAAAGAGGGGAGCGCCGGGTCCATATGGTCCCAGCTTGGCGCGCGGCCCGTGTAGACGATCATCTGCGGTTTGAATATTTCGGGATCGTCCAGGCTCGATGCCCGAATAAACAACATGTCCGGCATTGCCGAATTTGTTGAATAGACCGGCGCGCCGCAGCTTGGGCAGAAGGCTCGGCTGACGATGTTGCCGCTTTCGGCCGATCGATCGTATACCGACACTTTGCCGGTGTTCGTCACCGCCTGGCTTGGGACCCCGATATGTGAACAGTGGCCGGATCCGCTGCTCTTGCGGCAATCGATGCAATGGCAGTGACCGGCCACCATCGGCTCGGCCCGGCATTCATATCGGACTGCTTCACACAAACAGCCTCCTGAAAAAGCATCGCTCATTAAAAATCACCCTCCAAATCTTGCACCACGCCGAGGCGGTATTTTTACCTATTCCAAAAAAAATGAGGCACATAGACAAGACGGTCGAGGTGGGCCCATCCGGACAGGACGGCGAAATCCTATTTGAGATTTTTGATTCTCTTTTCGAGAAACGCCCGCTCGCGGTCATTTTTTGTCAGGGATAGCGCCCGCTCGAACGCCAGTTTCGCTTCTGCCGGCCGGTCCTCTTCGAGGAGGAGAGCCGCGCGGGCGCCGTGGAAATGGTGGTAGGCTTGCATCGACGGCAGGCCCTCGATCGTTTGTAGCAGGGCAATCCCCGCCGCCGGGCCTTCCGAACGGGCAACTGCGACCGCGCGGTTCAGAGTGATGACCGGAGACGGTTGGTAGTGCTCTAACTGCCGGTACAGGATCGCGATTTGCGCCCAATCCGTTTCCGCGGGTTTTGTGGCTTGGGCATGTACGGCGGCGATGGCGGCCTGAATCTGATAGGAGCCCGGCTGCCCCCGGCGCAGTGATTTTTCGACCAGCGATTGCCCCTCGACAATGAGCTCGCGGTTCCAAAGCATTCTATCCTGGTCATCGAGCGGGACGATCTCGCCATCCGCGTCGATCCGCGCCGTGGCGCGGGAATGCTGCAACAGCATGAGGGCCAGCAGACCGGTAACTTCCGGGGGGTCACGGAATGCCCGCGCCAGGATGCGGCCAAGACGAATGGCTTCGCCGCATAGACGGGGGCGCATGAGATCCGGCCCGTGTGAGGCCTTATAGCCTTCGTTGAAGATGAGATAGACGACCGCCAAGGCGGCATCCAAACGCGCGGGCAATTGCGCCTGTGCGGGCACCTCATAGGGGATGCGGTCTTGCCGGATCTTGGCCTTGGCCCGTGTCAGCCGCTTTTCCATTGTACTGGGCGAGACAAGAAACGATCGGCCGATTTCCTCGACCGTCAAGCCGGCGACCGTTTTGAGGGTCAGCGCGATTTGCCCCTCTGAGGTTAGCGCCGGATGGCAGCAGGTAAAGACCAACCGAAGCAAATCGTCGTCAATAGGCGCGCCGGCGATCGCATCATCCGCATGAGGGTCGCCCTGATCGGCGAGAATCGCGAAAGACGTTGCGTGTTGTTTTTCGACGGCCCGGTGACGGATCACGTCGATCATGTGATTGCGCCCGGTACGGATCAGCCAGGCGACCGGATTGTCCGGCATGCCGCGCTCCGGCCAGGACCGGATGGCGCGCGCCGCGGCCTCCTGCAGCGCGTCCTCGGCCTGGTCGAAATCTCCCAGGAGGCGCACCAGCGTAGCCCGCGCCCGCGGGTAAGCCGCCTTGAGAACAATCTCAAGACGGTTCAATTCGCCGGTCCTTTTTCCGACTCGAAGTAGGCGATCGGCCGAACCTCGATGGCGCCCGTCTCACTGTGGGGAATTTGGGTGGCGTACTCGATCGCCTCATCGAGTGTCTCGCAGTCGAACACATAGAGGCCGATCAAAAGCTCCTTGGTTTCTGTAAACGGTCCGTCGGTGACACTCGTTTTCCCATTTCGCACCCGCACCGTCGTCGCTGAACTTGAGGGAAGAAGTTGATTCGCCTCGACAAAATGGCCGACCGCCTTAGTCTTCTTCTGTAAGGCGCGGTGTCCCGCCAAGGCGGTGTTTTGGTCGGCCTCCGAGTAGTTGTCGAGGACGTCCTCTGCCTGATAGATCAAAAGTGCGTAGAGCATGGCGTTCCTCTCCTAGCCTTGGGCTCTCTCATAACTAGACGTTCGGGGCCGTCGCTAGCGGACCGATCGACCTTTACGGCGATGATGAGGGTCGATCCGAGAAAGGCCAATGGCCGATTTGCCCGTATCTGTTGAGCCGACCGTTGCAAACCCGGCCCCTATGGGCCAAAACGAACGGGCCCATGCAGGATGCCTTTTCCGACGCGGTTCTATTGCAATCTCGGATTGCCGGGTTTTTCCCGACGCCCGCGTTTTTGTGCCGCCTACACAATTTCGAAGCGCTAAACCGAGAGCTTCGGGACATCATCTTGGCGCGTGAGCAGACTGAGCGCGGGGTGGTCAACAGCAACATCGGCGGTTGGCATTCCGGGCGCGACCTGGCGATATGGGGCGGCGATGCGGTCGATGCGGTGCTTGGAGCGGCCAAGGAGGTTGCCAACAAAGCCACCCGCGACCGAAAAGGGCGTCCGGCGCGGCCTGCCTGGCGGGTGGAATGTTGGGCGAACGTCAATCGTAAGGGACATGCCAACAAGCGGCATACGCATCCGGGATGCTATTGGTCGGGCGCCTATTATGTCGATACCGGTGATGGCATCGGCGACGGCCTTGGCGGCGAGTTTCAGTTCCACGATCCGCGCGGCGGGGCGCTGCTGGACAACGCGGCCGCAAGCATTGTCGCATCCGGCGATGCATCGCCCTTGGTGCGCCCGGAACCGGGCCAATTCGTAATTTTTCCAAGCTGGATGCTGCATTCTGTCCGCCCCTATCAAGCGGGAGGTACACGCATCTCCATCGCCTTCAACCTGGCTCTGCCGCAAGAGTTGGCGCCATGAGCACGCCGCGCCCGAGCCTTGGGGCCATCGAGGGGATTACTCTCTTCTCCACGCCGCTGTGCTCCGTGAATTTGCCCGATGCCGCGGCGGTGAATGCGGCTCTGGTGACAACTATTCTGGAACGCTCTGGTGGCGCCGAGGCGCCCGCCTGGACCTCAACCAGAGGATTTCCGGATTTGAGTACCGGCGCTGGCCAGGCTGTCGCCACCGCGGCGCGTCTGCTGGCATCGCGGTTATCCGGCTCCACCACGCCAGAGTCTTGGCGGATCGATGCCTATGCCGAGGTTCTTTGGGAGGGCGCCTGTTCCAGCGTCAGCGAACCAAAAGCTGATTTCGCGGCCATCTACATGGTCAGTGACGGCGATGCGGCAACGGATCCTGACCTAGGCGGCCTCCTGGAGTTTCAGGACCCGCGTGGCGCGGCGCCGGTCATGTACGCACCGTCCATGACCTTTACGGGACCGGGCGCCGAGAGCCTGGGTGTTACCCAGACGGTGCGCCTGCAGCCGGGATTATTGATCGTATATCCGGCCTATCTCATGCAAAGCCTCTCGTTCTATCGGGGCAAAGCCCCCCATATCACGGTGCGCATGACCATCACATGAGGCAATAATTCAGCGAGTGGGAAGGGCGAAGCCATGGCAACGCGGCGCGTCGGCATCTTGTTGTTTAACGAGATCGAGGTCCTCGATTTCGCCGGCCCATTTGAGGTCTTCAGCGTGGCCAGCCGGGTCGCTCTTCGCGACCGGCTGACACCCGAGGCGCCGTTCGAGGTGGTGACGCTGGCCCGTGATCGATCCGACGTGTGCGCCCGCGGCGGCCTGTTGGTCAAACCGCACTATGCAATTAGTGACCACCCGCGCCTGGATATCCTGATCGTCCCAGGCGGTGTTGTGGACGAACCCCTGGCCGATGCCGCGGTCATCGCCTGGGTAGCCGGGCAAGGCCGCAGCGCGGAACTCACGGCTTCCGTGTGCACGGGCGCCTTCATCACCGGAAAGGCGGGGCTTCTCGATGGGCGCACGGCGACCACCCATTGGGAGGATCTGGCGGATCTGCGCACGGCGCTGCCTAAAACTACCGTAATCGACGATGTCATGTTCGTGGACGAGGGCCGCGTCGTGTCATCTGCTGGCATATCGGCGGGCATTGAGATGTGCTTGCATTTGGTCGAACGCCTGCAAGGCTCGAGTCTGGCCGATCTGACGGCCCGGCAGATGCAATACGACCGACGCCCGCCCGACCTCTAGTCTTGATCGACCCGCGGCAACGTTCCGTTAGGCACGATTTGTTAACCTCCCGACCTCGGTAACGATGAGGTTCCTGATGATGTCCGGCTTGGCCCGCCACGTACTATCCCTCGCGCTTTTCGTGGTTCTGCCGATGTTGGCGGGGAGCGCCGCGGGCGCCGAACCGCCTGTGCCATCAGTCCGGATTGTGCAAAGTCACCCAACGCTTTTTGGCCAATTGGCGGGCGGGGAGGCGGTTTATGTCCGGCTTGCCTATACCAGCGAGACGCCGCTTCGCTTTCGCATCGAGGGATATGCCGAGGGCGAGCGGGTCACGGCGTCCCAGTCAAACCCCGCGCCGATCTATCCGGCGGGCGAGGGCGAGGCCCTGGTCTGGATGGTGTACGCGCCGCCGGCGGCCATCGACGAGCTGAAGGTCGTCATGCTCGATATTCGCTGGCAACCGCTGGCCGTCAAGGTCGCGCGGGCGAGCTTGCGCTGGGAGAAAGACGTACCGGCCACCGGACCGAAGCAGCCGGAGTGGTTGAGTCGCCTGAACGGCGAGCAGCAGGCATTAGCGGCGCTGCCGGAGCCAGTTCTGGACGACGTCCCGGAAGGCCTTATTCCGGACGAGTGGGTTCTTCCTCTGGCCTGGGGGGGTGTTCTGGCCTATCTGGTTTTGCAGGTGCCGATGGCTATTTGGTTCACCGGCTCTTGGCGGTGGGCCGCGCGCGGGCCGCTTATCGTGACGGTGCCCTTGTTTCTCTATACGATAGGGGCGCTTTCTGCTGGATCAAGCCTGTGGCCGTTGGCCTTACTGCTGCTTGCCCCGTTCGTCCTGGTCTATCTCGTGGTGCTGCTGGCCGTGCGCCTGCTGATGCTGCGCGCCGCAACCTGATCTTGCAAGATGGTGTCGTTCAGACTTTAACTTTGCAGGGCGGCACCTGTTGCCGTCATCGTCTTGCGGAGGTTCAGGATGGACGACGGTCCTTTCGATCATGAGGTCATAAACGGCTACCGAATAGCCTGCACCGCCAGGGGTGCGGGTATTCCCGTCGTCTTGATCCACGGCACGCCCTCACACGCCTACATATGGCGCAACGTCGAGCCGCGCCTCCTGGCGGCGGGCTTTCGGGTGTTCAAGTACGATCTTCTGGGCTTCGGGGCCTCGGAACGGCCGCTTAATGCCGATACCTCCGTCGGTGGGCAAGGCCCGGTGCTGGAGGCGTTGCTCGACCGGTGGGGCCTGGATCGCGCCCATATCGTAGCGCACGATATCGGTGGCGCCGTCGGCCTTCGCTTGGCGGTTGCCCATCCGGAACGGTGCCTAAGCCTCACGGCCATCGATACGGTCAGCTACGATTCCTGGCCCTCGGAGACCTGGCGCCGGATTATTCGTGAGCATCTGGATACCTATGCCGCCATGTCGGAAGAGGCGCTGCGCGATATGCTCACCCGGCAGCTTTGCATGACGGTCTTCGACAAGGCGGCGATGAGCGGCGACGTTCTCGACGCTTATCTGGGCCCCCATGCCGGTTCACTCGGCCGGGCCTCGTTCTTCCATCACCAAGTGCGCCATTATGACAGCCGCTATACGGAGGAAATCACGTCCGCGTTGGGCGATATTGCACTGCCGACACAGATCCTGTGGGGGGCGGAGGATGAGTGGCAGCCGGTTGCTTACGCCAAGCGGCTCGTCGAGGATATTCCCGGTGCAACGCTGACCGTCATCCCCAAGGCAGGCCATTTCCTCATGGAAGACGCGCCGGAGGCGGTTGCGGAACACATTATCCGTTTCGTTCAGGGCACCGGCGGCTAAGCGATCCGACGATTACTAGCTATCGAGGAATTTCTTTGCCGCGTCGGAGAAATCCATGTCGCAGAATGAGCCGCCGTGGGTGAGGGCGCCGATGGGGTCTTCCGGCGATCCGTGTGCGTCGATCTCCGCGCGAAAGCGCTCCGCGTCGTCTTGCGGTTCGTATCCCAACCAAGCCACATGCGAATTGTCGACCATGCGCCGGGTGTTGTTGGAGACTCCGTAGACGGCCAGGAAATGATAGTCGCCCGCATCGATGCAGCGGTCGAAGAGATGCACGGCGTCCGGGTGGCTCAACCAAGTCACGAGCATCCGTGAATCGATTGGTTTCGATTGGAACGAGGCGATTCGAACACAGGCAATGGATAGCCCATGCTTGTCCGCATAGAGATTAGCCATCGCCTCGCCGAAGGCCTTGGAGACGCCGTAGTAACCGCTCGGTCGCAACCGGGCGGTGATATCCAGCTTGTTGCTGCGGGGGTGGAAACCCACCGCTTGAATGGAGCTTGCAAACACCACGCGGCGAACACCGCGGCGCCGGGCCGCTTCGAAGGCGTTGTAGGTCAATGTGAAATTGAGGGGAAATATCTCGGCCCAAGGTTTTTCCTCAGGAATAGCCGCCAGGTGAACAACGCAGTCGACGCCTTCCATCGCCGCCTCTAGTGCATCGAGGTCGGTGATATCGAGTCGCACAAGCTCTTCCCTGTCGCCGGCGGTGCCAAGATCCGCGATATCCACGAGCCGCAAGATACGGTCGTCCCGCCGCAGCCCCTCCCGCAGGACACCGCCAATGCGTCCGGCGGCCCCGGTTATTAGGATGCGCGTTCCCTTCGTCATAGTGCCCCTCGCACTTAACCGATGCTGCGCAATTGTCCCTGATTCGCCTGCCCGCACAACGGGCAATCCCGGGGGCGGAGCTTTTGGAGCTCAGGGAGCAGGTGAACCTGGCGGGCCGCCAATAGCTTGCCTTGCACCGGGCTTTCGGCCTAGCCTTGGGCTGGCAAAATCAAAAATAGTTAACAGGAGAGGCATTATGACCCTGCAAACAAAGGTCATTACCAGTTTTGTAGCCTTGGCCCTGCTGCTGCCGATTGCGGCGCAGGCGGGCGGGACTCTCGATCGCGTGATGTCCACCAAGGTCCTGACCATGTCATCCGATCCGGCTTATCCGCCGCAATCGTTCCTGAACGACAAGAACGAAATGGCCGGCTTCGACGTCGAGGTCGGGCGGGAGATCGCCAAGCGTATGGGCGCTGAACTGAAGATCGTGACCCCGGCATGGGAAATCATCACTGCCGGGAATTGGGTTGGCCGTTGGGATATGTCGGTCGGCTCCATGACGCCGACCAAGGAACGGGCCGAGGTGCTCGATTTCCCGGCCGTCTACTACTACACGCCGGCCTCGTTCGCCGTGCACAAGGACTCCAAGATTTCCTCCGTCGCCGATCTCAACGGTAAGGTAATCGGCGTGTGCGGCGGCTGCACGTACGAGGCGTATCTCAAGAAGAACCTGGTCATCGATGCCGAGGGCGTACCGGCGTTCGATTACAAGGTAACTGCTGGCGAGATGAAGCTCTACGAGACCGATACGCATGCGTATGACGATTTACGCCTGGGAGATGGCGTGCGCATGGATGCGACTCTGAGCGCCCTGCCGACCATCCAGGAAGCCATCAAGAACGGCTATGCCCTGAAGGTGGTGGGCGATCCGGTGTTCTACGAGCCGCTGGCGGTGGCGGTCGATAAGGACGATGCGGAATTCAGCGCCAAGATTGCCGAGATCGTTAATGCGATGCACGCTGACGGCACGTTGAGCAAGATCTCCCAGACCTGGTACGGTGCCGATCTGAGCACGGTCAAGTAAGGGTATCCCGGCGCTCCGCCGGACTTAAGTAACGGATACCGTCGTGGCGAGAGAAAAGCGCGCGATCGCGTTTTTCCTCGCCGCGGCGGCGATCTTCTTTCTGCTCAACGTTGGAGCCGGATTCTTCGGTGAACTGCTGGCGCCGGCCGGCCTAACGGGTTGGGCTGCCCGCGGGGCCGTTGCCGTGGTCCTGGCCTTAATTCTAACCGGCAATGTCGCGTTGTTGTTGCTGCTGCCGTTCTGGCCGCAGGTGATCATCGTGTGGATCGAGTTGCTGCTGCTCTTCCTGGCTTTTTTCGCGTCCTTCAACCTCAGCTACGACTTCATTCTGACGCGCATCGGGTTTCTCATTACCCAGGGCGCCTTTACCACGATTTATATTTCGCTGGCGGCCATTGTTCTGGCCAGCGCCATTGCCCTTCTTGGCGCGCTGGCCCGCCTGTCGAAGAACGGCTTCGCCTATGCCATCGCCGGGTTCTACATTTCGTTCTTTCGCGGCACGCCGCTGCTCTTGCAGGTCTATTTGATCTACCTGGGGCTGCCGCAATTAGGCTTCGTGGTTTCGGCGGTGCCCTCGGGTATCGCCGCGCTGTCGCTTTGCTACGGCGCCTACATGGCGGAGATTTTTCGCGCCGGCATTCAGGCCGTACCGCGCGGCCAAGGCGAAGCCGGCACCGCGCTGGGTCTGAAACCAAGCCTGATCCTGCGCAAGATTGTCCTACCGCAGGCGATTAAGATCATCATCCCGCCGACGGGCAACCAGTTCATCGCCATGTTGAAGGACTCGTCCCTGGTATCGGTGATGGGCGTCTGGGAGCTGATGTTTCTGGCCCGCACCCAGGGCCGCGCCGAATTCAAGAATCTCGAAATGCTGGTCACCGCCGCGCTCATCTACTGGATTCTATCGGCGGTTTTCGAGACCATTCAGGCGCGCATCGAGCGTCATTACGGCAAGAGCGACCACCGTTAGCTTTCGCCGCAAACCAACCGCAGCCGGCTTTCAAAATCCTCGCGGTTGAGATAACAGCCGGCCATGCGGCGGCGGCCGCTATAGGCGTTACGAGCGTGCAAGACCCGCCAGTTGTCGAAAATCAGCAAATCCCCGGGCCGCAATCCCCGCTGCCATTGCAACGACGGGTCGTTGGCAAGCTGATCGAAAGCGGCGATGGCCTGATAGAGGGCGGTCATATCCGGCTCGGGCAAACGGAATGGCGCGCGGTCGTAGTTATTGAAAGAGACCTGTAGAATACGACCGTCGTGGTCGAGGCGGAAGACCGGGCGTTCCGCCATAAGATGCGCCCCGTCGCCCAGGTAACGCCCCGGTATGGCGATACGCCCAAGGGTGGCATAGTCGTCCGGGTGCTCGGCCGCCAGGCGGCGGCCGATTTCCAGGCCGTCCACCAGCAGGCTGTCGCCGCCCTCGGCCTGGTAGTCGAGGCAGAGCAGAATCTGCAAACCCGGTGCGTCGTGGCTATAGGTCGAATCGGTGTGCGGGCGCAGGGTCTTGGGGGTGTAGGCGCTGTCCGCCCGCGCCTCGTTGGCCTCGAACTCCCACAACCCGCCAAAGATGGTTTCGCGCACATAGCCGATTTTGCCGGCCAGGGCGGCTACCGATGCTAGCTCGGTCGGCGTTTGCGTCAGGACGGCGAAACCCCAGGCCTCGAGGGTTTCCAGGAACCGGCGCAGGCCGGCCTCATCCGCCAGCACCTCGGCATACGGTAACTCGACCGTGGCCTCGGCGATCTTTGTCCGGTCCCATGGGCGGCGGCGGTCGGATGCGCCGCTGGCCGGCGCGGGGGTGCGGAAGCGCCACAAGAAGCCGGCATCGTAAGCAACGCTCCGCGGCCCGTCCGGCCAGTCGATTTCAATCGATTGGCCATCGGCTCCCAGGCGGGCCGCAAGGCCCCGGATCGTCGGGTCGAGACCGGCGGTGAACAGCTCGCGTTGGCCGCTGCGGGAATCATAGCTATCAGGGTCGGTGGCATGGTCGCGCAGCCAAAGCCACGGGTATTTGGCCCGCTCACCGGTTTCCCAAACGACCTCCAGGCTTGCCTCGCTCGGCTGTACGGCGCGGATGTCCTTGCTCATGATTTTGGGCTCCCTACCAAGCGTTTCCAACTTAGTCTGGCTGCTGCTGGGTACCCATGGCAAGGGGCCACTGGATGGTTTCTAAAGCGCAGACGAGCGTATGTGATCAGCACGTATTGGATGAGTAAAACCGCTTATAATACACGTTTAACGATAGTTTAGACGGATGCTGCCATGATGACGCGCGGTGGAGGGCTGCCAAGGGAACTGAACAATGAAGCTTGTCCGCGAGTCTGCGCAAGAAGTCTGTAACTTGGTCGCGCGCGAGCTCCAAGTCGGCGTGTCTCTAATGGTGGAAGACGGCAAGGTCCTTGCCTCGTCCAACCAGGAGCGAATCAACAGCACCTACGACATTGCCGTCAGCATTATGGCTAAAGAAATCAATGAGCGCACCGTAACCGCAGAGGAAGTCGCCGAAGGCGGTGGTCTGTACGAAGGCTACAACATCGCCCTGGACTATGGCGGCCAGTGTGTAGCCTGTCTTGGCATAGATGCTCCCCTCGATGTGGCCACGCGTTTTGTGCATGCCGCGCGGCACTGGATTCTCTCCCACCTGGAATCGGCATACTCCGAACAGATCTACGACGACATGCTGCAGGGGCAGATTAGGGCGCATACCGCCGACATTGAGGCGGAGCTCACCGAACGAAAACGCGCGGAAGTCGCCCTGCGTGACTCGCAAAAGACTTTGCGGACGGTCATCGACAACATTAGCCAGGGGATAACTCTATTCGATGCCGACATGAAGCTGGTGGCTTGGAACGGACGGTTTCTCGAGCTATTGGATTTTCCCGAGAAAATGGCGCGCGGCGGCGTGGAATTGGCGGACTTCCTTCGCTTCAATGCCGAACGGGGCGAATACGGTGCTGGTGACATCGAGGAGCAGGTCGCCAGCCGAGTGGAGAAGGCACGCCTGAAGGAGCCGCACATGTTTGAGCGGGTTCGCCAAGACGGATCCGCCCTTGAAATCCGCGGTACGCCCACACCCGATGGCGGTTTTGTCACAACATATGCCGATATTACCGAGCGAAAGCAGGCGGAAACAGCGGTCCTAGAAAGCGAGTCGCAGTTGCGGGGGATCACGGATAGCGTCGCTGACGGAATTATCACGGCGGTTGGGAGTGGGCTGATTGAAACCTTGAATCACGCCGCCGAGCGACTATTCGGGTATGAGGTTTCCGAGCTGCACGGCCAGAACATGACGATTCTCATGGCGGAGCCGTACCGCACAAAATATGACAGCAATCTCCAGGCCTATGGTGAGGCCGCGCAAAGCCTGTTTGTCGACGCCGGCACACATGAGATCGTCGCTCTTCGGAAGGATGGCACGGATTTTCCCGTGGACCTAACGGTCAGCGAGATGTCCCTGAGCGATCAGAATGCGTTCGTTTGGGTCATGCGGGATATCACGAAACGAAAGAAGGCAGATAAGGATAAAGAGGATCTAGAAGCAAATCTGCGCCAGGCCCAGAAGTTGGAAGCGCTCGGGACCTTGGCCGGCGGCGTGGCACACGAAATCAACACGCCGGTCCAATATGTCGGTGATAACATACGGTTCCTGCAGGAATCCTTCGGCGGTTTCATCACGGTTCTCGACAAGTGCCTAATCCTCGCCAGCACCGCCAAATCAGCAGGTCAGTTCGCCGAGCAAATCGTGGCGT
This sequence comes from Kiloniellaceae bacterium, assembly GCA_021776055.1. Lineage (GTDB taxonomy): Bacteria > Pseudomonadota > Alphaproteobacteria > Kiloniellales > J153 > JAJFGI01. The sequence continues at coordinate 13,339 of JAJFGP010000099.1, forward strand.
TGGAAGAGGCGATGGAAGCGGCCGATCTCAAGTTCCAGCTCGACGAAGTACCCAGCTCTCTGGGCCAGTCCTTGGATGGCATAGATCGAATTCGCGAAATTGTCCTGGCCATCAAGGAATTCTCCCACCCGGACGTAAAAGAAATGAGCGCCGTCGATCTGAACCATGCCATCGAAACGACCATCACCGTCAGCCGTAACCAATGGAAGTACGTCGCCGATCTGAGAACCGACTTCGACGATTCTCTGCCGCCGGTGCCCTGCCTGCCCGGCGAGTTCAACCAGGTCATGCTCAACCTAATCGTCAACGCCGCGCACGCTATTGAGGCGGCGGAAAAGGGCGGTCAAGGGGCCATTACTGTCGCTACTCGGGCGATAAACAACTGGGCCGAAATTCGGGTTAGCGACACCGGAACGGGAATCAAACCGGAGAATCTGCAGCGCGTATTCGATATGTTCTTCACCACCAAGCCGCCAGGCAAGGGGACCGGGCAGGGCCTCGCCATCTGCCATACCATTGTCACTCAAAAGCACAGCGGCACTCTCAATGTCGAGTCAGAGGAAGGGGTGGGCACCACTTTCATCGTCCGGCTGCCTATCGCCATCGCAAATGCGGCCCAGGTCGCTGCCGAGTAGAATAAAAGCGAAGAAAATCAATGAACTACTGGTTAACCGGTGCTTAATGCAAGCAAATTAAGTTGAAATAATATTTCTACATACTCTCAATACGAGCAATTCAGTCAATTGCTGCCTGCGGTGCGTCAGCCAACGTCATGAGCCACCGCAGCAGCGAAAATAGGCCAGCGTGATGACAGCCTCTAGAATTCTATTTGTTGACGATGAACCCAACGTTCTAACGGGCTTGCGGCGCATGTTGCGGGCTAAGCGCGGCGCCTGGGACATGAATTTCGTGAACGGCGGCGCCGAGGCGCTAACGTTTCTGGAAACCAACCCCGTCGATGTGATCGTCACCGACATGCGTATGCCAGGCATGGACGGGGCGGAGCTATTGACCCAGGTGCAAGCCAAACATCCGGTGACGGTGCGCATTATTCTTTCGGGTCAGTGCGATCAGGAAACGGCTCTGCGCTCGGTTGGCCCAAGTCATCAGTTTTTGTCGAAGCCGTGCGACGGAATCGTTCTCGAGGAAGTTATCACGCGCGCCCTTGGTCTGCGCTCAAAGCTAAGCAGCGAGAATATTCGGGAATTGGTGTCCAGCATGCCGTCGCTGCCGAGCTCGCCCAGGGTGTATCTACAGCTTTTGGAGGAGTTGAGGTCGGGCGAACCCAACACCCGTGCGATTGCCGCAATTGTGTCCAGCGATGTCGCTCTAACGGCAAAGCTGCTGCAGCTTACACGCTCCGCTTATTTCGGCATCAATTGGAATGTTCGCTTGCCGCAACAGGCAATCGACATGATTGGTTTGGATATTTTGCGCGCCTTGGTTCTTAATCACGGCATCGCCTCACAGTTCGGCGGAAACAGCGGCATTCTGGAGGCGGTATGGCAAGAGTCCCTCATGTGTGCCGCGATGGCCCGGGCGATTGCTAAAGATGCCGGTCTGACACAGAAGGAGATCGACAATGCGTTCATTGCTGGCCTTCTACACGATGCCGGAATATTGGTGCTCTCATCACAATTTGGCGATCAGCATGAAGCTGCCCATGAAATGGCTGAGACCAAAGAGATTAGCCTGTCCGAAGCGGAGCGGGAGGTTTTAGGCGCCAACCACGCTGAGATTGGGGCGTACTTGTTGGGGCTGTGGGGATTGCCGGACGCCATCGTCGAACCGGTCGCCTTCCATCACGAGCCGGCGCAATGCATCACCCGGGCCATCACACCGTTAGTAGCTGTCTATGTGGCGGACCAGCTGCTAGGGCTGGAAAAGAGGGATGTGGTGTCGGGCGAGGCTTTTTGTAAAGCACTTGATATCGACTATCTAACACAAGTCGGCGTTGTCGGCCAGTTGGCTAAATGGCTAAAGATTTGCCGAGAAATGGTTGCCAAAACGGAGTCGGCATGAACGAGCAGGTCATTCTGGTCGATGATGAGCCTAACGTCCTGGCGGGCTACACCAGACACCTAAGACGGATGTTTGCTCTCTCGACGGCAACCACCGGTGAGGCAGCAATTAAGATACTGACGGACGAAGGTCCCTTTGCTGTTGTCGTCTCCGACATGCAGATGCCGGGCATGAACGGTGTTGAGCTTCTTGCCGAATTCGAGAAACGCACACCGGACACGGTGCGCATCATGCTGACGGGAAATGCCGATCAGGCGACGGCAGTGAAGGCCATCAACAGTGGCCATATCTTCCGATTCCTAACCAAACCTTGTACGCATGAAGAATTGGCCCACGCCATCGAGGACGCGATGGCGCATCACCGTCTGCTTACGGCCGAAAAGGATCTGTTGCAGCGGACCCTGGGTGGCGCTGTTAAAGTCCTGGTCGATGTCCTGGCAATCGTCGACCCCGAATCGTTTGGCCGCGCGACGAAGCTGCGCGAATGGATGCGGAAAATTGTTTCCGAGCTGAAGTTGCGCAACGCCTGGTCTTTGGATCTGGCGGCGATGTTAGCATTCCTGGGATATGTGACGGTTCCCGCCGAGGTCATCGCAAAACGGAGGGCCAATGCCGAACTAACCGATTTCGAGCGAAGCATGCTCGACAAGGTGCCCGAGGTTGGGCGGAATCTTATCGTCAATATTCCGCGCCTGAAGCCGGTCGGCAATATGGTCTATATGCAGCGCAAGGGCTATGACGGCAGCGGATTTCCGGAGAACGACCTTGTCGGTGACAAGATCCCGATCGGCGCCCGCATTCTGCATGTTCTGGTTGACCTGCTCGAAGCGTCTAACGGACAGCCGCCCGGCCCGGGCGCTTTTGGTGTGTTGGATGCGAAGCATACGAAGTATGATCCAAAAGTTCTGCATGCTGCGCGTACGTGCTTGTTTCGAGAGGCGCCAGCAGACGGCGCCGAGCCGCTGGAAGATTCAGTTCTCCTGCGGCCCATCACCGGTCTCGTCGCCGGTCATTTTCTCGTCTCCGACATAAAAACGGATTCGGGAAAACTGGTTTTGGCCAAAGGCCATGTCATGTCGGACGCGCTAATTGCCAAGATCCACAATCTGGCAAAAATCCACAAACTGGCGGAGCCGATCATGGTGACCTACTCGGCTTCGTCCAACTAGCGGCAAGCCAATCGTCCTTGCGCTTCAGTCGCGAGATCATTCGCAGCGCTCTCTTTCGGCACCGCGACGGTATGTGAGGACCGTATAGCTCCTATCGCCGAATGCCGCTTTTCGTTCCGCCCACCGCGTAATAGCGTTTATACGGTGTGTATGCGCCGGAAGGTAGATCGAGTGGTAGAGGCGAAATCTCAGGCGACTTCCGTGAACCCCTGGTGGGCGACCTTTGCCGGCCTGTGCGCAAGCCTGGTCGGCATTGGCTTGGCACGTTTCGCGTATACGCCGTTGATCCCGGCGCTCATCGAGGCCGAGTGGTTCGATCCTCCGGCGGTTGCCTATCTAGGGGCGGCGAACCTTGCCGGGTACCTGGCCGGCGCCCTGTCGGCCGGCTGGATTGCCGCGCGCATGCCCTCGGCGGTGGCCTTGCGGACGATGATGCTGTTGGCCACGGCGACGTTTTTCGCCTCCGCCATGCCCATTTCTTTTCTTTGGTTCTTCGTCTGGCGCTTTGCCTCGGGCCTGACGGGCGGGGTGCTCATGGTACTCGCGGCAACGACTATCCTGACCTATGTACCGCCCTCGCGCCGTGGGCTTGCTGGTGGCGCCATCTTCACGGGTGTTGGCTTGGGTGTCGCGGCCTCCGGCACGCTGGTGCCGTTATTGCTTGAAAGAGGTCTGACAGAAACTTGGCTGGGTTTGGGGGTATTGGCCCTCGTGCTCACAGTGGCGGCGTGGGGCGGTTGGCCGCGCGAGACGTTGCATCCGCCCGCGGCTGAGCCTGTCACGACGGCGGACGATCTGCCGAGCGCTTCGCTGACTCTCAAGGCCCTTTATGTTGGGTACGCGCTGTGCGCCGTGGGGCTGGTGCCGCACATGATTTTTCTGGTCGATTTCATAGCGCGCGGCCTGGGTCAGGGCGTGGACGTTGGGGCGCGTTACTGGGTGCTTCTCGGCCTTGGCGCGACCGTTGGTCCGGTGCTTGCCGGTTATCTGGCGGATCGCATTGGCTTTACCAACGCGGTCCGCCTGGTGTTCCTGGCGCAAGCCACCGCCGTTGTATTGCTGACGGTATGGACCGGAACCGTTGGTCTGATCGTATCGAGTGTGCTTGCTGGCGCCTCCTTACCGGGCATTGTGCCTCTTGTGCTCGGCCGGGTGATCGAGCTAACGCCGCCGGACGGTCCGGCGCGCAAGACTGCGTGGGGCAACGCCACGACCGCCTTTGCCTTGGGACAGGCGGTAGCGGCCTATGGCTATTCCTACGTTTTCGCACAAGGCGGCGGATATGTGCTTTTGTTTGCCCTTGGCGCCGGCGCCCTGGTCCTGGCCGTGGCGCTAGACCTGCTGGCGGCCGTGATCCAAAATCGCCAGCACAGCCGAGGTTAGGCCATGCGTGACGGTATTTATCCGAGTACCTGCTGGGAGTGCAGCACGACCTGCGGCTCTCTGGTGACCGTGCGCGGTGGCAAGGTGGCCAAGATCGGGCCCAATCCCGATCATCCGGTTTCGCGCGGCGCTTTTTGCGTGAAAGGCATCCGCGCCTTGCCGGAATGGACCGATCAGGCGGACCGCATCCTGCACCCCATGCGCCGAACCGGCCCGCGTGGCAGCGGTGCGTGGCAGCGTATCTCTTGGGATGAAGCCCTCGACGAAATGGCTGACCGCTTGGCTGCGGTGCGCAAGAAGCATGGTCCTCTGGCCCTGGCTGGCGCCGTCAGCGGCGCCTTCTTCAGCCGTGGCGCGGTGATGGCACTGTTCATGCGCTCCCTGGGGTCGCCCAACTGGCTGATCAACCAGGACCTGTGCGGTGGTTGTCGTGGCGTAAGCGACCGTATCACCGGCTTGGCCATGACGGGCGGTGAGGATATCGAGCGCACCAACTGTGCCCTCGTCGTTGGGCGCAATCCGCAGGCCGCCGATCCCGCCCAATGGATGGCCCTGAAGCGGGCCAAGGCACGGGGTGCCCGGGTGGTCGTCATCGATCCGGTTCGTACGCCGGCGGCTGGTGTGGCGGATCTATGGCTCTCGCCTCGTCCGGGTACCGATGCGGCGCTGGTGCTGGCCATGATCCACGTATTGATTTCGGAAAACCGATACGATCGGAACATCGTTGACCAGTGGTGCCATGGGTTCGACGCGCTGGCACAACGGGCAGTTGACTATGCGCCGGCCGTGGCTGCCGAGATAACCGGTGTGCCGGCGGAGCAAATTGTTGCCGCGGCCCGCCTATACGCGGACGGACCATCTACGTTCGTCAGCGGCCATGGTATCGACGCTTTCAGCGCCGGCGTTCAGACCTTCCGTGCCTTTCACAGTTTGGTGGCGATCAGCGGCAATCTGGACCGGCCAGGCGGTAACTTGCGCATCAAGAAGCCGCCAGGCTTTCGCACATCCATGGACCTGTTGCATGACCCGGCCTTCCGCTTGGCCGACGATGTGGCTCGGCAAACCTTGGGGGCTGAGCGCTTTCCCTTGTGGGCCGGCTCGGATGGATGGCAAACGGCGTGTCACAACCCGACCGTCATCGAGGCGATCTTGACCGGCAAGCCCTATCCGGTGCGCGCCATGTACGTAAGCGGCGTCAATATCGCGGTTACCTATCCTGACAGCCGCAGGACCGTCGCGGCGTTGCGCGCCCTCGATTTTCTTGTCGTCGCCACGCAAACGATGACCCCAACGGCGGCACTGGCCGACGTCGTCTTGCCGAAGACCACGACCTTGGAAGAAGAGGAAGTGTCGCTGCAACCGGGGGGACCGGTGGTAGCCTACACCAACCCCGTTCTACCGCCGCGTGGCGAGGCGCGCTGCGATCTAGCCATCGCCGTCGATCTGATTGCCCGCCTGATGGCGCGCGGGGCCATCGATAAGAATTTTCTACCGTGGCCGGATCAGCGTGCCTTCAACGAATTTTTTCTTGGCGACAGCGGCATCACCATCGCCCAACTGGCAGCCGAAGGTTACGCGGCGTTTCCGCACGCCCGGGGCGATTTTGCCGTATCGGGCTTCGCGACGCCCAGCGGCAAGATCGAACTTTATTCGGAAACTCTGGCGCGCCTGGGCCTTGATCCCTTGCCGGCCTGCGCGCCACCGCCAGTGGCCGACGCGGGCAGCGATTTTCCGCTGGTCTTGCTGACCGGCGCGCGGGAGAAGACCTATCACCACTCCCGTTTTCGCGAGCAAGCGTGGGCCCGTAAGGTGTCGCCGGCCCCGATCTTGCGCATCCATCCGGACAACGCGGCTACCATAGGCATCGCCGACGGTGACTGGGTGGAGGTGGAAGTTAAGGGTGGACCGGGTACCTGTCGCTTACGTGCGGTGCTAACCGGCGATGTGCCCGTTGGTGTGGTTAGCACCGGGATGGGTTGGTGGTCGCCGGAGGCGCCGGGGCCGGAGCACGGCGTGTTCGATATCAACATCAATGCCGCCGTGTCCTACAACGGGCCTTGGGATCCGGTCTCCGGGTCGGCCGATACGCGTGGTCTACGCTGCCGGATTACGAAGGCGGCCGCACAGCGTGCGGCCGGATAGGTCGCGATCAAGGATGCGCGTTATTCGGGCACAGAATTACCAGGCAGTTCCCTGGAAGAACGGACTGGGGACAACCCACGAAATCCTCAAGCATCCCGAGAGCGCCGAGGATTTTATCTACCGCTTGAGTATCGCCGAGGTGACACAGTCTTGTGCCTTCTCGGCCTTTCCCGGCTATGACCGAACCATCATGCTGCTCGACGGCGATGGCTTCGTGCTGACCTTCGCGGATGGCCAGACGCACGCGCTGACCACGGCACATAGGCCGTATCCGTTCGATGGCGCCACCCCGGTCTCGTGCGCGGTATCCGGCGGCCCCTCGAAGGATCTCAACCTCATGGTCCGCCGCGAGGTAGCACAAGCCGATTGCAGCGTCTTGGGCGCGGCGGGTCGCGTGGCTTTGCCGCCGGTGCTCGGCGCAACCCGCCTGATTGTCGCCTTGGCCGAAGGAATCGCCGTGCGTGACAGCGGTCAGACGGTAGAGTTGGGGCGCTGGGATACAGTCAGTGAACCGGCGGACGAGACTATTTGCGAGTCCGCCGGCTCTGTTCTGTTTTTTCACGCGGTGGTCACACCGCGCGCGGGTACGACGTAAGTCTACGCCGCCCGGCGGGGGCGGCCGTTGCGGAACTGCCGGCGGTTGCGGGGTGTCTTTTTGCCGGTCGCCTTACGGTCCGCCTGTGGCGTGTGCGGCCCCTCTTTGTGCGTTCGCCGGTCGCCGGCGACGCCCAGTGGCCGCTTGGTCAGCCGCTCGATGCCGCGCAGGTGGCTGCGCTCGGAGGAGTCGCAGAACGACAGAGCAATGCCGGCAGCACCTGCGCGGGCGGTGCGGCCAATACGGTGCACATAGCTTTCCGGCTCGTTCGGCAGTTCAAAGTTGATGACATGGGTGATGCCATCCACGTCGATGCCGCGCGCCGCGATGTCGGTGGCGACCAGAACGCGGGCCTTGCCGGCGCGAAAGCGCGCCAGGGCCTGTTGGCGGGCACCCTGGGATTTGTTGCCGTGCAGCGCCTCGGTGGTGATGCCGGCCTTGCCTACATGCTCGGATACCTTGTTGGCGCCATGCTTGGTGCGGGTGAAAACGATCACCCGGGCCAGGGCCGGATCGCGCAGCAGGTCGATCAGAAGCGCGCGCTTGCTTACGGCGTCCACGAAATAGACGTGTTGCTCGACCTTGTCGACGGTGATCGTCTTGGGCGAAACCTCGATCCGGATCGGATCGCGCAGGATCTCGTTGGCCAGGCGCGCCACGTCGGCGGGCATGGTGGCGGAGAAGAGCAGCGACTGCCGGTCGCGGGGCAGCGCCGTGATGATTTTCCGCACGTCGCGGATGAAGCCCATGTCGAGCATGCGGTCGGCCTCGTCCAGAACCAGGATCGACGCCGACTTGAGGCGCACATGACCTTGGTTGACCAGATCGAGCAGGCGTCCCGGCGTGGCGACCAGGATATCGACGCCACGGGACAGCGCCCGCACTTGCGGCTGCTGACCGACGCCGCCGACGACGACGGTATGGCGCAGGTTGAGATGCCGCCCATAGGTCCTGATTGCATCGCCGATCTGGATCGCCAGTTCGCGCGTCGGTGCCAGGATCAAGGCCCGCGCCGCGCCGCGGCCGGCTCGCTCACCGCGGTTGGCGGCAAGCTGTTGTAGGATAGGAAGAGTGAAGGCGGCCGTCTTGCCGGTACCGGTCTGGGCGACGCCCAGCAGGTCCTTGCCGGCGAGTAGATGCGGAATTGCCTGCGCCTGGATCGGCGTCGGGGAGGTGTAGTTTTCAGCCTGCAGGGCACGCTGTAGCGGCTCGGTAACACCGAGGTCCGCGAATGATGTATCAGTCACGTTAGTTAAAGTCCTTATGCGCCAAGCAGCGTGGGCCCGGATTCGGGCACGCATATACGCCGTACTGCGCGTTACCGCCTTCCACGCGCACCTGGAGCAAACGGATATTTTCGGGGAATGGTCTCGAGATGAGGCGCGGCCGGTGGTCTGGACGCACATCGCGCGATCAAGAGTATTCTTGAAGGCATAGATGCCCATCCGTCGGTCTAATGTCAAGGCTTTAAAGTTTAAGCCTTTTTCATGTTTTGACCCTCCCTCAGAACCGATAGGTCACCCCGATTAAGGCCAGAAACTGGTCGGCCGAGCCCTCCTGGTCAACCAGCGGGCTGTCGGCGGCGTCGGTCAAAAGACGCTGGTAACCAGCTTGCCCATTGAGGGCCCAGTTGTCCGATACGGCATACGAGGCCTCGATCTGAAGCCCTACGTCTTTAAAGCCGCTGCCACCGTCGAAGGCTGCCAGGCCGACGTATCCTTCCACGGCGGCAGGCCCCGGCAGGCCGAAGCCGAGGCTCACGTGTCCGCCGGTATCGGCGCTGTCGTCCGCCAAGGCGGCGTGGAATGGCTGTGCGGTCATAAGACCGGCGGCGACGGCGACCATGGCAATGCGAGGTTTCATACTGATTTCCTCGGCTTGGTGAAAAATTGAGGTGCCGTCTATAGATCAAAAATGATCGATAAACAATAAAAAATGGTTGATAAATATGTTGACGACGATGGGCCGGGGCGATAAGAGAGGAGTGCAAGAGGCCTGTGGCCTCGGCCATGGGGATTGGAGATACCAGGAGGTGGAGAAACTTAT
>JAJFGP010000100.1 GCA_021776055.1 Kiloniellaceae bacterium
AAAACCTTTCGACTTACGAACGGCAGCGTGCGCTTTCCCGGCGGCGCGGCAGTTACTCCCGAACTCGACGTGCGGGCCGAACACAAGGCCAACGGCTTGACCGTGACGGCCCGGGCCAGCGGACCCGCGACAAACCCGACGATCTCGCTCTCCTCGGTGCCGGCGTTGCCCCAGGACGAGATCGTTTCACGAGTTCTCTTCGACCGGGGCACCGCGCAACTAGGCGCCCTGGAGGCCGCCCAACTCGCGGCTGCGGTTGCCGAACTGACCGGTACCGGCGGGGGGCAAGGGGCGTTCGACTTCGCGCGCAGCTTGTTGGGCGTCGACGTGCTCAGGATCGGGACGGCCGGGTCAGGCAAGGCCGGTGGACCCGAGGTGGAAGCGGGGAAATATTTGAGGGAAGACGTCTATGTGGGCGTGAAAAAGGGCGTCACGGACGAAGCCGGCGCGGTAGCCGTCGAGATCGAGTTGACACCGAACATCTCGGTCGAGAGCGAAACCGGCACAACCGGCGAAAGTGACATCGGCGTCAAGTTCAAGTGGGACTATTGAGCAGGGAAACGAGGCATTCAGCGGCATTGATGTCATCCCCAGCGGTAATGGCGGGATTTCAACATCCGGCCGAACTCTGGAAATTCGCTTCGACCCAAGCTTCGGTCCACACCTAATACCACCGGGGACGCCTGCTTTTCGCGGGCCCTCGCGATTTCCCCTGACAAAGCCTGAGCGAGATCGTCATCCAGCGGCCGGACGAGACCGTTTGCGCCTTCCGCCAGCGCTCAGGGCAGCAAGACGGCTCGGTCTCGCGTATCCCAGCACACCTTCACGACATCATCTAAAATAGCGAAATATCATGTTTTTACAGATATCGCTGTTATTATATGTGCTATAGAACGTAAAACTTGACATCTAGCCTCACGTTGCCTATATCCAAACAACTCTGATCGAAACAACCGGGTTTGGCTTTGGCATTTGCCGGGCGCGTTCTTAAGGGGATTGCAAAACCCAATGGCGACACATCGACAATCGGCCAGCGCGGTGGCGACAACACTCGCGCAGTTGTACGAGCTGGCGTTCGGCGGCAAGCAAAATGGCCGCTACCGGATCTCCCGGAAGTTTCTTCACGAGATCGCCGGACGTCGGAAAATTTCGGACGATTTCTTGAGGGATGTCGCAGAAGAGGTGTTCGAGGCGGGGTTTATTCTTATCGATCTTGGGACCTATATCGCCGTCCTCAACCAGTCTCTGACGAATAACTATCGCCATGTCACCAAGAACGCCGTGGCCGAAATTCTAGCGCGCCAGGCGGTGGGAGAGGACAAGAAGCCTCGGCGATCTAAACCAGTCGGTATTACAAAGCGGAAGAAAGCCGGAAAGAGGAAACTGGATGCCAAGGGTGGTTGAATCAAGTCGGGTGCTGCGGGCGGGTCGACGCGCCAAGACGTTAAAGGCCGCGCTTGGGTGGCGGGAGTGGGCATCGCTGCCTGAACTCGGCATCGAGCGGATCAAGGTCAAGGTCGACACCGGCGCACGAACCTCGGCTCTCCACGCTTTCAATGTGTGCCCCTTTCACAAGGACGGCGAGGATTGGATTCGCTTCGATATCCATCCGGTCCAGCGCGACGATGCCTCCCAGAAAACCTGCGCTGTTCCGGCGAGAGACTACCGTTGGGTGACCAACTCCGGGGGCAAACGCGAAAAGCGCTTCGTGATCGAAACACCGATCCGCATCGGCGACCGGGAGTGGCCGATCGAGATTACCCTGACGGAGCGCGATCAAATGGGCTTTCGTATGCTAGTTGGCCGCACCGCGATCAAAGGTGAATTCGTGGTCGATCCTGCAAGATCCTATTGCCGCAAGCTCCCTTAGCGGCAGTTGGCACAAAACCGGAATGTCGCAAACTGGCCTTGGCAAAGGCCGCAACCGAGGAGGATTGGTTGATGAAGATAGCGATGATGGCTCGCAACGCGAGCCTCTATTCCCACAAACGTCTCGTCGAATCGGCGGAGGCGCGTGGACACAGCATAGATATCATCAACACCGTGCAGTGCTACATGAACATCACCTCGCACCGCCCGGAACTGCGCTACAAGGGCGAGAAGCTAACCGGTTACGACGCGGTCATCCCACGGATCGGCGCCTCGGTCACCTTTTACGGTCTGGCGGTGCTGCGGCAGTTCGAGATGATGGGGGTCTATCCGGTCAACGAATCGGTCGCCATTGGCCGCTCGCGCGACAAGTTGCGCTCGTTACAGCTTCTGGCGCGCGACGGCATCGGTCTGCCGGTGACCGGCTTTGCCAACTCCGCGAAGTTCGCCGATGACGTGCTTGAGATCGCCGGCGGGGCACCAGTGGTGATCAAACTGCTGGAAGGCACGCAGGGTATCGGCGTGGTGCTCGGCGAGACGCACAACTCGGCCAAGTCGGTCATCGAGGCCTTCGGTGGCGCCAAGATTAATATCCTGGTCCAGGAGTTTATCAAGGAGGCGGGCGGCGAGGATATCCGGTGCCTCGTGATCGACGACAAGGTCGTCGCCGCCATGCGGCGCAAGGGCGCGGAGGGCGACTTCCGCTCGAACCTGCACCGCGGCGGCTCGGCCGATGTGATCAAAATCACACCGGAGGAACGCTCGACGGCGGTGCGCTCGGCCAAGGCAATGGGGCTCAACGTCTGTGGTGTCGATCTTCTGCGCTCCAACCACGGATCTGTCGTGATGGAGGTCAACTCCTCACCCGGTTTGGAGGGTGTCGAGAAGGCCACGGGAATCGATGTCGCGGGCAAGATCATCGAGTTCATCGAGAAGAACGCCAAACCCAGAAAGACGAAAACCCGTGGCAAAGGCTGAGGGGAAGAAATCGAAGGCGCGCGAGCCCTTCGAGATCGGCGGCCTGTCGATCCCACCGGGAAATCGACAGACCGTCGACTTGCCGATTAGTCTGCTCTATGACCACACGCCGATGACGCTCACCACCCACGTTGTGCACGGTCATCGGCCGGGGCCCCGGCTCTTTGTCTGTGCCGCTGTCCATGGCGATGAGCTGAACGGGGTTGAGATCATTCGCCGGCTGATCCGGTTGTCGCGCTTGTCGCGCCTGCACGGCACGTTGGTGGCGGTCCCGATCGTCAACGTCTATGGTTTCATCAACAACACGCGCTATCTGCCTGACCGCCGCGATCTCAACCGATCCTTCCCGGGATCCACCAAGGGTTCCCTCGCTTCGCAGCTGGCGCACGTCTTCATGCGCGAAGTGGTGGGTCGCTGCAGCCATGGCATCGATCTTCACACCGGGGCGATTCACCGCACTAACTTTCCCCAGGTACGCGGCGACCTATCGAACCCGGAGGTCGATGAGCTTGCCAAGGCCTTTTCCGCCCCGATCATCCTCGACGCGGCTTTTCGCGACGGATCGCTACGCAAGTCGGCGATGGAACTCGGGGTTCCGATTCTGGTCTACGAGGCGGGCGAAGCCCTGCGCCTAGACGAGGCCTCTATACAAGTCGGCTTGAAAGGGATCCTACGGGTCATGCAGTCTCTCGGAATGCTGGGCACCGGACGACCCCCACAGCAAAGCCGGCTAGGCCCCGTCGTCGCCTCGTCAAGCTATTGGGTGCGGGCACCCGAAGGCGGAATCGTGCGCTCCACCCTCGCTTCCGGTGCCCGCGTAGAGGCCGGCCAGACGCTCGGCGGCATCGCCGACCCCTATGGCAGCCGCGAGGTGGAAATCATTGCCCAGGATGCTGGCGTCTTAATCGGCAAGACCAATCTGCCGGTTGTGTACCAAGGGGACGGACTATTTCACATCGCGCGGGTCTTGGATGCGAAAATTGCTCAGCGAGCAGTTGAACAGTTTCGCGACGAATTCGATTCGAGTGATGACAACGACCCGCTCGATTTGGATTGAGAGGGCAAAGCTTGCCCTCAACCGAGTTCGAGCAGCGTTGCAATCGCTATGCGTATGCTTTGCTAAAATAACCGCTCTAAGGAGTCGAAAACATGGATGGCATATCAACCTTACTGGCCGACCTTTCGAAGGCGGCAAACGATGTGTTGGTCAATGTCGTCACTTACATACCAACCCTCATTGGCGCCGTCATACTTTTACTCCTCGGGTGGGTTTTCGCGCGCCTGGCGCGTGCCGGTATCGTCAAAGGCGGCGATGTCGCCAATCGGCTTCTTGATCGGGTCCTGACAGCGGGCAGCTGGGCAGGCATGCGGCTTTCATCGCGGGCCCTAGTCCTTGTTGGAAACGCGGTGTTCTGGGTGATCATTCTGTTCTTCATCACAGCGGCGGCCGAGACAGCTCATCTGGACGCATTCTCGTCTTGGCTCGATAGCATTGTTGCCTATCTGCCGACCCTCGTCGCCGGTGGGTTAATCGTTCTGGTTGGCTATCTGATTAGTACCCTGATACGCGACCTCGTAGCGGCAACAATATCTTCCGCGGGATTGGGTCAAAGCGACCTCTTCGGCGCCATGGCGCAAGGGGCTACGTTCCTGACCGCAATCGTGATCGGCATCGACCAGATAGGCGTGGACGTCACATTTCTTGTCACAGTCGTTGCCATTGCCATCGCTGCGGTGTTGGGCAGTCTTTCTTTGGCATTCGGACTGGGGGCTCGAACCTTCGTGAGCAACCTGATCGGTGCTCACTATCTCCAACAGGAATTGCAGCCCGGACAAATGGCTCGCTTTGGCTCGGTCGAAGGCAAAGTACTCGAGCTGACACCGACAAGCGTCGTCCTGGCGACACAGGAAGGGCGGATGAGCGTTCCCGCGAAGATATTCAACGAAGAAATCACGATTGTCGTGACGCCGGGTGATGACGATGACTAATCATTCATCACTTATTGCGGCGTTTCTTCAAGACCAGCCGAAATCCGCGGCGCGGGTCCTGGAGGATCTCGAACACGGGGACGCCGCAGCACTACTTGAGACGATACCGGCTCGCCTTTCCGCACCGCTCGTCGGTTTCATGGTGCCCTGGGCGGCGGCCCGCTGCGTGGAGATGTTACCGATCGAAAAGGCGGCGGGCATCGTCGCGGCCATGGCTTATCAAGATGCGATCAGTGTCTTACGGTTGGTCAAGCAAGAATATCTCGACCGGCTACTGGATGAAGTAAAGCAGGACTTGGCGAAGGATTTCCGAAATTCGCTGAGCTACCCGAATGGGACGGTCGGCGCCTGGATGGATTTTTCTGTTCCGGCATTCTCCGATACGACTGAGGTCGCCGATGCGCTTCGCTATGTTAAGAAGCGCAGAAGCCGTGCTGGCAGCCATATCTTCGTGACCGACAGCTCGGGAGAATACGTCGGTGTAGTGAGTATCGGTACTTTGCTGAGAAGCAGCACGCATACGAGCCTCTCAGAAATTCTGGACCCCACGGTCAAGCCGCTTTCGAACCGAGCCACGCTCGTTTCCCTCGCCACGATCCCATCGTGGGACGAGCATCCCTTGCTTCCTGTCGTGGGTCGCCGGGGCAATGTCCTCGGGGGGCTTTCCCGATCCATGCTCCGCAAAGGTCTAACCGAGGTTCCCAGGGTCTCGACCTCGCTCGCGTTCAGTTCGCTATGGGCACACCTTTTCATGAGCTTCCTCCTGGTGGCTTCCAACCTGCTGCGGTTGATCGCGCCCAGCTCGCCGTTGGTCCGCACAGAAAACAAGGAGGTTTCGTGATGAGCGTGGGGCCGACGAAGGCCGTCAAAGAACTGACGCGCCGCTACCTGTTGGATCATCCTTGGGATGCCGCTCGACAGATTGAGTTGATGGACGCGCGGCAAGCGGCCGATAGCCTGGCCGAGCAGCCAGTCCATGTTCTCTTGCCGCTCTGGCAACGGCTGAAGCCGCCGGTCGCTGCTGCGCTGTCGCTACAGCTTCCGGGAAAAATTGCGGTTGCGCTCTTGTCTGAATTGCAGCCAGGAGAAGCGCTGCGTGTTCTGGCACCTTTGGACGACGACCAAAGAGAGCGGTTCCTCGACGGGTTGGCGCCGCCAATTCAAAAGGGCCTGCGGTCAATGATGGTCTACCCGACGGACAGCGCAGGTCGCCTGATGGATACCCGCATTGCTGTTTTCCGGGGAACGATGACCGTAGGGGCGACCCTTAACAAACTGCGAGAAAACCGCGTCAAGACAACCCGCAGCCTGTTTCTGGTCGACGACGATAACAAGTTGACGGCCAAGGTCTCCATTCAAGACCTGGCACTGGCGAATCCGGAACAGACTTTGGAGGACCTCGCGCAGCCTGTCACCGCCGTTGTGAGTCCTGTTTCGACGAACAAGGAAGTTGCCGACACGCTTGAGCGCTATCGGTTGGTCGATCTGCCGGTTGTGGATGTCAATGGCGTCCTTCTGGGCGTGATCTATCACGCGGCGCTCGTCAAGACCGTTCATGAAGATGTCACCGCCGACATCCAGAAGATGGTCGGTGCGAGCAAGGACGAGCGGGCACTTTCAAAGGCGACCTTTGCTGTACGGAAACGCCTACCGTGGTTGGAAATCAACCTTTTGACAGCATTCATGGCCGCGGCAGTGGTTGGGCTGTTCGAGGATACGATCGCCAGGTTCACCGCTCTGGCCGTGCTGCTCCCCGTCGTTGCCGGCCAATCCGGCAACGCGGGGGCACAGGCCCTAGCCGTGACGATGCGCGGGCTAGCTCTGCGCGAGATCACGATCCACCAATGGTTCCGCGTCACACTTAAGGAAGTCAATGTGGGGTTCATAAACGGTTTGGCCGTCGCGGCCACGTGTGGGATCGGCGTCTATTTCTGGAGTGGCTCGTTTGGCCTTGTCCTGGTCATCGCGATGGCCATGGTTCTGGCGATGGTATCCGCCGGGTTCGCGGGTGCCTTGGTGCCCATCGTTCTCACAAAACTCGGCCAGGATCCGGCTCAGTCCTCCTCCATCATCTTGACCACGGTTACCGACATTGCTGGCTTTTTCTCGTTCTTGGGCCTAGCCACCATTTTCGCCGGCATGCTGTGATGAACGGGAAAGAGTCGCAGCATGGGCGCCTGAATGAACCGCAGCAAAAACTTGAGCCCCGTATCGGGGTCTTGTCAGAGCAAATCGGGCGGAACCCTCACACCTGCGGGTCTGGGGACGGAAGAACGCGATGGCGATTTCCTCCCAAAAAGCTCCGCTCGATCCAGTGCTATCGTCACATTCCGTTCAATTAGTGGAATAATCATGTCGCTGCAGTCTTCCAAGAAAGTGATCTACGCCGCACTGGCGGGCAATGGCCTCATCGCCATTACGAAATTTGTGGCGGCAGGGCTGACCGGTAGCTCGGCCATGTTGAGCGAAGCCATTCACTCTGTCGTGGACACCGGTAATCAAGTGCTCCTGCTCTACGGTATGAAGCGCGCGACCCGGCCGGCGGATGATACCCATCCCTTCGGCTACAGCATGGAGCTCTATTTTTGGACTTTTCTTGTCGCGATTCTAATCTTTGCGGTAGGCGCGGGCATATCCATGTACGAGGGCTTGAGCAAGTTGCTCTCGCCGCACTCAATCTCGAGCCCCCACATAAATTACATTGTTCTTTCCGTTGCCATAGTCTTTGAAGCTGCCGCTTGGTCTGTCGCTTTCAAGGAGTTTCGCAAAACCAAGGGACGACACACCTATTTTGAAGCCGTGCACTTTAGCAAAGATCCCACCATCTTTACCGTCCTGTTCGAAGATACCGCCGCCATATTGGGATTAATCGTTGCGTTTGTGGGCATCTTGTTGGGCGATGTCTTTGCCGCCCCAATCTTTGATGCCATCGCCTCGATCGTTATCGGCCTAATTCTCGGCGCAACCGCTGTTCTGCTAGCATATGAATGCAAAGGCTTGCTCATCGGGGAGGGTATGCGACCTGAAACGATCGAGAAGATAAAGGCCTCTGCACTGCGCACACCGGGCGTCGAGCGCGTCAATGAGGCGCTTACAATGTATCTAGGACCGCAGGACGTCCTGCTGACCATCAGCCTAGATTTTGACGATAGCCTTACTGCCGGGGCCGTCGAATCCGCCATTTCCGAGCTTGAAGACCGCATACGGGCGGAATGGCCCAACATCCGGAGAATTTTTGTCGAGGCGCAAAGTTGGAGCGCGCATCTGCGGAGCCAGCGAAGCCTTGACCGAAGTGTCAACGAGGTACCATGAAATCGTGCTGGGCCTGTGTTGAGCTTGTAGCTCACCACGGTTGACAAACCATACAACAAAGCCTTCCGCACAGTCAGAATGCGAGGTAGCGACCAATGGACGAGAGCGATGGATTACTATTTGCCTACATCCTGGATGGCAAGGGCGGGGGCAAACAAATCGACTGGAACGGTATCCGGGAATGGAAACCCGACGACGGCGTATTATGGGTGCATTTGGATCGGACCGGCGAGCGAGCCAAAGACTGGGTCGCCGGCTCGATAGGTATCGATCCGGCAACCAGTGAGACACTTTTAATGCCCACTGCAAACCGCCCGCGCGTGCAGCGAATCAATGATGGGCTCATGGTTATTATGCGTGGCGTAAATCTCAATCCCAGCGATCAACCCGATGACATGGTTGGGTTACATATGCTTATTGACTCAAATCGGATACTGACACTGAGGCGTCGAAGGCTTATGGCAGGAACGGAAATCGGAGACCTGATCGCTGCCGGTCGCGGGCCAAAAGATTCAAGTGACTTTCTGTCTGAAGTAGCCGACCGCCTCCTTCAACCTATGGTACCGATAATCAATGATCTCGATGACAAGGTCGACCTCCTACAAAGCGAACTCCTAAGCAACACAAGCGCGGCGCTACGTCGTAACCTTCAGGACATCCGGCAACATGCCATCAACTACCGTCGATACCTTGCGCCACAGCGCGACGCAATGTCTCGTTTTCAGACCGAACATGTTCCTTGGCTGAAGGACCTCGATAGAGCGTACCTACGAGAAATCGCGGATCGAACACTGCGTTTTGTTGAAGATCTGGACTCGATTCGTGAGCGTGCGGCGATCGCGCAGGACGAGCTCAACAATCGGCTTAGCGACCAAATGAACCGGACCATGTATTTGCTTACGGTGGTTTCAGCTATCTTGCTTCCGCCCAGCCTTCTAACAGGTCTGTTCGGAATTAACGTCGCGGGGATGCCCGGCACCGAAACAACGTGGGCCTTTGCGGCAATCGCGATCCTGATTCCCCTTCTGGGCGCGATAGAATTTATCGTTCTTCGGCGGTTGCGTTTGATCTGAATCTCCGAATAAACCTGCAACAATTCGGGCCCGTTGACCCATGGAAAATTTAGTAAACCCAGAAATCTGGCAAAGTCTTTTTCAGGACGCAGAGGGCTGGATACGAACGAACGTTCTAGTTTGGGCAAACCTGATACAATTCATCGTCATCGTTGCACTGTTCCTGGTTGCGCGGTTTTCGGCACCGGCCGCACGAGGCTATTTGGGCCGCCTAGGTCGAAAACGCTCGCTTGAACGCATATACGTTAAGGTCGTCAAGAACCTTACGCCGCTGGCCCTTCCAGCCATTTGGCTTGGACTTCAATGGGTCGCTTTCCTGGTCGCAAATCAAGCTGACTGGCCGCACGACCTGATGCGAATTACGGTCAGCCTCCTCACCGCCTGGATAATCATCGCATTGAGTTCCGGTCTCATACGAGACCCGGCTTGGTCAAAAGCGGTCGCTGTGATCGCCTGGGCGATTGCGGCGCTCAGCATTGTCGATCTCCTGGATGACACGGCCGCCGTCTTAGACGGTCTTGCGATCACCCTTGGCGGTTTGCGCGTTTCAGCATTGCTTGTCATCAAAGGTGTTTTGTCGCTCGTCGTTCTTCTTTGGGCGGCAACAATATGCGCACGGGTCATGGAGCGCCGCATTACCCAGGTGTCGAATTTGACCCCCGCAATCCAGGTCTTATTCGTAAAACTGCTCAAGATTGTGCTGATCACCATTGCCATTGTCGTGTCGCTGTCCAGCGTCGGCATAGACCTGACGGCCTTTGCGGTATTTGGCGGTGCCATAGGTGTCGGAATCGGTTTTGGTCTGCAGAAGATCGTATCCAACCTGATAAGCGGCGTCATCATCTTGCTCGACAAATCCATCAAGCCCGGTGACGTGATCTCGCTCGGCGAGACTTTCGGTTGGATCAATTCGCTTGGTGCCCGATACGCGTCCATCGTGACGCGCGATGGTACGGAGTGGCTTGTCCCGAACGAGGACCTCATTACACAACAGGTTGTGAACTGGTCCTACAGCAACGATCAAGTGCGCCTAAAAATACCCGTTGGCATTTCGTACAATTCCGATCCTCACAAAGCCATCGAACTTTGCTTCGAAGCCGCCAAGGAAGCGAAACGCATACTCAAGGAGCCTAAGACGAACGTTCTCGTAAAGAGATTCGGAGACAGCTCGGTTGATCTGGAGATGCGCATATGGATCAACGATCCACAGAATGGCGTCTCGAACATAAAAAGCGAAATACTCCTAAGCGTGTGGGAAAAATTCCATGAACACGGCATCGAGATTCCCTACCCGCAGCGCGATCTTCACATCAAGCCGCCGGCCGCACTGCATGTCGTCATCGACAAGGAC
This sequence comes from Kiloniellaceae bacterium, assembly GCA_021776055.1. Lineage (GTDB taxonomy): Bacteria > Pseudomonadota > Alphaproteobacteria > Kiloniellales > J153 > JAJFGI01. The sequence goes on from JAJFGP010000100.1 coordinate 10,573, forward strand.
ACCTCATCATAGGGACGAGCCCGCCCGGACTAGCGCCCTCTGATCGGATCTGCCGGCGGTGTCAAACGAAAACAAACGGACCACCAAACCCAAGCGCTTCAAACCGTCGGAACACCAACATTCAAAACGGACCACATTTGGGAGACAGGCCGCACCGCTGCTGGCAGACCGGGTCTATACTCGAACTCTTTTGGCTGTGAGCGGCGAAGCAAAATCCCCCGACAGCAAGAAACGAGCCGTCAATCCCATGATTGGCTCGACGAGAGTGCGTCCGCCACTGCCCCGCATTTCATTCTCTCTTGCCACCTATTTGCTACGTATAATTTTTTAGAGAATTTTCGCCGGCATCATGACGCTCGCGACCGGTCAAAAAAGCAAAAAGCCCCCACAAAACAGGGGCTTGGAGCTTTCGCAAATAAAGGTGGTTGCGGGGGTAGGCAACAAACGATATCAGCAGAGGCTTTTCCAAGCAGCGGCGTGATGGTCCAAAGACAGATGTAGGTGGAGTTTCTTCATAGAGGCGTAGGGCAGGCAACCTTCTACATTTACTTTCCGCTAGCCACGAAGGAGCAGCAGGGCCGAGAGAATGATGAGAACAACGGCCGCGCCGATCCAGACCAACCGACCTATGCGTTTCTCACCGCCCGCCTCGGAGGGGCGTTGATCTTGCGCCGGTGGCGCTTCGCCAGCGTCAGTACCAACGATCTCACCAAAATTGGAGAAAAACTGGTCGGCCATCTTTTTGGCCGTACCATCAATGAGACGGCCACCGAGCTGCGCCAGTTTACCGCCTACATTGGCGGTGACCTGGTATGTCATCAGGGTTCCCGATCCATTCGTCACCAAGCGTACCGTAGCGCCGCCTTTGGCGAAACCCGCCGCACCACCTTTGCCCTCGCCGCTGATGATATAGCCCTCTGGCGGGTTACGATCCGACAAGGTGACGTTGCCGACGAACTTGGCTTTCACCGGACCGACCTTGGCAACCACCGTCGCCGTCATCTCGTTGTCTGAGACCCATTCTATCGCCTCGCACCCAGGGATAGATTGCCGAAGAATTTCAATATCGTTGAGAGCCGCATAGACCCGCTCGCGCGGCGCGGCGATCTGTGCCTCTCCAGTCATGTCCACTGTCGATCTCTCCTAAAACCGTAAGTGTTGTTCAATGCCGCCCGTCGTTGCCGTGGCAGGCGCCCAGAACGGGCGAGACGATACGGCTCTCCATACTGCCGCCCTCAAGCTCTTCGATTTGAACGGCGGGTGGCTGGGCCGAACGGGTGGCCAAGCGCCGCTCCTGGACAATCTCGGCCAGGATCGAAAGGGCGATCTCTTCCGGTGTCGCGGCGCCAATGTCGAGGCCGGCGGGAGCGCGCAGAGCATTGATCTGCTCCGCCGGTAAGCCCGATTGAAGCAACGCCTCCCGCAGTGTCGCCGTCTTCTTGCGGCTACCAACAAAAGCGACGTAAGGCGCCCCGCACGACAGGGCGGCAGCCAGCGCCTCGCGGTCACGTTTGCCTTGGGTTGCCACCACCACGTAACCAGTTCCAACAACCGGCACCTGGGTCAGATCGAAACCATCAATACGGGCATCCACTTCGGTAAACCCGGCCTGATCTTCGGGCAAAGCCGCCACGGTTATAGCAAAGCCGGCACCGCGACCCAGCTCGGCCAAAGCGCGAGCCACCGGCGAGCCACCGGCCACAATCAAGGCCGGGTGCGGCAGGATCGGCTCGACGAAGACCTCGACGGTACCACCGCTCGGGCAAGCGTTCTTGTGCAACTCGACCCCTGCCTCGGCCGGCTCATCTACCAAGCGGTCCTTGGGACGGACGCGGATCAGCCGCGCCTGCCCGTCGGACAACACCTGCGCCGCTGTCTTACGAACCGCCCCCAGGGTGCAGCCACCGCCGATCCAGCCAACCACCGTGCCATCGGCGCGCACCACCGCCTTGGCGCCGGCCTTGGCGGCGGTGGCATCCTCGGTACGCACGACAGTAGCCAGGGCGAAGGGCTGACCATCGCCCTTCATGCGCGCCATGCAGTCGATGATGTCTTCCGGATGCTGCTTCATGGGCCGCTCCTAGGGGCTCGCCCTCATAGTTTCGCCAGATAGGGTTCGAGCGCCGCCAAGCTTTCCAGATTGTGTGCCGGCGCAAACAGGTCGACATGCGGCAGCGCCGCCGCCATACCCTGAGCGACCGGGGCGTAGTCACGCCAGCCAAGCATTGGATTGAGCCAGACAATCCGCTTGGCCCGCCGCTTCAGGCGCGCCATCTCCGCGTTCAAGATCTCAGGCGCACCGGTGTCGTAGCCGTCGCTGACAATCATCACCGCCGTGCGGCTGTTGATGACACTCGCGGCATAATTGCGGTTGAAGGCCGCCAGGCTATCGCCGATACGCGTGCCGCCGGCCCAGCCCGCCGCCATCAGCGCCATGCGTTCCAGCGCCTTCTCGGTATCGCGTTCGCGCATCGCAGCGCTGATGTGGATAAGGCGCGTATGAAACACGAAGGCCTCGGCCTCACGAAAATTGTCGAGAACGCCGCGGATAAAGCGGACGAAGAAGGTGCTGTACAAGCTCATGGAGCCGCTCGCATCGAGAATGACCACCAAGCGCAGCGGCTTTGGCCAACGCATGCGGTAGGCTAGTTGCATCGGCGTGCCGCCAAATCGGATCGAGCGGTGGATCACTTTGCGCAAGTCGAGCCGGCGGCCACGGCGGCGCTGCCGCTCGCGCCGAGTCAGGCGGTATTTCATGCGGGAGGCAAGGCGCTCTGTGAGATCGTTGATGCGGGCTAGTTCACCTGCATCATTTATATGGCGTAGGTCGGTCGCCGCAAGGGACTCCGCACTGCTGGCACCGCTGCGCCGCCCCTCGCCCCCCTCGGCCTCCGCGTCTTGGCCGGGGTCGGTACCGAACGTTGGGCCGGCGCGCCCTTCCGAATCACTTCTCTCCGGTGGCGCTGTCCGAGAACTGTGGCCGCTCACTTGCGCCGCCCGTAACTGCCCGTGACCGCGCCAGTACAGATCGAAGATCTCATTGAAGCGCCGCCAATCGGTGCGCGAGGCGCACAGCAAACTGCGGAGGGCCCAGCGCAGCGGCTCGCGCCGGGCCAGATCGGCCTGGCGCGCCACGCGCAGGCCGTCGATGGTTTCTCGCAAGCCCACCGGAAAGCCGTTGTCGCGCAGAACGCGCATGAAGCCGACGAACCGCCGGGCCGGCATCCGGCCGCCGTCCTGCGGCCTGAGGATGGCGACGGCGCCGGTCATCCCGCCTTGCCGGCCAGGCGCTCGACCACTTCGATGGGCACGGCGGCCTGATCTTCCTGCGTCTTCAAAAGGCACATAAGGCTTTCGTGCAACGCCTCGGGCTCCTCGCGTAGGTCCTTCACCCCGAGACCCATGAGCGCCGCCGCCCAATCCAGCGTCTCTGCCACCCCCGGTTTCTTACGCAAATCCTCCTTGCGTAGCGCCTGCACGAAACGAACGACCTGTGCGGCCAGCGCGCCTTCGATACCCGGCAGACGGGCAGCGACGATCCGCAGTTCCTTGGCTTCGCTGGGAAGATCGACGTAGTGATAGAGGCAGCGCCGGCGCAACGCATCGGAAAGTTCGCGCGTGCTATTGGAGGTCAACACCACATAGGGAATCGCGGTTGCTGTGACGGTGCCGAGTTCGGGAATGCTGATCTGGAAGTCGGAGAGCACTTCCAAGAGATAGGCTTCGAATTCCTCATCGGCCCGGTCGATCTCGTCGACCAGAAGGACCGGCGGTTTATCCATGGTGATGGCCTTGAGCAGCGGCCGCTTGAGGAGAAAATCTTCGTCGAAGATGTGCCGCTCCTTCTCCTCGGCGGTGCGGTCCTCGCTTTCCCAGATTTTGATGGCCAAAAGCTGCCGCTGATAATCCCATTCGTAGACGGCAGCGTTGGCATCCAACCCCTCGTAGCATTGCAGGCGGATCAGGGGCGCCGCAAAGACCGCGGCCAGGGCCTTGGCCACCTCGGTCTTGCCCACGCCGGCCTCGCCTTCGATCAACAGCGGTCGGGCCAGCTGCTGCATCAGGACAATAGCCGTGGCTAGTTGTGGGTCGGCGACATAGCCGACCGCGCCCAGCCGTTTAAGAACCTCCTCGCGACCCAATGCCATGCCAGTGCCCATTTTCTCCGGCTCGGCTCATTCACCGATACCCAGGGCCTCGCACTGTTTCCACACTCGCCACGGCGTATGCGGCATGGGCATGTGGGTGACGCCCAGATGCGCGAAAGCATCTACCACGGCATTGCTGATGGCCGAGACACCGCCGACGTTGGGGCTTTCGCCCACGCCCTTGGCGCCGATGGGGTGGTGCGGCGAGGGGGTGACAGTATGATCGGTTTCCCAGACCGGCGTTTCCACCGCCGTCGGCAGGAAATAATCCATTAGACTGGCGCCCTGTATGTTGCCGTTCTCGTCAAAGGTGAGTTCCTGGCCCATGGCAATGCCGAAGGCCTCGGCCAAGCCGCCGTGCACCTGACCCTCGATGATCATGGGATTAATGCGTGTGCCGCAATCGTCCAGGGCATAGAAGCGCCGCACCTTGACCTCGCCGGTGAGGCGGTCGACATCGACGACACAGAGGTACGCGCCGAAGGGATAGGTGAAGTTGGGCGGATCGTAGTAGTTGACCGCCTCCAAGCCAGGCTCGAGACCCTCAGGCACGCTCTGGTATGCCGCGAATGCGATCTGCTTCATGGTAGCCGTCTTTTCCGGCAAACCTTTAACTTTGAAGCGGTCGATCTCCCACTCCAGATCGCCTTCCGCGACCTCGAGCATATGGGCGGCGATCTTCTGGGCCTTGGCCCTGATTTTGCGCGCCGCTTGCGCCGCCGCCGCGCCCGCTACGGGGGTCGAGCGCGAACCATAAGTCCCGAGACCGTAGGGAGCGGTGTCGGTATCCCCCTCCTCCACCGTGATATCGTCGGACGGCAGGCCAAGTTCGGTCGCGATGATCTGGGCGTAGGTAGTTTCGTGCCCCTGTCCTTGCGACTTCGTGCCCAGGCGAGCGACGGCGCTACCCGTCGGATGGATGCGGATCTCGCAGGAATCGAACATGCCGATTCCCAGGATATCGCAGTTGCGCGACGGGCCGGCGCCAACGATTTCCGTGAAGGTAGCGAAACCGATTCCCATCAGCTCGCCGCGCTTGCGTTTCTCTGCTTGCTCCTCACGTAGCGCCTTGTAACCAACGGCGTCCAACACCTTGTTGAGCGCGGTGTGATAGTCGCCACTGTCGTATTCCCAATCGAGACAGGATTTGTACGGAAACTGCTCCGGCTTGACGAAGTTGCGTAAGCGAATTTCGGCCTTGTCGACGCCCACCTTCTGCGCGAGCACGTCGATCATGCGCTCGATAAGGTAGGATGCCTCGGTCACCCGGAACGAGCAGCGATAGGCCACGCCGCCCGGCGCCTTGTTGGTATAGACCCCATCCACCGAGACATACGCCGCCGGGATGTCATAGCTGCCGGTAACGATGTTAAAAAAGCCTGCCGGCCATTTGCTCGGCTGGGCGTGCGAGTTGAAAGCACCGTGATCCGCCAACACATTGACGCGCAAACCCGTGATGCGCCCGTCCTTGTCCGCCGCCAGTTCGCCGGTCATGTGATAATCGCGGGCGAACGATGTGGTCGAGAGATTGTCGATGCGGCTCTCCACCCATTTCACCGGGCGACCGAGTACAATCGTGGCCACCGTGGCACAGACGTATCCTGCATAAGCGCCAACCTTGTTGCCAAAGCCGCCACCGATGTCCGGGGCGATCACCCGGATCTTGTGTTCCGGCAGACCGGAGATGAGAGAGACGACCGTGCGGATCACATGCGGCGCCTGGAAGGTTCCATATAGCGTCAGCTCGCCCTTGATCTTGTCCATGGAGGCGACACAGCCGCACGGCTCCAGCGGACACGGATGAACGCGGTGATAGAAGATCTCCTCTTTCACTGTCACGGCGGCGCCGGAGAATGCCTGGTCGGTTTCGCCTTTGTCACCTATATCCCAGGTGAAAATGTGGTTCGGGTGTTTGCGCGGCCCTTGGCCCACGTTGTCTTTGGCCGCAACATCCTCGCGGAGAACCGGAGCATCCTTCGCCAGAGCCCGCTTGGGGTCAACCAGCGCCGGCAGATCCTCGTAGTCGACCTCGACCGCCTGAACGCCATCCGAAACGGCATAGCGGTCCTCGCCGATCACGAAGGCCACTTCCTGGTTCTGAAAATGCACTTTCTCGTCGGCCAGTACTGCCTGGCTGTCGCCGGCCAAGGTCGGCATCCAATGCAGATTAAGCGGTTTCAAGTCGTCCGCGGTCAGCACCGCGAGCACGCCTGGCAAGGCCTTGGATTTTTCCGTATCGATCGACTTGATCCGGGCGTGGGCATGCGGACTGCGCACGAAATCGCCGAACACTTGTCCGGGCAACTTGACGTCATCGACGTAGTTGCCCTTGCCTTGAATGAAGCGGATATCCTCCTTGCGCCGGCGCGAACAACCGATGCCGCCGATGGTCGCCTCACGTTGCTCCAAGGTCATTTCTGTTGTGTCGCTCATTATTCCGCGGCCTCCCGTTGCCCGTTCAGCTTATCGGCGGCATAACGCACCGCTTTGACGATGTTTTGATACCCGGTGCAACGGCAGAGGTTGCCGGCAATCCCCATGCGAATCTCGGCCTCGCTAGGATTCGGGTTTTCCTGCAGCAGGCGGTGGGCACGCATGATCATGCCTGGCGTGCAATAGCCGCACTGCAGGCCATGCTCCTGCATGAAACCCTCCTGCAGGGCCGAGAGCGACCCATCCGCATTGGCCATGCCCTCAACCGTGGTGATGTTGGCGCCCTCGGCCTGCACAGCGAAAACCGTGCAACTCTTCACCGATTTTCCATCGAGATCGACGGTACAAGCACCGCAATGCGAGGTCTCGCAACCAACGTGCGGACCGGTCAGGCCCAACTCATCGCGCAGAAAGTGGATCAGCAGGAGGCGTGGCTCTGCCTTACCCTCGACTGCTTGACCATTGACCGTCATTTTTACGGCTGTCTTATTCATTTTATTCAAGCCTCCCAATCAGCCCTTGGCGCGAGCCAAGGCCCGCTTAATCGCCCGGTCGACCATGACCCCGGCCGCATGCGCCCGGTACTCTTTCGGACCGCGCATGTCGGCAGCCGGTTGTGCCGCCGCCTTGGCCGCCGCAACGGCCTTGGCAATCACCCCATCGTCAACAGGGGTGCCGACCAGGCTCGTGCCCGCGGCTTCAACGTAGATCGGGGTATCGCCGACGTTGGTCAACGCGACCGCAGCATTTTTGCAGGTGCCGCCCTCCATGGTCAGAACCACAGCCGCCGCCGCGATGGCGTAATCGCCAACTTTACGTTTCAGCTTTTCATAAGCGTAACCATGGCCGGTTGCCGGCGCGGGGATGCTGATTGAGGTCAGTATCTCGTCATCCGCACGGGCAGTGAAGTAGGCCGCCTCGTAGAAGGCTCGCGCCGTCACCTGCCGGTCACCCTTGGGGCCGCGAAGCAAAAAGCTCGCGTCTAGGCACTGCATCACCGCTGGCATGTCGTTACCCGGATCGCCGTTGGCGACATTACCTCCCACGGTGCCGCAATAGCGCACCTGCGGATCGGCGATGGTCAGCGCCACCTCTCGCAGGATCGGGCAGGCCCCTGCTAACAGGTCGGAGGCAATAAGATCGTGCTGAGTGGTCATGGCGCCAATTTCGATCACCGGGCCAACCGCTTTGATATCCTTGAGGTCAGCGACACTACCCAAATCGATCAAATGCGTCGGCACGGCCAGACGCAGCTTCATCATTGGGATCAAGCTATGCCCTCCAGCGACCACCCGTCCCTCATCGCCATGTTGGGTCAGCAGGGTCACGGCCTCGTCGACCGAGCCCGGCCGGTGATATTCGAATGCTCCCGGAATCACGGTATCCTCCCAAAAAAGCCTGTTGCCGCTGGACACGCACAGTGCCACGCCAGCTTGTCGTTTTTTTGGACCGGATGCTCGTGTGGGTACCCGGCCGATGTCCTGGCTACACTTCCGCCGGACCTAATTTGGAGGATACCTCAGCCCTTACAGGCCGCCAGTGGAACCGCGCCAGCGGACCATGACATGCACGAACGACGGTTATCGCGCACGAATGGCGCACCGAGGGCTATAAGCCAAGTGCCGTACGAAGCTTGGAGACGTTGCGACGGCTGACCGGCACACTAGGGGCGGAAGCGGTATCGAGGCGAACTAGCGCCTGCTCTTTACGCCGCTCCAGGGATTTAGCGTGGTCGAGGTTGACAATGTGACTGCGGTGCACCCGCAAAAAAGTGGCCGGATCCAGCCGGTTTTCGAGCTCGGAAAGCGAAATCGAGCAGAAATAGCTCTCCTGGCCATCGTAGACGCGCGTATAGTGGGCCTCAGCCTGAATGCTGACAATGTCCCGCAGATCCAGGAGCAAGGTCGCCTTGTTCTTCTGCACCGGCAGCCTCGCCAGATTGCCCGGTGCTGGAGTGGGGCTCACAAGCGCCTGATTATCAAGAGTCTCCGTGCCGTCGACCTCCGTTTGTACCGCAGCATCCTGCGGCCGATCCGGCAAAGCGACGAGAAGCGTGAAGCCGAAAATGAGAAACGCTGTAACCGCGACAACAATGGCCAGAATGTGTGGGCTCAAGGCGGGCGCGGCATAGTCGACGATGACCGGGGTCGAAGACAGCGACATCGCGGCCATGGCCGTGTAGTGCATGCCCGAAATCGCCAGCGCCATGACGACGGCGGCGGCAACGGTTTGCCGCGGGCCCAACTGGCTGAACGCCAGCCAAAGGGCCAAAGCCGAAGCGCAAATGCCGATCAGGACCGACAAGACGACGAGACCACCAGCATAGTCCATGACGACGTTCGCCCGTACCGCCGCCATTCCCACGTAGTGCATGGTGGAAATCCCCAGGCCCATAAGCAACCCAGCCGCTGCCAGTTTTCGCGGTGTCAACGCGCCGAAACTAGCGATGAACAGACCGAGCCCAGTCACCAGAATGGCCACCAAGGCCGAAATCAGGGTCCAGAGGACGTCGTAGGTAATGGGTTCCGGCATTTGGGCAGCCAACATGCCGACGAAATGCATGGACCAAATCCCGCCGCCGATGATTACCGCCGCCCCGGACAAGAAGGCCTTGCGGACCGGCCCCGTCTCCGGCACCACCCGCCGCGCTAACCGCAACCCCGTGTAGGAGCCCAGTATCGCTATCACTATGGATAGCGTCACTAGTAGCGGATCGTAGGTAACCACCATTGTCCTGCCACCGTCCTGCATTTGACTGCATGGCGCGGCGCGCGCCTGAAAATGAGGCAAATCATAACACTATATGTGATGTTGTGCGCAATGCCCTGCCCTCCCGACACGGCCGACACGACTTCTCCAGGTGATTGGCTGGACGCATCGCAATCAGACAATCCGGCGGAGGCGTTAGAGACCGGGCAAACAACAGCCGATGTGGAGCGTAATTTGAACCTACGGGCCTATGGGGTTTGACCTGCCCCCAGAACTGGTCACTCAGTGTGAGTTCTTGAGGAGGCAGGTCATACAGACAACTAAGTTGCCTACAGATAGGGACGAGATCGATGGGCTAGCTGCGAAGTCTCAGGAGGTTGTCCACTCGGTTCAAACCGGATTCCATTCAGAAGATGTTGGTTGCGGGGGCACGCAACCAACGATATCAGCAGGATCTTTTCCAAGCAGCGGCATAATGGCCCAAGCTTGTCCAAAAGCGCATTTCTTCGGCAAAAACTTGAACCCTCGACCATCTGTAACTACTGCTCTATATGCCCAGACGACTTTCGGTAGTGATCAATTCTCACATCCAGCCGATTGTCCGAAAATACTCTGGCACTCGATCGAGAGTCTGAAATTCCTGATCCGGGGTGTAGTCGTCAAGCGGCTTTCGACCGGTGCCGCGGTTGATCCAGATACACCGAAAGCCCATGTCGCGCGCGGCCGCGAGGTCGAGATGAGGGCTTGCACAGACGTGAACAATGTCGTTCTTGGTCGTGCTCATAGCCCAATGGGCATATTCAAATATTTCCCAAGAAGGCTTATACGCCTGCGCTCGTTGCGCTGAGATCACGCGGTCAATGTGGCCGCCCATCTGCGCCACATTCCCTTCGATGATGTCGTCGTCCGTGTTCGAGATAATGCAAAGCTTGAATCCACTTCGCTTCAATTCACCAAGTGCATCCACGACTTCGGGGAACGGCGGCATCGCGGCGATACTCGAAGTCAGAATTTCGATGTCGGACGGTTCATAAGCGAGCCCCAGCTCCTCCATGGCCATCCGCAATCCCGTTCCGGCGACATTCCGGAACGACCTGTGGGGTGGCATTTGTTCAAGTTCGTGCTCGTACTTGTCATAGATCTCGATAAGTGTACCAGGATCGACACCCGAGCCACTGTGACGGGCCAGAATTTTCTCGACCGCCGCCAGCAGACCCTCATCCCACTGGATGAGGGTTCCATAACAGTCAAATGTGAGCCATTCAGGTTTAGCACCCTTTATCGTCATTTGACTCTCTCCGTTTTCAGCGCGGCATAACGGCACCTTCGGATGCCGGCGCCACGTGGTCTGCGTAGAATTTAAGGTAACCGCGCGTTACCCTGGGTGCGGGCGGCTCATAGCGCTCAAAACGGCGCTCTATTTCTTCCGATGCCACCAGAAGATCGAGCGTCCGATTCTCAAGATCGATGGCTATTTCATCACCGTCCTGAACGATCGCTATGGGCCCGCCGTGGGCGGCTTCGGGCGTCAGATACCCGATTGCAGGGCCGTGGGTCGCACCTGAGAAACGACCGTCAGTCACGAGAGCACAAGAGTCGCCGAGCCCAGCCCCCATAACAGCCGAGGTCGCGCCAAGCATTTCGCGCATACCGGGTCCACCTTTTGGGCCTTCGTTACGGATAACAATGCATGTGCCGGGCTCGATCTGGCCTCCCCGGATCGCATCGATTGCCGCTTCTTCGTCCTCGAACACGCGCGCCTTGAGCGTCACGTTCCACATGCCTTTGGCAACACCGGACGCCTTGACGACGGCACCGCCAGGGGCCAGTGAACCCTTCAGAATAAAGATGGCGCCCTCGGGCTCGACCGGGTCCGAGGCCGGATGGATACATTCCACGTTCCGGTTTGCCGCTTGATCAGCTATTTCACCAGCGGTCTGTCCAGAGACACTCAAACAGTCTTTGTTGAGCTGCTTATCAAGTGATTTCATTACCGCCGGTACGCCACCCGCATCGCCGAGCTCGGTTACACCCCAAGGACCGGAAGGCGCAAGTTTGACCAATGTCGGGGTCGTCCGGCTAAGGGCATCCCACGTATCAAAATTGATATCGATGCCGGCCTCCTTGGCCATGGCAATGGTGTGCAGTACCATATTGGTGGAACCGCCTACCGCCAGGCCGACGCGCATAGCGTTCTCGAACGCCTGCTTGGTCAGGATCTTTGATGGGCGGATATCGTCCTTCAGCAGTTCCATAATCCGCATACCCGTATATTTAGCAGCACGAAGCTGATAGTTGCTACCGGCCGGGAGCGTCCCGGAGCCGGACAGCGCCAAGCCAAGCGCTTCGGTGTAGATACCGGCGGTGTTGCCTGAGGTCGCTGTATCGCAGGCGCCACTGAACGGGAAATGATGATCTTCGAGTCCCTTAAGGTCTTCCCGTGAGATCTTTCCGCGAATATGCTCGCCTACCGCGTCGTAAACCGTCTCCAGGAACACCTTCTCTCCATTATAAACGCCGGCAGCCGTCGGTCCGCCATAGATCATAATCGCGGGCAAGTCGAGACGACTAGCGGCCATCACCATCCCTGGCACAACTTTGTCTCCAGAACCGATCAGGACCATCGCATCAAAGCGATGACCCTCGACCATCAACTCGATCATATCGGCCACGACGTCACGACTTGGCAGCACATAGCGCATGCCGACCGAGGCAAAGGTCTCGCTGTCCGTGACATGGAAAGTGTTAAATTGACAGGGCGTGCCTCCGCCCATTCGGATACCTGCTTTTACAGCGTCGGCGACTGAACGAAGGTGAAAGTTCTCCGG